>JAISFP010000286.1 GCA_031263525.1 Deltaproteobacteria bacterium | reverse complement strand
GTCGGCGTCGTGCTCGGTCTGCTGGGCCTGGGCATCTGCCTCCGGAGCAAGGGAGGCATCCTGCGCGGGACAGTAGGTGCCAAGCGGATAATCGGCAGAACCGGCAGGTGTCACGAAAGTGTCGGCAGTCCCAGCGCCCGCCTCGAAGGCGGTCGGCTCGGACAGGTCCACGGCCCCCGTAGCAAGGGCGGCATCCTGGCCGGGACAGTAGGTGCCAAGCGGATAATCGGCAGAACCTGCAGGTGTCACTAAAGTGTCGGCAGTCCCAGCGCCCGCTTCGAAGGCGGGCGGCTCGGTCAGGTCCTCGGCCCCCGGAGCAAGGGCGGCATCCTGGCCGGGATAGTAGGTGCCAAGCGGATAATCGGCAGAACCTGCAGGTGTAACTAAAGTGTCGGCAGTCCCAGCACCCGCCTCGAAGGCGGCCGGCACGGTCAGGTCATCAGCCCCCGGAGCAAGGGAGGCATCCTGAGCGGAATAGTTGGCACTTACCGTATAATCGACAGAATCGGCAGGCTGTACTGAAGTTTCAGCAGGCTCAGCTCCCGGAACGGCGACAGCATCAGTCTCGGCTCCCGCATCGCAAGCGAACGGTTCGACCGGGTCCCATGCCTCCGGAGCACTGGCGGCATCCTGGCCTGGATAGGAGATGCCAATGTCATAATCGGCTGGCCCGGCAGGAGGCACAAAAGCGTCAGCTGTCTCGGCTCCCGCATCGTAAGCTACCGGTTCGGCCGGGTACCCTGCCTCCGGAGAAATGGCGGCATCCTGGCCGGGATAGCAGGTGCCAACGGAATAATCAGCTGAAATGGCAGGCGATACTATAGTTTCAGCAGTCTTAGCTCCCGCATCGAAGGCGACCGCCTCGGTCTCGGCTCCCGCGTTGCAGGCGGCAGGGTCCCCTGCCTCCGGAGCAATGGCGACATCCTGGCCGGGAATGTAAGTGTCAACCGCATAATCGGCAGAAACTGAGGGAGGCACTGATATGTCGGCATTCTCAGCTTCCGCATCGCAGGAGGTCGCCTCGGTTTCGGCTCCCGCGTCGCAGGCGGTCGGAAAGGTCGGGTACCCTGTCTCCGGAGCATGGGCAGCATCCAGATCGGGAATGTAAGTGTCAACCGTAAAATCGGCAGAAACTGAGGGCGGCACCAATATGCCGGCATTCTCAGCTTCCGCATTGTTGGCGGTCGCCTCGGTCTCGGCTCCCGCGTCGTAGGCGGCCGGATCGGTCGGGTACCCTGACTCAGGGGCATGGGCGGCATCCAGATCTGGAATGTAAGTGCCAATGGCATAATCGGCAGGCCCGGCAGACGTCACTAAATTATCAGCAGTCTCGTCTTCCGCATCGGAGGAGACCGGCTCAGTCTCGTATCTCTCCTTGAAGGCGGACAGGGCGGCCAAGTCCACAGCCTCAGGAGCATGGGCGGCATACATGTCTGCATCGAAAATGCCAACTTCATCGGCGGCGGTATCTTGCAGAGTCGCAAATGGTCCAGCACCCGCATCGAAAGTTTCAGGTCCTGCCGGGGGAACTGCCTTCGTCGGGCCGACGTCGCCGGCGGCGGGAACGGGCCAGGTCTCGGCGTCCCCGGACGCGGCGTCGTCTGGGACGATTCCGTAACTGCCGGCGTCATCCGTGGTGGCATCGGACCAGGGCTCGACTGCATCGGGGTTCGGCACGTAGGTTGCCGGCCCGCCCGCGACCTCATCTTTCTGGCCGAAGGAGGCGTCCTCCTGGCCGAAGGAGGCGCCCTCCAGGCCGAAGGAGGCGTCATCCTGGCCGAAGGAGGCGCCCTCCTGGCCGAAGGAGGCGCCCTCCTGGCCGAAGGAGGAGCCCTCCTGGCCGAAGGTGGCGCCCTCCTGGCCGAAGGTGGCGCCCTCCTGGCCGAAGGTGGCGCCCTCCTGGCCGAAGGTGGCACCCTCCTGGCCGAAGGTGGCGCCCTCCTGGCCGAAGGAGGAGCCCTCCTGGCCGAAGGAGGAGCCCTCCTGGTCGAAGGAGGCTTCCTCCTGGCCGAGGGTGGCTTCCTCCTGGCCGAGGGAGGCTTCCTCTTTGTCGAAGGAGGCTTCCTCTTTGTCGAAGGAGGCATCCTCTTTACCGAAGGAGGCATCCTGGGAGGGATGACGAGCTATGACAGCGTCATCGGCAGAATCTGCCGGCGCAGCCAATGTCTCGGCGCCCGTATTGCTGGCAGGCGGGCCGTCCGAGGCGTCTTCATCTTGGTCGGAGGCTGCGTCCGGGGCGGGAGCGTAGGCTCCGGCAGTGTCGTCAGTCAAATCTTGAAAAGGCACTAACGTTTCTGCGCCTGTCGCCCAGGCGACGGGTTCTGTCGGGGGAGCGGCCTCGTACGTGTCGATGCCCGCCACGGCGGGCTCAGGAAAGGCCCCCGTTTCTCCCGTCGTGACGGTATCTTCTGACGGATCGCAGACGTCAGCGGCATCAGTGGCTGAATCGGCACGCGGCGTTAATGATCCGGCACCTGGATCGTGGGCGACCGGCAGTGCCGGGGTCCCGGCCTCACTGGCTAAAGCGGCTCCGGTATAGATTTCGAGGTCGGCTTGGGCTGGAGCGAGGGCTCCGGTCACCTCGTTCGCCGCCTCGGAGGCTGCGGGTTCGGCAATATCATCCGCTGGCCCGAAAGCCTGGTCTGACTCGAAAGCCCCGTCCGGCACGAAAGCCTCGCCGGTATCGGTCGTCCCGAAAGCCTCGTCCGGCACGAAAGCCTCGCCAGTCTCTGGCGCCCCGAAAGCCCCGTCCGGCACGAAAGCCTCGCCGGTCACGGCGGCATCTGCCGGCGCTAAAGCCTCGGCAGTTTCTGGCACATCGAAAACTACGGGCGTCTCGGGTGTTCCGACAGCTACGGCAGTCTCGGGTGCTCCGACAGCTTCGGCGGCCTTCCCTCCTTCTGCATCAGCCGCGCCTTCTGAGGGCGGGGACGATGCGGCAGGCATGGAGCGGGGGATGGCGTCGCGGGCGCCGGCCCCCGCGGCGTCTTTGGCGGGCCGGGGCGGTGCCGTGACGTCCGTTCCGCCGGCAGTGACGGCTCCGGCAACGTTGGCCGTCCCAGTTGTTGATATTGCCGCGCTCTTCAGGGCGGCCTCCGGTCCGGGCTCGGGGGCGGACGTCATGGACTGCGGGGATATGCCCAAAAGCTTCTCGACGGCGGCGAGGCCCATGCGGGCCGTCATCTCCGGGAAGCTCTCCCCGCGCTGGGCCCGGGACTCGTGTATGTCCTGGACCTTCAGGACGAAGTCGGCCAGATCGCCCGGGAACTCGGCGGGGAAGAGCCTCCAGGCAAGCGGCGTGACGGGCGGGCGGAATGGGCGGTGCCTGCCTCCCAGCCAGACGGAGATCCCACCGCCGCGCCCTTCCGGGAGGGCCGCCAGATCAGAGCGCTCGATGACCCTCCGGCAGTCCCTGGCGCAGCCGGCGAGCCCCGTCCGGAAGGCCTCCCTGCCCTCGCGGGCTATGACGGCGTAAATGCCCCGGAACGTGTCCATGCCGGCCTGCTCGCGCCCGAGGCAGGGACCCCAGAAAGGGCACAGCGACACCGGGGCGAAGGCGCCTGGCCTGGCATGCCGGTCGAGGCGCGGGGAGTCCAGGCCGGGCTTCGTGCCGGGCACGAAAGCCAGGTTCCCCCTGGGCTGGAGCTCGACCAGGCCGGCGCCTCGCTTCAGGGCGCACTCGGCCAGGTGTCTCAGGGCCTCCCCCGACATCCACCCCTCCCCGTCGAAGGGGAAGGTCTGGGCGGCGAGAAGGGCCGCTTCGGGGAATCGGGCACCCAGGAGGGATATGAGCTCCCCTCCGGACCCCTTCCGGTAGGGGTTAGTGTCAGTGCGCGAGGCCGCCTCCAGCTGACGGAGGAGGTCCGCGGCCACGGGGTTCGCCGGGTGTCCTTTGTCAGGCGGGAAGGGCATCGTCTACCTCGGCGTTGGTCCCCGCGGGGGGGGGGCGGCATTGAGGCGGGGGCAGGCCGGTCCTCGGAGGGAGGTGTCCGGGCCGGGACGCCGGGAGCCACGGAGACACGGGGACACGGGGACACGGGGCCCCCTGGAGGCGTCCGGAGCCGGCGGGCAGGAAGGCAGGATGGCAGGATGGCAGGATGGCTGGAAAGCCGGGACGGGCACGGGGACCGGGGGAGGGCAGGGAGAGGCGGGGTTGCCCGGAGGCCGGGGACGCAGGGCTGGTCCCTGGGACCGTGGACAGGCAGGCGGGCCGGGAGGGCCAGGATGCCAGGGGCGGAAGGGGATGCGTGGAAGATACGGAGGCCGGACGGGGCCTGGAGACCGGAGGTTCCGGAAATCGGGACGGGCAGGGCGTCCGGGGCAGGGCCCGGGACGGGCCAGGCTGCCGGGCGGAAGGCCCTGGGGTCAGGCTGCCTGGATGCCGGGAGGCATTGAGGCCTGAAGTGCGATTTTGCCTGATTTGGCTCAAAGTGTAAAGCGGCTCGGGCTGGCCGTCCGGACACGGATCAGGTGTCCCGGAAGACTCCTGTCAAGGGCGCAGTGTCACGGGGGGCGGTCACCGCTCCCGACTGGGCGGTCGCGTCCCCCGGTCGTGAGGCCACAGCTCCTGACAGGGCGGTCGCCTCCCCCGGCCGGGCGGTCCTCGCCCCCGGCCTGGGGCTCTCCGTCCCCGGAGAGGACGACCTGCACTATCATTGAGGGGCGGGATCAACTATTATACGGAGCTGGACCCTGTCTCCCGCGCCGCGCGCGGGACAGCCCGATCGAGCGGGCGACGAGGGCCACGGAGGCGGAACGCCAATGCAGATCGGGAAGACCGGCGTCTACGTGTACTACCCGCCCCCCACGGGGGACGTGTGCTCCAACACGGTGGTCATAGACGGACGGGAGAAGATCATAATAGACCCGGGGCTCAGGCACCTGTGGCCCTACCTGGAGAAGACCATCGAGGCGGAGACCCGCATAGCCCCGGGGGATCTCTACATGGCGCTCCACACCCACTCCCACCCGGACCACATGGACGCGGGGGCGCTACTGGAGGCCAGCTACGGGGTCATACAGGCCATGAGCGCCGAGGAGAAGGCCTTCCTCGAGGGGGAGGGGAGGTCCATCTTCCAGTGGATGGGACTGGACTACCCTTCCGGCACCGTCGGGCGGATCCTCAAGGAGGGCCCCCTGGAGCTCGGCGACAAGATCCTGCAGATCTACCTCACCCCCGGCCACACGCCGGGGAGCGTGTGCGTCCACTGGCCGGAGGAGGGCATCCTCATCACGGGGGATCTCATCTTCGCGAGAGGCTTCGGCAGGGTGGACCTGGCGGGCGGCAACGCCAGCGACCTTGTCGCGAGCGTCGAGCGCATGGCGTCCCTGGACCACGTGGACACGGTCATCCCCGGCCACGGGCCCTCCATCGTGGGCAGGAGCCAGGTGGAGAAGAATTTCAGGGCCATCTTCGACATGATGAGGTCCAGCTTCTTCTAGCCCTTCGCCATTCGCCCCTGTCCCTTCTCCCCTTCCTTCGTCGGCGTCCGGAGGCAGGCTTCCTGGGGCCCGGGGGCGGGCCGGCAGGGCGCTGTAAAGTTTGCAGGCGGGAACGGCACCGCCGGGATTCCCTGCGGCACTTGTCCGGCGTCAGGCGGGTGACTTCCGGGCCGCCATGACCGGGCCGGCGGGGCGCTGTAAAGTTTGCAGGCTGGCACGGCACGGCCGGGACTTCCTGCGGCACTTTTCCGGCGTCTGGAGGGTGACTTCCCGACCGCCGTGACCGGGCCGGCAGGGCGCTGAAAAGTTTGCAGGCTGGCACGGCACCGCCGGGACTCCCTGCGGCACTTTTCCGGCGTCTGGAGGGTGCCTTCCCGGTCGCCGTGACCGGGCCGGCAGGGCGCTGTAAAGTTTGCAGGCGGGTACGGCACAGCCGGGACTCCCCCCCGACGTCCGGTCGTGGGAGCTCCTGCCGCCGGTCACGGCGTCCGGCCGCCGGAGCCGCTTTAAGCCGGGTGCCGGAGCCGCGTTCAGCCGGTCGGGGGAGCCGCCGGGCGCGGGGCCTGCGCCCTTGCCGGGAAAAGGGGGGCCAGGTGGGGAACAACATTAAGACCGTCATGCTCTTCGCGCTCCTGACGGGCGTCGTGATGCTCATAGGCCAGCTGGTGGGCGGCCATGCCGGCATGATGGTGGCCCTGGTCATAGCCCTCTTCATGAACGCCGGGGCCTACTGGTTCTCGGCGAGCCTGGTCCTGGCCCAGACCAGGGCCAGGGTGGTCAGCCCCCAGGAGGCCCCGGAGCTCCACCAGATCGTTTCCCACCTGGCCCAGAACGCCGGGCTCCCCATGCCCAGGCTGGCCATAGTGGAGGACCCTTCCCCCAACGCCTTCGCTACCGGCAGGAACCCGTCCCACGCCGTGGTGGCCGTGACCCGCGGGCTCCTGGACATGATGGACCGCGAGGAGCTAGCGGGCGTCCTCTCCCACGAGCTCGCCCACGTGAAGCACAGGGACATCCTGATCTGCAGCGTGGCCGCCACCATGGCCTCGGCCATCATGATGCTCGCCTCCATGGCCAAGTTCGCGGCGGTGCTGGGCCCCAGGCGCGGGCGCGGCGGGGCCGGCGGGCTCCTGACGGGCCTGCTCCTGGCTCTCTTCGCCCCGGTGGCCGCGGCGCTCATCCAGGCGGCCATCTCCCGCTCGCGGGAGTACCTGGCGGACGACGAGGGCGCGAACATCTCCCAGACCCCGGACTACCTGGCCAGGGCCCTGGAGAAGCTCTCCGGGGCGTCCCGGCCCGTGGCCACGGCGGGTCCGGCCACCGCCCCCCTCTTCATCGTGAACCCGCTGGCCATATCGGGGCTCTCCAACCTGTTCGCCACCCATCCCCCCCTTGAGGAGCGCATCCAGCGGCTCCGGGGCCTGAGGCTCTAGAGGGACGGGGACGGGGCCGGGCCCTCCGCAGGCCGGGCCCGTCCCGGGATCCCGCGTGGCTGGCTGCGAGGCCGTTCGGGCTGGCTGGACCTCTCGGGTCCAGGCCGGTCGCCGCGAGCTTGCCGGGAGCCGGGGAGGCTGGAGCGATAGGGGCGGGGAGCAGTTAGTGGCGTAATTCGGAGCGCCCGGATGGGCGAGCGGACGAGAGGTAGGGGGCAGGATGGACCGGAGCAGGGAAGCGGGAGGACCTGGAGGCGGCGTGCAGGAATGGCTGGGGCCGGAGAGGACGGAGGTCCTGGAGGAGGCGTCCAGGAAGGACGGGGGTCTGAGAGGGCGGAAGTTCTGGAGGCGGAGTCCAGAAATGGCGGGGGCCTGAGAGGCTGGAGGGACCTGGAGGCGGAGTCCAGGACATCAGTTGACACGCTCGGCCTGCTCGGATAGCATGGGCCCGGATGTTGCGGTCTGGCCTGCGGCCATCTCTGCCGCGCGGGAGGCAAGGAAATTGGACGAGAACGGCAAAACGGCGAACGGGATGCAGAAGCTCAGGCCGCTCCTGCCGGACACGGCGATCCTTGAGCAGTTCGTCGAGAACGACGCCGTGGTGGTGGACAAGACGAAGGATATATGCAGACTCCTGACAAGCCCCATCCGCACCTATTTCCTCTCCAGGCCGAGGAGGTTCGGCAAGTCCCTCCTTCTCGACACGATCAGCAACATTTTCGAGGGAAGGAGGGAGCTTTTCAAAGACATGGAAATCGGCAGGGACGGCTCAGGTTACGGCTGGGAGACCTATCCTGTCATCAATCTCTCGTTCGGCGGCGTCCCGTTGGAGCCGTCCCTGTTCGAAGCCAAAATGCTTTACAGGCTGAACAAAACGGCCAAGTTCCATCGTCTCTCCATTGAGCCGGCCAAAAGTGTCACGGACATCGAAAGTATTATCGATGCCCTATCTACCCGCCACCAACGTTGCCGCGCTGACGGACTTGAAAGTGACGAAAGCGGACTTGAAACAAGTTACAAAAGAAATCCCATGAACGTAGTTCTCCTTATCGACGAATACGACTTCCCCCTCCTTGGCAACATCGGCGATGACACAAAAACGAAAGAGATACGTAAAACACTTTATCAGTTTTACAGTGCTGTAAAAGCATGTGAAGGCAAGTTGAGATTTATGTTAGTTACCGGTATCTCAAAATTCAAGCAGCTGTCGCTTTTTTCCGGAATGAACAACATTGAAGATATTTCCCTAAAAACTGAATATTCCAGCATATGCGGTTTTACCAAAGATGAGATTATTTCAAATTTTTCTTCCCACATAATGAAAGCACTTTCGGTTTTGAAAAATGATGGCTATTTTGAAGAGGATGCTACATTTGCAGATTTCATGAATGAACTGAAGTCCTGGTACGATGGCTATACATGGGATTCTGAATTGGCAATATACAATCCATATTCAATAGCTAAATGCCTGATAGACTATGATTTTGACAATTACTGGTACAATTCTGGCTCTTCTCTTGTCACATACATGTTCAAGAATATGTCCAATAACGTGACCGACATCTTTTCGGGGAATCTTAGCATCGACAATTTTGACCCTGTCAAGTCGTTAAAGGATATGAAGCCGGCATCTTTTCTTTTTCACACCGGTTATCTCACCATAGACAAGATAGACAAGACAGGAAAGAACCACAAGTTTACGTTAAAATGCCCAAACAGCGAGATAGCCTCCGCGATTGCAAATGACTTCATCGAAATGGATTCGCCATTCCCAGGATTCAAGGGATCCATTGCTGAGAAATATGCAAATTTTACTGACGCGTTCGAAGCTTCGGACGATGAAGAATGCGCAAGAATATTTACATCGTTTCTTGGAGAATCAGCACAGACACTGAAGACACAGAACGAATCCACCTACCAGACACTGCTGTTTCTATTGCTGAAAATTAAGGGAGACTTCTCGAGACTGGAAGAACATTCCGGAGACGGTAGACCGGACCTTATCTACAATTATCCGCGAGATTTCTCTGTTGCAGTGGAAATCAAGCACTTCAAACAGGAACATGCCGAAAAGGTGGTCAAGCTGGAAAATGAGCCGCCTGCCGGAGCCACGTTGCCCATGTTTCCGGATCCGCCAGATCATATTAAAAAGAAATTGGAAAACGGCATTATCGATGCTACTAGCCAGATAATCACAAGACGATACCTCACACCTTTCTACAAGAAGGTCAAGGAGGTTCGCGCCTGCGCCGTGGCCATTTACGGATGGACACACTGCAGGTTTAGATTTTTCGATGTCGACTGGAATTCCAGAACAATTAAGGAACCAAGGCCACACGACATATCCGAAGAGGAAAAGACGGATACTGACTCGCCTGATTCCAATGCCACGCCCACTCAGGAATAAGCCATGGCATATCGGCGGATCTGCTACAAGGATTCCCCCGCCTCAGCTCGGCGGACACCTGACCTGCCCGGAGGCCTGATGGGTCAGCGCATCCTGGCCGCAGTGTAAATTCCATGATGCAAAAGTGTCAGGCAGACTAATTTAGCTATTACCCCGGTGGATATTTGTTGGACTGTAGCTGTTCACAGACGATGATAAGGGGGACTTCTCTGGGCTCAGATTAGCCTTGTTTCGGAACCAAGGGAGCACCTCCGCCCAGGATCCTTCCCCATCCTTGCCCATCCTTGCCCCTTGCCCAGGGGCTCCTTCGTATCGATTACGAGTCCAACAAATATCCACCGGGGTAATAATATGAGATATTGTTACATGTTGCTGTTTCGAGGTAATGTCAGAAAAAGGTGCCACCTGTAGAGTTATGTCTAAGATTAACGGATAGGTTTCCAGCGCTGCGACCCAGGCCTGCGCCTTCCGGAGGCCATGTTGGGCAACCCCGGTGCCGGGACCTTCCCTCCCGAAAACGTTTGACTCCAGCCGGGTTGTCCGTTCGTGTGCCAGTACTCACAGCCCCCTTCGGCAGAGGTGCCGCCTGTCGAGTCAGGCCTCGATTTGACTGTCAAGTATCCAGCCCAGTGACCCACCGGCCTGCTCCTTCTGGAAGCCATTCTGGCCAACCCCTGCCAGGAATGACGGGAGCCTGAGAGACCGGAAGACCTGGGGGAGGAGTCCGGGAATGACGGGGGCCTGAGAGGCCGGAAGAACTGGGGGAGGAGTCCGGGAATGACGGGGGCCTGAGAGGCCGGAGGACCTGGGGGAGGAGTCCTGGAATGGCGGGGGCGTGAGAGGCCGGAGGACCTGGGGGAGGAGTCCTGGAATGGCGGGGGCCTGAGAGGCCGGAGGACCTGGGGGAGGAGTCCGGGAATGACGGGGGCCTGAGAG
>JAISFP010000276.1 GCA_031263525.1 Deltaproteobacteria bacterium | reverse complement strand
CCCACGGACCTGGCCGGCCTCCCCCGGAACTTCCGGTCCACGGACCTGGCCGGCCTCCCCCGGAACTTCCGGCCCACGGACCTGGCCGGCCTCCTCTGAGCTTCCGGCCCACGGACCTGGCCGGCCTCCTCTGAGCTTCCGGCCCACGGACCTGGCCGGCCTCCTCTGAGCTTCCGGCCCACGGACCGGTCCCGACTCCCCGACGTTTCCGGTCCACGGACCTGGCCCGACTCCCCGACGTTTCCGGTCCACGGATTCCTCGACCCCCTCACGGGGGCTTCCGCGACAAGCGGCAGCCCCCGCTCCCGGTGAAGACCATGAGACACGAGCCAGCAGTTTCCCGTCCCTTCCCGCGCAGGAGCGCACCGGCACTGGCCGCGGCGCTGGCCCTGGCGCTCCTTGTATCCCTCGCCGCGGCTCGACCTGCCGCTGCGGACGCCACGGGGGACATCTTCGACATGGTGGACAAGTTCGTGCGGCTGAGGGCGGACGTGGCCACGGCGGCCGACTCGACCTGGGTCCCCTTCAGGTCGTCCCCAAAGGAGAGGGCCCGTTCCGAGATGGACGGGTTCCTGGACCGGGTGCTCGGGGTGCTCCTGAAGGACGACGTGAGCCAGGTGAAACGCGACATTTCGCGCCTGGGGCAGAAGAACGCTGATCTCCAGGACCGGATAGCCCGGCTGGAGATAGACAAGGCCTCCGCCCCGGACAGTTCCCGCTTCTACGAGGTTTGGAAGAGCTCCCAGTCGGACATAGACAAGAGGATAGCGTCCGCGAAGAGGGACATGGCTTCCAACAGGGCCGACATAGCCGAGAAGCGGGGGATGATCAGGATCATGCTCGCTAGGGAGGGCATCCAGCTCTCCGAGGACGAGCTCAAGAACCTCCTCATGACGGTGTCCGGCGACGACATGGTGGACTCCATGGTGGCGCTCAAGAACATCTACCAGGTGTCGGGAAGGCTGCGCGAGCTCATGGGCACCACCCAGAGCCTGGCGGTGAGCCGCAAGTACTACGCCGTCTTCCTCATAGCCACCCAGGCCCACGAGCTCCAGCTGGTGCGCTTCAGGAAGAAGATCGCCGAAGAGTACATCCCACGCCTTGACTCCATCCGCGCCGAGAACCAGACTCTCATGGCGAGGACCCGCCAGCTGGCGTCCGAAAACGCCCAGTACCGGTCGAACCTGACCGCCCAGGAGATGACGGAGCGGGTGGCCGGACGCTACCGGGATCTCCTGCAGAACCAGGACAAGATCCTCTCGGACCGCCTCGCCGCGCTCCGCCTGGTCATCCGGTACGTCGAGAACACCTACGAGACCGTGAGCCTGGCGAGCGGGCTTGCGGACTCCATGGAGGACTCCCTCATGAACCTCCAGGCGCTGCTCGAGATGCCGGTGGTCCCGCCCGTGGCCTTCGAGAGCAGCCTGGAGGACAAGTTCCAGGAGCTTTCCCAGCGCATCAGCGCGGGGACCCAGGGCTGAGGGACGATTCCGGGGAGTTCCTGGGACGGTCGGGCTCTGGAGGCTACTGGCCTGGTGCATGATGTGGGGGTGACGGCCCGGAACTGCTGGAAGGAGGTGGGCCAGGGCCAGTCAACGGATGTGCCGGGGAGGGTCCCGGGCTGCCAGGCGAAGGCGGGTCCGGGGCTTGCGCCGGATGTGCCGGGGAGGGTCCGTGCCTGCCTGGCGAAGGCGGGTCCGGGGCTGGCGCCGGATGTGCCGGGGAGGGTCCGGGCCTGCCTGGCGAAGGCGGGTCCGGGGCAGGACTATGGCAGGAGGATCATGGCGTTGTGGAAAGGAGGGGCTGAACGGTGACGATTTCCGAGAAGAGGGATGAAGCGAGGGAGCGAGGCTTCTGGAACGCCCGCGCGTCCGATTTCCCCAGGTGGAAGGATCACGACAACGCCTACGAGCTGGGGATGCTGGAAACGGTACGCCGGCTGGGCGCCGACTTCAGGGGGAAGACCGTCCTGGACGTGGGCGCGGGGAGCGGCCAGTACACCCTGGAGATCGCCAGGGTTGCCCTGAAAGTGGTGGCGGCGGACGTCTCGGAGGAGATGCTCAGGCTTTCCGGGCAGGATGCCGCCAGGCTCGGCATAGCCAACGTCGAGTACGTGCTTTCCGGCTGGGAGAGCTTCGAGGCAGACGCTCCTTTCGACATCGTATTCTGCATGATGTGCCCAGCTGCAAAAAACGACGCAACGCGAGAGAAGCTCTTTTCGCTCGCCCGCGAGCGGGTGGTCGTGACGGGCTTCCACAGGCACTTCCCGCCTGCGGGGCTCGCCGAGATGCTTGGACGCCGCGGCATGGAGCCCAGGGATCTGAGAAACGGCCCGGAGATGCGGGAGTTCCTGGACAGGACGGGCAGGAGCTACGCATGGGAGCTCAAGGAGGGCACCTGGAAGATTCCCTACACGCGGGAGAAGTACGCGAGGATGCTCCGCGCCTTCCTGGAAGACCGGGGGATCGAGCCCGATCCGGGCGAGGTCGAGACCTATGCCGATGAACTGGCCGCAGGGGGCACGGACGAGGGAGGCTTCACGGTCGAGAGGCCTTACTCGGTGGAGGTCATCGTCTGCCCCGCCGGCTGACTTCGGATGACGCCTGCAAGTCTGTCCTTGAGGAGGCATGGCTGCCTGACTTCGGGTGACGCCTGCATGTCTGTCCTTGAGGGGCCATGACTGCCTGACTTCGGATGACGCCTGCATGTCTGGGCTCCTGGGAGGCATGAGGGGATTCCTTCGGATGACTCCTGCGTGTCTTGCCTCAGGGGCGACATGGAGGAGCGGACTGTGGTGGCTTGCATGCCTGACGGCTTGGCAGTTTGCCCTGGGACCGACGGACTTAGGCTGTGTGCTGGCAAGACAGGAACAGAGGCGTGTCTCAAGGATGGCGGACACGGCTGTATGCGACTGGTGACGAGTAGTCAAGCTCAGGTGCAGATTGCAATAAGTTTGGAATTAGATATTCCAAAATGGATGTTAAGCATAATCTGTTGTTGAAATCTGTCATTTCATTAGTTCACCATGCTGTCTGGCATGATTAATTGATTAGTGTCAAAAAAGTATCCGTTCACGGGTAGCTCGCCCTGGCCAGGGAGGGAGCCTGTCCTGGACCGTGAGGAAGGGCGCTCTGGACCAGGAGGAGGAGCTTTCTGGACCAGGGATGGGGATGATTCTGGGTCCTGCCGTAGTTTCCCCTGCTTTCGTCTGTGAACAGATACTTAAAAAATATGAATTGTTCAATTTTGGTAACTGTTCAGGTGCCCCCCCAATAAGAGTTCTGCTGGAGGATCTTCCCAACCCAAATGCCCTCTTCGGAAACTCTTTCCCTCCACATGAAGTAGCCATGGTTGACTCTTCAACTTTTAGAGAACTTCATTAGGGTTCTCTTCCTCCGAAAATGTCCTCAATAGAGGGGCACCTGAACAGTTACCAATTTTGATGCAATTCAATTCAACTGTGAGTGCGCCGGAATTGAGAATCCGGTCTGAGGTCAAGGGGCACCGGTCTGAGGTCAATGGCCATATGGAATTTATAAAAAATATCTTATAACATTAAAATTTGCTGAATGTTGGCATTTTTTCATGCAATTGATGAGATTCAAATCAAAAATTTGATCAGTGTCAAATAAATTTCAGGAAAAAGAAACAAGATAAATTGAAGATTTTGGTTTGGGTTGAGTTGAAAAGCGTTGAAATAGCTTGTTCATTGCCAGAACATGGCTCATCACAACCGATCAGGCTGATTCAGGCGTATTGCTTGAAATTTGATGATTTAGCATCTATATGATGATGATATTTCAATATAAAAAAGGAAATTTTAGGAAATAAATTGATATATAAACAAGAAATTGTTTTATTTCATATCCTTGACAGCTAAGCCTTCCTGTCTTATTCTCCCAAGAGTAATGAAAAGTCTTTTCAAAAGACATTTTCAAAGTTAAGGAGGCTTTCAGTGACGGTTATTCCGAAGAAAATGAAGACTGCGGTCATGACCGGGATCGGCAAGATTGGCTGGGAGGAGCGGGACGTCCCCGAGCCCGGCCAGGGCGAGGTCCTTGTCAAGGTTGAGCGTGTGGGGGTCTGCGGGAGCGATCTTCACTACTTCACCGAGGGTCGCATCGGGCCCTACAAGGTGGAGTTCCCCTTCGTGCTGGGCCACGAGGCCGGCGGAAAGGTGGTCAGGCTCGGAGCGGGCGTGAAGGGCCTCGCCCTGGGCGACATCGTTGCGCTGGAGCCCGGAAGGACCTGCGGGACCTGCTCGTTCTGCACTTCAGGCCGGTATCACCTGTGCCCGGACGTCCAGTTTTTCGCGACGCCTCCCGTTGACGGGGTCTTCTCCGAGTACGTCGCCCACCCCGAGTCGCTGTCCTTCAAGGTCCCTGCGCCGATGGACAGCCTTGACGCGGCGCTCATTGAGCCCCTGGCCGTGGGTTTCCACGCCGCAGGGCAGGGCGGGGCGGTCCTGGGACAGAAGGCGGTCGTATTCGGGACCGGCTGCATAGGGCTCATGTCGCTTCTTGCCGTGAAGGCCAGGGGGCTTGCCGGCATTGCGGTCTCTGACGTCATGGCCAAGAGGCTCCAGAAGGCTCTCTCGCTGGGCGCCACACACGCGATCAACAGCCGGGAGGAGGACTTCGCGAAGGCGGCCCAGAGAGCGACCGGAGGTGAGGGCTGGGATCTCGCGATAGAGACCTCCGGTGCCGAGCAGGCCGTGAGGCAGGCCATAGAGACCTCCAAGAAGGGGGCGACCATAGTCCTGGTGGGATACGCTCCTTCCGGCGAGATGACCCTGCCCATGAGCCTCGCCCTCGACAAGGAGCTGACCTTCAGGACAGTTTTCCGTTACCACCACATATACCCCGTGGCCATAGATGCCGTGGCGTCCGGCTCTATCAGGCCGCGCGACGTGGCCACCCACTTCTTCGAGTTCGACGATCTTCAGAACGCCCTCGATCAGTCCGTCTCGAACAAGGCGACGGTGGTGAAGTCGGTCGTGAAGATCGCCTGAAGCTGATTCTTGACATAAGGGATTTGCCGGATTAGAAGTCCCTAACCAACGTTCCGCCAAAATTGTATTTTACTGCGTAAAAAGATAATGCTCAATACTGATGGCATCTCTTCATAATTCCCGTTCAAAAAAAAGTCGATGCCAGAATATCTTTGTCAGAATATCAAAGGCAAAATCGGACTTTTAAATCTAATGGTAATAAAGTCAATTTCAGACGATCAAATATAAAATATCCAATTAATTACAGCAGCTTAAGCCATAATTCTAGAAGTTAAACGATTAAAGTCAGAAGGCTAAAATAATAATTTTAATGATTTGCTACAACTTATCAAATATTCTGGTAAGTACTTGCAAGTGATTTCAAGTGCTGGGTATAGAATGTTTAGTTCATCTGTCCTTGCACGTCGGTACAGGACATGTGCGTCGCACGATTTATTTCGTTCACGATTCCTGTGCCCTGTTCCCTGTTCCCTGACTTCGGTCTTTGGCGGACCAGCCCCCCTTCGCCTGGCCATGGCCCCGGTCTTTGGCGGACCAGCCCCCCTTCGCCTGGTCAAGGCCCCGGTCTTTGGCGGACCTGCCCCCCTTCGCCTGGTCAAGGCCCCGGTCTTTGGCGGACCTGTCCCCCCCTTCGTCTGGTCAAGGCCCAGGTCTTTGGCGGACCTGTCCCCCCCTTCGTCTGGTCAAGGCCCAGGTCTTTGGCGGACCTGTCCCCCCCTTCGTCTGGCCCAGGCCCCGGTCGTTGGCGGTCCGGCCCCCCCGTCGCCGGGCCAAGGCCCCCGGGCGGTGGCGG
>JAISFP010000211.1 GCA_031263525.1 Deltaproteobacteria bacterium | reverse complement strand
TGGAAGCCAGGGGGGAGGCTGTCAGACCTGAAGGCCGGGGAGGCATGGAAGCCAGGGGGAGGAACGTCAGACCGGAGGGCCGGGGCGGCTGGGAAGCCAGGGGGAAGCTGTCAGACCGGAAGGCCGGGACGCTCGGGAAGCCGGAGGCCAGTCAGACCGGAAGGCCGGGGCGGCCTGGAAGCCTGGGGGAGGCTGTCTAACCGGAAAGCCGGGAGGACAGGTTGGACTGACCGAGCGGGAAGGCACCGGCTCCAGAGAGCCAGAATTGTCCTGAAGTCGCGGTGTTGCGGTGTTCGTGATCCGTGAGGCCCAGGAGCACCAGGCAGGCCGGAAGGTGAAGGAGGCTGACTGGCCGAGCAAATCCTCTGTGATAGAGATGCCCTATCTTGTCAAGATCTAATGCACCGGATTCTCTTCGGAAAACAAAAAATGTCACATACAATTCATCGCGATTCGACTCAATACATCATACAGCATAGGGATGCATCATCAATCTTTAGCAACAATAGTTTGCTATCTATATTCCAATATGGTACATTAATCTTTTATTGGATGTTGAAGTGCAGATTATTTTCGGGGGACTTCAACAAGGGTTGATTAGAGACTAGGTATTTTGGCCAAAGATTTCTTGTTCGGAATTTTTGGCCAGCAAATATTGCAACCGACAAATCAGCCAGGTTGAGCTGAACGGTATACCCTGAGGAAAAGAAAATTCTTAACTCCCAATTCTGTTGATAATCTGTAACTATTCAGGTGCCCCTCTATTGAGGACCTTTTCGGAGGAAGAGAGCACTAATGAGAAGCCCTAAAAATTGAAGAGTCAACAATGGATACTTCATGTGGAGGGGAAGAGTTTCTGAAGAGTGCATTTAGGTTACGAAGTTCCTCATGTTGAGCTCCTCTTGGAGGGGCACCTGAACGGTTACGATAATCTTGGAAGGGTAATGGCCATAATGCCAGCTAAATTTTTCAACACAACTGGCATTTGCTTACCTTCAAAGCATTATATGCTTCCTCCTCTTACGCGCCTGCCGGATATCAATGAAATGATATCTAACGAATTCTATTTCGCCATCCACGCGCCTCGTCAGTCCGGCAAAACTACATGTCTTATGTCACTGGTCGAGAAGATTAACTCCGATGGCCAGTATTACGCTTTATACTGCTCCCTTGCTGCATTGAGGAATGTCGACGACTCTGAAACGGCGATGTCAGGGATCGTTGACCAGATAAGGGGGTGGCTCCGTTCCTCTAAGGTTGACCGGCTCCGTGCGCTTGCTAACAAGTCCAACGAGAACGGTTACATTGCCGGTTACGGCACCAAGGTTCGGTTATTTCTCAGTGACATATGCCAGGCTTTGGACAGGGAACTTGTTGTCTTCTTCGACGAGGCCGACTGTATTCACGAAAAGCCTCTAATTCCGTTCCTGGCTCAAATACGGGATGGCTTCATTGCTCGTTTTTCCTCGTTTTCCGAGTTCCCAAGATCGTTGGCTCTAGTTGGCATGCGTGACATCAGGGATTATCTGTACCAAGTGCGACCTGAGTCGGAATCCAGGGGAACGAGCAGTCCTTTTAACGTAAAATATAAGTCCCTGACTCTGAATGACTTCACCAGGGAGGAGATTAAGTCTCTCTACGATCAGCATACTTTTGAGACTGGGCAGATCTTCGAACCGAAAACCATCGACAGGGTTTGGTTCTGGAGCGAAGGCCAGCCCTGGCTGGTAAACGCTCTGCCTTTCGCTGTCATATTTGAACAATTTAAGAATAACTATTCCAAAGTAATTACGGGAGACGATATCGACCTTGCAGCCCAGCACTTGATTCTGACTAACCCCACCCATTTCGACTCACTAATGGCTAGACTTACGGAACCAAAGGTCAGACGAGTAATTGACTCAGTCATTATCGGGGCAAATACCTTGCCGGACAATGTTTCCCCGGACGACAGACAATATGTCATCGATCTAGGTCTTTTGAAGTTTGACGAGAGCAACGAAGATTTCTTAAGACCGTCCAATGCCATCTATCGCGAGCTGATCATTCGGTTCTTGACAAAAAGTATCCGGCAAAAAATGTCTTCTGAATTTCAAAACAAATGGATGGATGGAACAAAACTCGACATGGACGGTATTCTCAAGGCTTTCCAGACATATTGGCGGGAAAATTCTGGAGCAGGGGCAACGTCAAAAGTTAGTGAAATTAAACTTTTCTTGAAAAATTTTGTTGGTAAGATTCTTAAAAAAAGAAATGTCGGAAACACGGATGAAATTAATAAGGAAATTATGGAGGACGTTAATATTAATTCTCCGGACTTTTCAAGTGAAGCATACGCTCATATCGTGCTATTTGCTTTCCTGCAAAGGGTTTTAAATGGCGGTGCTGACTTCATCCAAAGAGAATTTGCGATGGGGCTAACAAAAACTGACATATGTATAAGCGATAAGGATACCCGCTATCCTATTGAACTGAAGATTAAAGATGTTCAGCCACTCGAAAAAAGTATTTTGCAGTTGCGTGGATATATGGATATATGTGGAGCAAAAGAAGGCTGGCTGGTGATCTTCGACAAGAATCCTAAGACGCCTTGGAAGAAAAAAATCTTCTGGGAGACCATAGAACGTGCAGATGATACCATTCATATTGTTGGTTGCTGATAAAACGTGATTAGTTGGTTGCTGATAAAACACGGCTTATGGAAAGTATTTATTTATGTAAATTTAAATGATTGATTGCGAATTAAATAATGGTTTTAGGCTAGATTGCTTCACATAACATTATTTTTTGATATCAACAGAGAAGTTCAAAGTTATCTTTACTCCCTGCGTTCCTTTGAGAGTTAAGCATGGGAATAAAATTTTATTTGCGTATCCATTATCAAGACGCTGGCCTAATCCATCCTGCAACTAAATGCCGGAGGATTGGATCCAGCCATCATCCCTCATAGCCAGTTCGTCCCCTGACCCGCCCCCACCAACCGTAACGGGCACTCATCCTTCTTTCCTCGAAAGTTGAGCTATCGACTTCACTGGGGAGGCAGAGGGATTTTTGCACTGGAATAAAACTTAGGCCGGGCTGCTGGTACCTGCCGGCAGAGGCAGCAAGTTTTCCCGTCTCGGGACTCAGGAACTCCGGGCCCAGGCGTTTTGAAAAAACGTCCTTCAGCGCTGGACGACCGTCCCGTCCCGGAGTTTCCGGGCCCCACGACGTCTCCAGCGCCATCAGGCGAAGCCCCATGTCCGCGGACTTAGCTCCGTTCCCCCTACTGGAGCGACCTGGCGGCCTTGAGGCAGGCCGATATGTCGTCGCGGAGCCGCTTCTGCCGTGGGCCGGGGGAGGCGGAGCGCTCCAGGCCGAAGGCCACTGCCAGCGCCTCGGGACGTCTGCCCGCCTCAGAGAGGGCCCGGAATACGGCGACCGACGCCTCGGCCCACAGGCCGTGGGTCTCCGATGCGGCGCTGAAGCCGAAGCTGTCTATGAACGAGAAGGCCTCGAACGCGCCGTCCGCGTCCCCGGCCGAGGCCAGCTGGCGGATGCGGCCCAGCGCAGCCCGGCACAGGGCCCGGCGGGAGTTCTCCTCGCGCAGGTCGGCCCTGGTCGCCGCCAGCCAGAGCCTGTCCGCCGTCTGGGCATGCTCCGGGCCCGTGAGTCCGTCCAGGAGGGTGGCGGCGGCGATGAGCACCTGGGTGCCCGCCTCCCGGGAGGGCGGCATGTCCAGGAGAAGCGAGCAGTACGTTGCCGCGTCCGAGACTGCCCCCTTCTCCCCGGCCGCCCTGGTGAGGGCGCCCAGGGCACGGGCCTTCATGTCGTCCGTGGATCCCCTGCCTGGCAGGGCACGGAGCCTCTCCCAGGCGTTACCCGCCCCCTCCAGGTCCCCGGCCCCGGCACGGGCCTCGGCTATCATGGCCAGGGCCTCGGCCTTCCGCTCGGAGAGCTGGGGGATCCCGTCGGTCAGGATGTAGCCCAGGTAGTGCTCGGCCTCGTCAGGGAAGAAGCCGCCCTCGCAGACCATGGCGCAGCATGCCAGAGCGAGCTCGGCGGCCCGGAGCCTCCCGCTCCTGGTGCGGGCCGGGGCTCCGCCCTGCGGCCGGACGGGGCCGGCAAGCCTCTCGAAGGCGGCTCTCAGGCGGTCCAGCCCTCCCGTGCCGCACAGCCTCCTGGCGGTCGCCTCCAGGCACCGGGCCTCAAGCCACGCGGTCTCCCTCACCGCCTCGACCAGCCTGGCCTTCATCGGCCTTTCGCCGGATCGGGCGCCGGTTCCTATTGCCAGGGGATCGTCGGGGACCAGGAGCTCCACCCGAGAGAAGTCCATGAGTTCCCGGAACCTAACGGCCGGGAGCGCGGAGCGCGGGTCGACCCGCGCGAGCAGGCGCCAGGTGCCGAAAAGCAGGGCCGATACGTCCGCAAGATACGGCTCCGGCTCGGCCTCGCCCGGACCGGAGAGGCACGCGACACACATGTTGAAGGCCGCCCTGGCCTTGAGTACGGAGAGCTCCAGCTCGGTGGACGGATCGAGGAAGGGCCTGGGGAGGCAGGAATCCTCTCCTGGGAAGGGCGCCGGCCCGGAAGCCCTCTCTGCACCGCCTGCCGGCTCCGTGCTGGCGGAAAACTCCCTCCCGGAGAAAAACTGAGTCCCGGAGGCAGTCACGGTCCCGGAAGCAGGCTCAGTTTCGGAGGCAAGGCCAGTCACGCGGACCTCTCCCCCCTGCGAGCTCACCCGCGGCCCAGAGGGCGGCCACGTCACGCGGACTGGGCCCGTCTGAGGGCCGTCCGAAGACCGGAATGCCATCCCCGGATTGGAAGTGTCATCCGCCCCGCCGGCCTGTCCCGCCAGGAAAGCCTCTCCTGAGAGGGAGCCCAGGCCGGCCCCGGAGGCCGGTCCAGACCCAAGGGCCTCCCCGGACACGGAGGGCAGACCGGCCACGGAGACCGGTCGCGACCCGGAGGCCTCCCCGGACAAAGAGGGCTGACCGGCCCCTGAGGCCGGTGCAGACCCGAGGGCCTCCCCGGACTCGGAGCGCTGACCGGACTCGGAGGCCGGTCCTGCCGGGTGGTCGCCCTGCGGCCAGGAGGCCGGCCCGGAACCAGAGACAACTCCAGGTGCGGAGCTATCATTTGGGCAGGAAGCCTGCCCGGCCCCGGAGGCGACTCCAGGCACGGAGCTGAGATCGGAGAGGGCATTGGAGCAGGTGGGCTGCCCGGCCCCGGAGACGACTCCAGACACGGAGCTGACATCGGTGAGGGCATTGGAGCAGGAGGGCAGCCCGGCCCCGGAGACGACTCCAGACACGGAGCTGACATCGGAGAGGGCATTGGAGCAGGAGGGCTGCCCGGCCCCGGAGACGACTCCAGACACGGAGCTGACATCGGAGAGGGCATTGGAGCAGGTGGGCTGCCCGGCCCCGGAGGCGACTCCAGACACGGAGCTGACATCGGAGAGGGCATTGGAGCAGGCGGGCTGCCCGGCCCTGGAGGCGACTCCAGACACGGAGCTGACATCGGAGAGGGAGTTCTGACCCGTCTCGGAGGACAGTCCAGCCAGTGTGCCACGCTGCGGCATGGAGGGCATCACAGCACCGGTGGCACTTCCGCCTGCGGAGCAGGCATCGGAGAAGGAGGGCCGCCCCGATCCGGAGGCCGGTCCCCCCGCGAGAGCCTCCCCGGACCCGGGCGACCGCACTACCGAGTGCGACTCTCCATCAGAGGTCCCCGGCCCGGCCCCCTTCTCTGGGAACGGCCCCGGGAGGAGCGCGTAGAGCCGGGCCGCCTCCGTGCAGTCCTTCTCAAGGACCGCCTTGGCGAGGATCCAGGAGACCAGGACGGCATCGTGGAGCGCCGCGTCCCCAATTGCGGACATCCCTCCCCCGCAAACGATGATCTCGCGGGCCTCGCGGATCCGTCCGGTGGCGGCCAAGCTCCAGGCAAGGGCATTGCGGGCGGCAAGCCAGCGGGACTGGGCAGTCTCCCTCTCCCCGTTCGGGAGCACGGAAATGATGGCACCCGCCTCGCCCAGGCGCTCAGAAATCGGGTAGGCCGACTGCTCCATGAACTTGGCCAGGAACCTCTCGGCCCCAGGCCCGGAGCAGGGCTTGGCATTCACGAGCTGGCCGGGGCCGAAGTACATGTCGACGGACAGCCGCCGCACGAAGCTTCCGAAACGGTCCAGCTCGCCCAGGATCGGGGCCTGGCGGGAAAAGCGTGCCATGTAGTGGATGGTTCCTTTTCAAAAGCTAGCGCAGGGGGACATCCCCCGCCGGCTGGGTGCTGCCGGAAGAGCTTGAGTGCGACGGGGACGTCCGGAGGGGCTGGTAGGGCGAGCAGGGGGGCGCGGAATCTGGCAGGCCGACCGCCGGACATGAGCCAGGAAAGATGGGGGGGACAGGGGAACCCGATGACGTGAGGGGGACGGGGGAATCCGGGACGAGCGGTGGACACGGGAGCTTGGGGTCGCGCGGTGGACAGGGGAGCAAATAATGCAAGGGGGACAACAAAAACAAGGGATATGCGGAGGACAAAGTACATACAGACCAGACTGGAGAACTTGCCAGCGATCGCCGCGAAATGAGCCTGCGCGTAAGTCTGGACTATTGGGATCCCAAAGACCTAACATTATAATCATATGTTGCGGGATAGGTCAAACTCTAGCTGGCAGGTTATGACAGCTCCTGCCCCCCCGAAAGGAACTGGGCATCTGGAACATCAGGGGATTCTGAAAGGATCCACTGATGCCGCCACTGACTTCCAGGTACCTGTGGCTTCCCGGACGGCTCTCCTGCCCCCTTCAGCTTTCTGCCCCTCCAGTTCCTGAAGCCGCTCTAACCCGGGGATTCAAATCCTGAAGAATGCCAGGGCCGGGAGACAAGGCTCAAGAAGGATTCTGAGGATGGGGGACTCACCTCAACATGAATCTGGGGCCTTCGTGATTCATCTCGCCATGCATCCGGAACCTTCGTGATTCATCTCGCCATGCATCCGGAATCTTCGTGATTCATCTCGCCATGCATCCGGAACCTTCGTGATTCATCTCGCCATGCATCAGGGGCATGGACGATTCATTTCGCCTTACATGCAGGACATGGGGATTTTGGCCACAGTCAGTAACCGATTACGTTGAAATGACTTCAAAATGAGAAGAATACCAAAAATTTAAACTTAATTTATGGGGTATCATGATAAGGCTATTGTCTAAAAAATGGTAACCATTCTGGTACATCCCCACGGGCGACTCAACAGGGGGGCAGTCAAAAAGCCAGCCATAGACAATCTTTACCCCACATGACGTATTACGCTTCCGGATAAATATTAGAAAATGTTGAAAGATATTCCCACATTATGGGAGCGAGTCATGGCAAAGAAATACCAGATCTGGGTTCTTACACTGATTTCTCACCCATGGAACGATAGCCCAAATTATAACATTTAACCGAACTCGTAATATTACGCTTAAGGATAAATATTAAAAAATGTTGAAATCTTTTCCCACATTATGGGAGCGAGTCATGGTAAAGAGATGTCAGTTCTGGGGTATTGCACTGATTTCTCACCCCGGGAACGATAGCCAAAATTCTAACATTTAACCGAACTCGTAATATCAATAGTTGACCCTTCAGCTTCAAGGGTTCCTCATCAGGACTCTCTTTCCCCAAAAATGCTCATCAAAATAGAGATAGCTGAATGAGTCCAAAAAATGATGGATTTAATTTTTGTCAGAATTTCTCAAAAATTATAATATGCTTAGTAAAAAATTGATTGAAATATGTATAAAACAAACTTTGAAATGTTATAAACATAGCCAGCCAAAGTAATAGGCAGACTCACTGATGAATCAAAAACAAGGTTACCCCGCAACGTGGAGAACGAGAATACAAAGCTAATCTCGCAAAACATTCAAACATAATCACATTTAACTTTCATTTAGCAGAGTTCAATAATCAGAGTTGTCAAAGATTATTAAGATTTTATATATTACCCGTTTATTCAAATGTCCGAATTTGGCTATCAGCCCAGAGGTGGAAAGGTCGGGCAAAAACCCAGTCCTGGTATCTGCTCGCCATGATCCGCTACCATATGATGGAAGAAGATTCCGGCATTTGATTAAACGGGTAATAATTATTTGTTAAACATAGATCTATATAAAGTTGTTGAAAATTAGGAGTCACATAAAAAATGTTCTTAAAATGTAATATGATCTATTTGAAATTATCAGGTACCTTAACAGCATACAAAGTGTAGTTATAGTGCAGTGCAATATTTGAATCGAAACTGAAATTGAGGTGAAAGCGGGAGATAGCAAAAGATGTGGCAACGGGAGAGAAGGAGGGAGGTCAGAAGGGTCTGATTTTCGCGAGGAACCTGAATGGTTACATCTAGAAAAAAAAATGGTCTTGAAGTTAGATATTCGAGAAAGCTGATACCCCTTTTCTAATACACGATGCTGCCGATACAAATGCGAGGGACGCTTCCGGCTGCAATTCAAGAAAAATTTATGGAAATCCCCAAACGAAAGAGAAAAAGCAATCACTTGACTGAGAGGAAAAAGGATGGTATTTAAAAGCATAAGGCTTGTAACAAAGGTTCTGTATCATCTGGACCTGAAGGAACCCTGCCTGATTTTTCCGCTGTCTTTATTCCTGCCAAAGCTCCCTTAAGAGAGTCGCCGTACGCAGACGAGAACCAGACAGTCGGTACAGAAAATGCTCGAGGAGTCCCTGAGAGCTCGTGATGGGGCGGTCAGATCTGCGAACGTTCCATTGCTAGGAGACTGAAACATGGTTAACCAAGAATCTTTGAGCCAGACGGCGGTGTCTCCATCACGTAGCTACTGCACCGCGACTTTCAGCGGTGAGGCATCTGACGAGACTGGCTCTTGCGCGGCAAGGGTCATGCAGATAAGTCAGGACGTGACGGCAGGAATCTCTGGGAGAGCGACCGCATCGGTGACTGTCGCATTATGCACACTGTTCGTCTGCATGGCGCTCGCGGTTCCAGCACGGGGCGCATCCCCCGAAAGCTTCAGGACGGACGAATATCTGGCCGGGAACGGGCTGGACGCGATACACGCAGCCGAGGCGTACGCTCAGGGCTACTCTGGCAAGGGTGTGACGGTGGGCGTGCTGGATTCCAACGCATTTCCGCTGCACCGGGAATTTTTTAAAAAATCACCATACCTTGTGAATTATTTCACAACGCCAGACGCAAACGACTGGCACGGAGTGCATACGGCAGGAACCATAGCGGCCTCGCGCAACCAGACTGGAATGCACGGGGTGGCCTATGACGCGAACCTGGTCTCCATAGTCGGGATTGACGGCAGCACACAGCCGTATGAACGCGGCGACGTTTACTCCAATTCCATCCGTAAGTTCAGCGAGTATCCTGAAGTCTCCATTGTAAGCAACAGTTGGGGATTCCCAGTTTCTCCCCTGGCAGGATTGCCATCGCTCTTTCCCTCATCCAAGCTTGAGGACATTCAGAAAATCGCCAATGCGATGGCACCCCTGGCGGTGGAGTCGGGCACTCTGTTCATCTTCGCTACGGGAAATGAAGGAAACGCCTCCCCTTCCCTGCCGGCAGGCCTGCCCGCATGGTTGACCGGTACAATTGTTATACATGGAAAAACAATAGATCCCGCAGACTGGACGCCCCAGCCATATGATGAGATAGATTATACACTTACGTACGAGGAAAAGCTGGCCCTGTCACTCTCCATGATAGGCGTGTCAGCATTTGACCCGGGCCGTGATTCTGACCGGATTGACTTCATTGCCCTTTTCTCCAACCTGACAGACGGCGCGACGCATTACAGCCTGCTCGCGCCCGGCGTGTCAATTTATTCCGCCATGGGGCCGGGCATTGCTGAATACGCCTCTCTAAACGGCACTTCAATGGCCACCCCCCATGTTGCGGGCGTGGCCGCACTGGTCAAGGAAGCCTTCCCCTGGATGGACGGAAAACATCTGGCCGACACGCTCCTTTCCACAGCCGACCACCCAAACGATATGGAAGGGCTGCCTCCATTTCTCATTCAGCTCTCTGAAAATCTTAACGGTGAACCTTTCTTAATCTCCGTGACAGCTCCGAGTAATGTCTCCAGCGAGGAACTGGCGGACCATAAACATGAAGATGAAATCCGCCGCTTGTATGAATACTCGAAATGGTCATTGTACGACGGTCGTACGCTGGAAGTTTTCACGGAAGAACTCAAAAAAGCCATGGATGGCACTTCCAACGATGACCCAAATACGCATTATCAAGGAATCACCTGGATATCCAAGCACATCGTCACCCAGGATGAGTACATGAGGCTGTTCGGCATGGGCGTCGTCAACGCCGGGGCGGCTGTGCGCGGACCTGGCTGGCTTGACGCCAACCGCCTGAACAACGCCGACGAGGATAACGGCTACGCCATGTACCCCGTGAACACCATGGACTTCGACAGTGTCTGGTTCCATGACATCGGCCAGGTCAAGGTTGGCGATGATTATTACCCAAATGGCGTGCCCGCGCCCAAACCCAATGAGTTCAACGAAGATCTGGAGGCCCTTGACGTGGGCCTGCTAAAAATGGGAACAGGAACGCTGACGCTTGCCGGCAAAAACACGTTTGGCGGCCCCACGGTGATTGAGGGAGGCGAAATAGCCCTGGGCCTTGCAGATCAGGATGACGGGAAGGCCGGCCTGACAGGAGCTGTCTACGTCGGAGTTTCCGGAACATTCAGCGGCAACGGGATAGTTGACGGTACCCTTTTTTCCGAAGGGCTTCTAGTGCCAGGTCTTGAGGAAGCTCCAGGTAGCACGCTCAGGGTTACGAACAACGTGACAAGCCACGGTGCATTGGGCATTTTCTTCGGAAACACAGGAAAGGCCAACCAGCTGCAGGTCGGCGGCGTCGCAGACCTCGACGGCACTGAGATCTTACTGTCCGGGATGCTTGGCGGCGCGATGCCCTCTCATTCCTACGAGATAGTCAGTGCAACCAGCCTCATCGGAAGTCCTGCCAACACTTCTGCAGAGGCTCAGCAGGGCGTCACCATGCGCCACAGTTTCAAGATGGAGCCTTCAGGCAACACGTTGCAGGCCGTGTACTCCTCGAGCGAGGTCCTGCCTCAGGCCAAGGCCCTTTCCGAAGGATTTCTCGCAGGCGCGGAACTGGTCGCCCTTGGTTCCGATCTCGTGGCGGGTCAGGGCATGCGGGAGGCGGAGAAGGCCGCGCGGTACTCTGCATCAGCCGGCACGAGCGTAGGCGTTTTCTACGGAATTTCCGGAGGCAGCACTCGGTACGAATCCGGATCGCACGTCGACATGTCCAGCTTTTCATTCATGCTTGGACTCTCGGCTGGTTGGGATATAGCACCCGGTCGTCTGACAACTGCCGCGTTTTTCGAATACGGGTCCGGAGCTTACGACACCTACAATTATTTTGCAAATGCCGGTTCAGTTCACGGAGACGGCGAAATCTATCACGTTGGCGGTGGAATCCTGGGACGTCTTGACTTTAACAAGTCCGGCTCGGGGCGGTTCTACGCCGAAGCCTCCGTTCGCGCCGGACGCATCCATAACGAATACGGCAACGCCGATCTGCAGGACCCCTGGGGACGATCGGCAAGATATGAAAGCACATCGACGTACTTCGGATTTCATACGGGTGCCGGGTATCTGTGGAATATTTCTGAAAAATCCACCTTCGACCTTTATACGAAATTCTTCTGGACACGGCAGAAAGGGGATACGGTCACGTTGTCCACCGGCGACACCGTCAAGTTCTCGGACACGGATTCCTCACGGCTGCGCATAGGCGGACGTTTCACTTACGCGGCAAACGTCCACGTTTCACCCTTCGTTGGACTTGCCTGGGAGCACGAATTTGACGGCAGGGCCCGGGCCACCACCAACGGATTCGCCATAGAAGCGCCATCCGTGCGAGGCAGCAGCGGCATCGGCGAAATCGGCCTGACTCTGAAGCCCTCCCAGACGCTGCCGATATCATTTGACATAGGCGTTCAGGGCTATGTCGGAAGAAGGAAAGGCGTCACCGCCAGCCTCCAAGTCAGGTTCGACTTTTAAACGACTTCAGACTTCCACAGTTGGATAGCAGTACCCCTCCCACGGCGACCCGCAGGTTCTTCTGTCATGCAACATGCGGCGCGGTGCCGCCCGCCCCGCCCCGCCTCCCTCCGGCCCTGGCACCGGCGGGACCGTCCCCCGGCCTTGCAGGCCAGGTTCCGGGCAAGTTTCATAGCAATTTCAACTGCTCAGAGCTACACCGTATAAGCGATTTTGCAAAAGAATCCTTTTTTTCCTAAAAAAACTCTCTTGCCCCGATGAAAGGATTGCCTGTATCTGAAGAGGGGGATGCTAGGCCATGAAGAGAGGGAGACCTGGATCTGAAGAAGGGGATGCCAGGGCCTGAAGAGGGGGATGCCAGGGCCTGAAGAGAGGGCCGGCCTGGACCCTGAAGAGGGGGCACCGTCCCAGAGAGTTCGCTCATACAGCTCAACAATTAATTGATAGTAACTGTTCAGGTGCCCCCCTAAAGAGAGCTCAACATGGGGCCCTTTCCAATCAAAATGCCCTCTACAGAAAATCTTCCCCTCAACATGAAGTATACATTGTTGACTCGTAAACTTTAACGGTTCCTCAGCTGGGCTCATTTACTCCGAAAAGTCCCTCAATAGAGGGGCACCTGAACAGTTACAATTAATATACGATATATTGCAAATATATAATCCAAAGGCTTAATGAATATTATAAAAATAGTTAAATATTATTTTAAGTAGTATTTTAAGTATTTTTGTAGATCTCAAAATATAAAGTATAGTTTTTACTATTTTAATGTACATATAAATTTTATCTGCAATTATTTTTCGTAAATTAAGAATTTATAGAGTTATTAAATTCCGTATCCGTTCAGTATCCGTTCACTGGTAGGTCGCCCTAGCCTCGGAGGTAGACTGTCCTGGAGCTGGAAGAAGGCCGCTCTGGCCTAGAGAAAGACCGCTTTGGACCCGGAGGAAGGCAAGCTCTGGACCTGAGGGGAAGCCGCTCTGACCCCGTAGGAAGGCCGTCCTGGCCCGGTGGAAAGCTGTCCTGGCCCGGAGGAAGGCTGTCCTGGCATCAGAGGAGGGCCGCCCAGCACCAGAAATGAGGATGATATGGGTCCCCGAGTAGGTTACCATTCGTTCGGCTGAGAACAGATATGCATAATGAATTGTCCTGTACACCAGGCATGTTGTCGTTGCCATGCATTGTTAACGCCATGTTGTCGTTATTTTTTAAGAAGTCTCAAAATTAGAACTGCCTTTATGTTCAAGCGCTTGCATTACCATAGGAAATAGCTTAAACTACAGTAACTTTATTGGAAGGTTCGCATGAGTTGTCAGCCTGCCGAGCGATAAGTCATTGTGAACGTAAGGCGATCTTGATTGTAGCCTCGAATGGGGCGCAGAGGGAGCATGGAAATGGGAAAAATATCTAAAAACGATCTGACTTTTCGGGAAATAGTACAGGGCAATTTTATCTACGCCGATAAGACTGGGTATATCTATGATATCCTTAAGGATGATCCTACCAGCTTTTGTTTCCTGTCCCGCCCAAGGCGGTTCGGCAAGACACTCTTGCTGAACACTTTGGCGGAGCTCTTCCAGGGCGACCGTGAGCTTTTCAGAGGCCTATTGATAGACAAGAAGGGCTACAAATTCGAAAGGCACCCGGTTGTGAAATTTAACATGGCCTACTCACAAATGTCTTCCAAGAACGAACTCATATCCAGAATCAGCAAAAGCCTGTTAAAAATGGCAAGGGAAGAGGGAGTTGAATTTGTCGAAGATGCCTACGGCGAGATGTTGGGGGAGCTTCTTGAGGGCCTCTGCATCAAGTATGGAGCCAAAGTGGTCGTATTGATTGACGAGTACGATGCCCCCTTGACCAGGCATATAATGGAGCAAGATATTGCCGTGGGTATCAGAGAAGTTCTGCGTAATTTTTACACTTCCTTGAAAACTAATAGCGAATACATACGTTTAGCCTTCGTTACGGGTATTACCAGGTTCGCCCTGACCGAACTAGACTCCGGACCTAACAATTTTTTTGACATTTCACTCGTACCGGAATTCGGTGGAATCTGCGGTTTCACCAAAAAAGAGATGAGAACACTTTTTAATGATAGATTTCCGGATACTCTTGCTGCCTTGAAAAGCAAAGGCAATATCTCGCTGAATACCGATATCAACGATTTGAAATTGATGATTGAGGATTACTACGACGGCTACAATTGGCTCGGTGAAGAAAATGTTCTAAACCCATACTCTTTGCTCCGATTTTTCACTTTGAATGAATTCGACACATATTGGCCTTTGTCCGGACAGCCATCTCATCTGTCAGCGCTTGTTAGGCAAAATCCTCTTGCCTTCATCCTGCCTAAACTTGAAGCCTACCCGGCAATTCTAACCAGGAAAGCAGAACTCAGCACACTTGAGCCAGTCCCCGTCCTGTTTCAAAGTGGCTATTTGACCATAGATAAGCCAGTCATCATAGAAGAGCTGGAAAAAGGTAAAGTTGTCAAAAAAAGCGGGTACACCTTCAAAATTCCCAATACGGAAGTGAGGAAGGATTTCGAGTATAACCTATTTCTTTATGCTTTTGACCCTTCAGGACTTTATTTTCGAAGTTTTTCTAAGGAACTGCCAGAAGCCTTGCTTAAGAACGACTCCAAAAAAACAGCTGCTCTGTTGCATAACCTTCTTTCAGCAATTTCTTCTGAACAACATGAGCCGAACGAAAAGCATTACCATGCTGTAATACAGGCCGCGTTTATCGCCACCGGGCTTGAGGTCCTTGGCCAAACTCCGTCAAGTTCAGACGGGAAGTCTGATATGAGCGTATTTTTTAAGGGCATTCGTTTTGTGATGGAGGTCAAATACTGCAAAGCAGACAAGAAAGACGGGGATAACAAAGAGAAGGCCGATAAAGCTCTCGAATCCGCTCTTGATACAGCTGCCGACCAGATTAGGTCGAAAGATTATGCGGCACCTTTCAGAGTGGCCGGAAAGACGACTACAGGCGTTGCCATTGCAGTTCGCGGGCGTAACGAGGTAGCGGTTCGCTTCTTTGAGCCTTGAGATCATGCCAGATGCTTTGCGCCCTAGTGTACAGTCGAATTAATTCGTGATTGATTTCTAGACAATTTAATTCGATCGGGTGAAGTGGAATTTGCCCGGCAGGGAGGCTGCCACGCAACCGGACGAGGCCCGCACTGGCGCCAGTGAAGGCCGGCCCTGACTCGGAATAAGGTTGCCATGTATCCAAAAGAATTCAACCATATATTACTCCGGTGGATATTTTTTGGACTCATAATCGGTACGAGGGAGCCCCTGGGCATGAGGTGCCCCCCAAGAGGAGTTCAACTGGAGGTTCTTCTCAACCTAAATGCCATCTACTGAAACACTTGCCCTCCACATGAAGTATCCATCGTTTACTCTTCGCCTTTTAGGATTCCTCATCAGGGCTCTCTTCCTCCGAAAAGGTCCTCAATAGAGTGGCACCTGAACAGTAACAAATAACAAATCTTTACATAATCCCCGTCCAATTAAATGCCGGAATCTTCTTCCAGACTTTTACAGCAAATCATAGCGAGGAGAAGCCAGGACTGGGGGCTAGCCAGACATTTCCACCCATGGGCTGATAGCCAATTTCCGACATTTAACTGGACGGGCAATGACAGCTCAAATGCTTGCTCCCCCTGCTTGCAGGGTGAACAGATACCATCCTCCCTGCCACCTGCTCCGCCTGTCTCCGCCTGTCTCCGCCTGCGGCACCTGCCGCATTCTGCCTGCCTGCAGACAAACCTCGGCTTGACATCCACTTCCCCAGGCGGTATTAAGTTGGTGCAGAAACGCAACATTTCTGGGACATTGCCACAGCTGTGCCCCGTCTGACTGCCGCCCGCGCCCCCCGGGCCTCCGCGCGGCCCCGGAGTTCCGATGAAATTTTTCCTGGACACTGCCAACATTGAGGAAATCAAGCGCTGCGCCTCCTTCGGCTTCCTGGACGGGGTCACCACCAACCCCTCCCTCATGGCCCGCGAGAACATTTCCGACCAGGCCGCCAGGATCGAGGAGATCTGCTCCTTGACCGAGGGACCCGTCTCCGCAGAGGTGATCGCCGCCGACACCGAGGGCATGGTGGAGGAGGCGAGGGCCCTGGCCGACATCGCCCCCAACGTGGCGGTGAAAATTCCTCTCACCATGCCGGGGCTCTCGGCCACCAGGTCTCTTGCCGACCAGGGCCTGGCCGTGAACCTGACCCTGGTCTTCTCGCCCCTGCAGGCCCTCCTGGCCGCGAAGGCCGGCGCGGCCTTCGTCAGCCCCTTCGTGGGCCGCCTGGACGACGTGGGCATGGACGGGATGGACCTGGTGGAGGACATCGTCTCCATCTTCAGCAACTACGCCTTCGAGACCGAGGTGATAGTGGCGAGCATCCGGAGCCCGCAGCACGTGCTCAGGGCGGCCCTCATCGGAGCCGACATCTGCACCGTTCCCTTCAAGGTGATAGAGCAGCTCGCGTCGCACCCGCTCACCGACAAGGGCCTGGCCGCATTCCTCGCAGACCACGAGAAGGTCGCGGCCAAGAGGCCCCACCCGAACTCGCACTAGAGTTCACGGACAACCTGGCCTTCCGCAGGGCAACTCCTTCTTCCCAGCGATGTGCCCCGCCCGTGACGGACGTGGCACTTGTGCCTGGCCTGAAAAACGGCTCCCTGCGGAAGAACCTGCTTCGGGGCAGAACCGGCTCCCAGCAGATGAACCCGCCTCCAAGACAGTACCAGCCCGCTCTTGAAAAGCCAGTCCGTGATTCATGAGCTGTCCCCGGCGGCATAGCCGCCGTGACTTAAAACCGTCACTTGAAGCATGTCACCCAAAAAGGAGGACCTGCTTATGAAGAATCAGCATCTGAACAAATTGCCTCCGGCAACATGCCGGAGCCTTTTCTTATCCTGACAAATTATTAGTGCTATGCGTTCAGCATAGTTTCCAAGGCAGACATCATGCAATTTCCGGACGGAACATGCGTCATGAACACGGTTCAGTCTTCACCGTCGATCCGGGACAGGCACACGACGTACGATATGCTCCAGTACCCTCCCTCATTTCCCAATAAACATATTACGAGTTCGGTTAAATGTTATAATTTTGGCTATCGTACCAGGGGTGAGAAATCAGCGTAAGACCCCAGAACTAGTATCTATTTGCCATGACTCGCTCCCATATTGTGGGAAAAGCTTTCAACATTTTCTAATATTTATCCGGAAGCGTAATAGCGTCTGTTTATGGATCAACCGTTTCCAGCCTCATGAACGTATTTATTTCGTCACAAGACAGTGCTCTGCAAATAACGCCTGATCCTGTCCGCTCCCTGTTCATCAAGGGGTCAGTTAAACCGCGTGCATCAAGCTGACAGTAAAGGAGACACTCACAAAAATTTTGATTGTAAAAATTTCGGTCAAATACGACATTCAGCGCCTGCGGAAACCGTCTCCGTGCCTGATGGCCACGGAACAAAACAGCATTGTGTCATGCAAAGCCGAATCACCCGCAGGAACCAGCGGATCAACCAAGCCTGCACAGATCCCCCAGAAGCCGAACAAAATTAAGGTTTGACCGTATCCGTCTGGTTGCCAGGACAGGCAAAGGCATGTCCGTCTTCCCCCTGTCACAGTCAGTCGCTGCCGGTCACGGTACACCACGTTCCTCATGAGACTTGGCATACAGATTAAATGCACGAGCAGAATTTAGTATGGACAAAATATACAAAAATTACAGCAGAACAAGAAATTTTAAAAAAATATTATTCGGCATCGACACGCTGGGTCACTCAGGCTTTCCTCCCTCTTCCGTCAGGAACCCGTCAGTTTCCTGCAGGTACCTGTACCTGTCCTTGATCGATACCACCATGATCTTGTAGGCCCTGACTACCTGCTTGTCGCCCTGCATAGCCGTGTCCAATATCAGGTCGACATAGGCTCCCAGACCCGGAGCCGCTGATCCTGGAATGCGCGTGCCTAATGAAGTCTGCATGGTATGGTAGAGATCAGGTGTCTGTAGGATAAATTCCGGCTTCAGGACAGCCGAACATTTTTCAACTTCTACAACTGCAAGCGTCGAGTCATAACATATGCCGTATATGCCTGAAAATTCTCTTGGCGGTTTAGCGAAATCTGAAAAATAACTGTCCGGCAAGTTCAATTTCTGGCTGAGCGACCGGAAAAAAACGTCCGTCTCCGGTCGCTGGTGTGGCATGAAGTTTACTGCCATGTCCACAGCCCAGACTCCGGTAATCTTGGTCGTCATGACAGTCAACAGATCTTCCGGCATGGAAGGCGAATCGTGCGGAGGATAGACGGCACGGAATCCGTCGCTGTTCTGGTACAGATGGCGATCCTTCACGATGCCCAGGTCATGAAAGTCGTAATCAGGCTTCGATTTAAGGAGCACCTCCCTTGCCTCGTCCTTCGTCATCCCGAAGCTGATGCCGGCAACGGTGAAATCAGGCGAACCGGAATTTCCAGTGGAATCCGCGCCGGCCGAGAGTCCGGAAAACATGACTGCCGCAATGACGCAACAGGCAAACGATGTCATCGTCCTGACGGAACGTCCAAAAAATTTAACCATGACAGCCATCCTCCCGCCTCGTCCGGCAACGTGAGATTCAATGTCCGCCGACAATGCCCATCGCCTGTCTTACCCTACGGAAGCAATGCAGACTGCCAAGAAAGATGAAAAGGCCGGCGGCATTAAATCTTCGGCAAAACCCTTTGCCTGATCCTGCAGATTATATTCCAGCCTGCAGAAACTTGTCAACGGAACCTGTTCAATACGGACAGCCGTCCGGATCGCCATGACATAAAAGCCAAAGGAAACGGCCTTTCCGACACCCCAGAGAGTTAAAGCAATGCAGGAAATGCCGCCTAATACGTACAATTTGACACCGCCTGTCAAAAACTCAACTTAACCCTTGTCTCAAGATGATGTAATAAATTTAATGCCCCTGTCCCGTTTTGCTTTCACATGATCCTTCGGGCTGGGCCGTTCACGACATCGGCCTGCCTGTCACGTTCATATCCATGCCCAAGAAGCCCGGAAGCCGCAAATCCATGACGGACAACTTCCACTTAAGACTGTTCCGAGACTTCCGGAATTCAAGGCGAGATTGCCCTGACACCAGCTCCGCACGCTTCCCGGAACCCGCCCGGACCGCCGGACCAGTCGCACAGGAAACCTGCCTCTCTGCGAAAGCTCCCGGACCCGTGGGCCGACGGAATTAGGGCAGGTATTTTGCCCGGAACTTTCCTGACGATAAACCCGGGACCTGGAAATTTCGTGCCTTGAACCATCCGGAACCCCTGAACCTAATGTCCAGTGTCATAACCCATCCGACAGGGAAACCCCGGAACCAAATGTCTCGCGCCAGGAACCCTACGGACGGCAAGTTCATGACCCTGATTTCCGGTGGCAGGCGCTTTCCCGCTCTCCGGGCACGCTCCCAGGACGGGCTACGCGCCAGAAACGTTCAAGCCAGGTCAGCTGCCGAGCCGGAGATCCTGTGCATGTCCCCCTTGAGAAGGCTCCAAGGGGCATCCTGCTCAGCCTGCCCTCCCCACTCCGTCCACCCGTCTTCCCTCCCTCCCAGACCTGCCTGCCGTCTTCTTTCATCCAGGCCCGATCCGCCGCCTTTCCTTCCCCCCTGCCCGGCCTGCCGTCTCCTTTCCTCCAGGCCGGGCCTGCCGCCTAATACGTAACTTCCGACATGTTGAGGCGTCACCAGCTGACGCTGCGACATGCCGGGCCTCCGGGAGTGCCCCGGGGACCGCCGGAGGTGCCGAGCTCCCAGCGGCCGGTCCTGCGACCGGGAGCCCGGCGCACGGACTTGTCGAGCCAGTACACAATTTTCAGCATTGGTGAATCCGCTGGCCGCGGCGGGAGGGTTACTTGTTAGGAACTGCTTACATTTTGACGCTTAAGCGGATGTGCAACTAATATGCGACAGTTTCTTCGTTCATAATGCCGTTAGCCGCTTTGAGCGAGAGACTCGGTTGCTTCCATCCACACAGGTCCGGCCTGCCGTCTTCTTTCCTCCAGGCCCGGCCTGCCGTCTTCTTTCCTCCAGGCCCGGCCTGACGCCTTCCATTCCCCCAGGTCCGGACAGCCGCCTTCTTTCCTCCAGGCCCGGCCTGACGCCTTCCATTCCCGCCTGCCTGTACGCAACATCCCCCGCCCTCCATCTCGGTGGGACCGTCAGGCCCCGGCGAGCCAACCGCCTTAGGCCTCGCTCCTGCGCTTCCCTGCCCGGGCCAGTCGCCTCGGCATGGCTCATTCCCCGGCCTTCCCGCCACCTTCGCCAGGCGCCCGCCCTGCCGGTTAAGGACCCCTCCCTTGCGGGAAGGCCGGGCCGCTCATACCGGGCAGTCCAACCCGCCCGGAAGGAGGCCTCCGACCTCAGGAATGCTCTGAGGATCACTTAGAAAGGGCTTCCAGACGACTGCCTTGAGATCCGGACGCAACTTCACGTAGTTCTGCAGGTTCGCCACCATCTGCGAGTAGCGCGATCCCGCATAATAGGGCTGGCCGAACCTCGTCCACGATTCCGAGACTTTGACACGCTTAACATGGGCCTTCCACAGCGCCCGGTCCTGCGCGAGAGTCTCCTGCCCCTTCACCAGGACATCCCGCAGCTTATGGAAGGCATCCTCTTCCCTGGCGCGCCTCATGCCCTCCTCCAGCGCCCTCAGGCGGCCCTCCTCCGCCTCCGCCGGACGGCCCATGCCCGAGAGCAACGCCCTGAGCGACATGATCTCTGTTTAAAAATCCCTAAGGCTATAATCCAAAGACCTAATCGGAGTGCCGCCGGCGCGGATGCTCAGGTAGGCCTGGCCCGGGTCGGTCATGTCAGTCACATAATACAGGGTTTGCCCTCCTATCCTGATGACCCTCGAATAGAAACGCATGGCAAGCTTGGCCGTGGCGTGCCAGTCGACCTCCCGTCTGGACTGATCCCAAAACTTCAGGGGCCTGCCGCGGCTACCCGGCCCGCCTGCGGGTGCGTCCCCGCCCCCGTCCGGCATTTTGATCTCTCCGGCCTTTCCGGACTCCCTGGAATCGTCTTTCTCCCCTGTCACTCGAGCCTCCTTTCCGCTCTTTTTACGCCGGTCAGGCGGGCCTCTCCGCCGTGTCCTGCGCCCCGGTCAGGCCGGCCTCCCCGAAGTGTCCTGCGTCCCGGCCAGGCGAGCTTGCCAGCCTTGCCCTGCCCCGATCAATGGAGACTTCCCCACGTCCCGCTCCAAAGGCCCGCGAGCCGGCACGATGCCGAAGTCCCACCCCTCGGCCAGGAAAACCTGGCTTCAGGGTCATCGGCCTTCCCGGCCCGCTCCGGCGCTCCCGGACGGTGCCTTTCCCCGGAGGCCGGGCCCGTACCCCGGCCTCCCGTCCGACGCCCCCGACCGGAGACGTCCCGCCCCGCGCGGGGCGGCTGTGCCGCTCACCTGGGGACCCTGCTCTCGGACTTGGGCCTGCGGGCCATGTCCGCGAAGCCCGGGCAGTGCCTTTCCCCGGAGGCCGGGCCCGTACCCCGGCCTCCAGTCCGACGCCCCCGACCGGAGACGTCCCGCCCCGCGCGGGGCGGCGGTGCCGCTCACCTGGGGACCCGGCTCTCGGGCTTGGGCCTGCGGGCCATGTCCGCGAAGTCGGGATCCTCCCAGGGAAGCGGCTTCACTACCGTCATCCGGAAGAGGGGGAAGTGCTTCAGGAAGTTGCGCAACGTCTTCGTCAAGCACCTGAACCTCTCCTCCGAGTAGGGGAGGCCGTTTTTGAGCTCCCTGCCCTCGCCCGCGGCCTCCGCCGCCAGGCGGTCCACCACCCTGGCCCGCCAGCGCTTCCGCTCCTTCATGAGGGTCTCCGCGCTCTCCAGCAGGGCGTCCTTCAGCATGGGAAGCTCGTCGGCCATGCAGGAGCCGACGCTGAGATCGACGAACGTCACGCGCCCCTTCTCCTTCCTGTGCCCCATGCCCAGGAGCAGGGCCTTCAGCGGCTTGAGCTCGATCAGAACGGCGTCGGCGCTCTGGCGCGCCTTCCGGACCGGCTCGCACAGGACCGAGCTGTCCGTGCGACCGTCCATGTCCGTCAGATCTACGGCGTGAGCCGCCGCGGCCCTGCACTTCTTGATGGCCCGCTCGTAGAAGCGGTCGACTAGTTCGGCGGTGGCGAGCCAGTCGGTCTCCCGCTCCGGGAGCCCCGGCGCTCCCTCCAACACGTCATGCAGGTACTGTTCGCTCATCGCGGCGCTATCTGCGGACATGTCCGTCTTGACGGCCTTCTCGGGCTTGCCGGTCCCCCCGGTCTTGAGGGCTCCGCCGGCGGCGTCTGTCTTCCTGGTCACGCGTACCTCCTTCTCATGTCTGTCAGCCGGGCGGCGAATGTCCGCCGTCCGTACAAAAATCCACGCCATGTCGGCGTTCCTGGCAACGATTGTCACTTGTATTGCGGAAGCCACTGCCTCCGCCCCCTTTTCATCCTATTCAAGGATGCCTCAATGCCTCCTCCCGCCCTTCGCCAGGGCCCAGCTGCGCCCGGCCTGCACCTTCTCCCGGATGCCGGGCTCTTCACCCGGCCTTCCGTCCGACGGCCCCGACCGGAAACGCACCGCCCCGCGGCGGGCGGCGGGGTCGTTCAGCGGGGTGCCGGCTCGCTGACACTTCCTTCTGGCCCATGGCCGCCTCATCGGGATCCTGACCCGGAAGCGGCTTCCAGACCGTGATCCGCTCGGGGGGGTAGTGCTTCAGGAAGTTCCGCAGCACTCTCGTCATGAGCCCGAACCGCTCCTCCGAGTAGGGGAGGCCGTTTCTGAGCTCCCTGCCCTCGGCCTCGGCCTCCGCCTCCGCCGTCAGGCGCTCCACCTCCCTGGCCCGCCAGCGCTTCCGCTCCTTCATGAGTGCCTCCATGCCGTCCAGCAGGGCACCCTTCAGCTCGGGTAGACAGTCGTCCCGGCAGCAGCAGACGATGCCCTCGCTCTCCGTCACGCGCCGCCTCTCCTTCCGGTGCCCCAGGCCCCTGAGCAGGGCCTTAAGCGGCCTGGTCTCGTTCAGGAAGGCGGCGGAGCTTTTCAGCGCCTTCCGGACCGGCTCGTACAAGAGCGGGCTGTCCGAGCGGCCGTCCATGTCCGTCAGCTCACCGGCATGCACCGCCGCTGCCCAGGTCTTCTTAAAGGACAGCTCTCAGAAGCGGTCGGTGAGCATGGCTGTGGCGAGCCAGTCAATCTCGACATCCGGATTGGCATACGCTCTCGCCAGCGATTTGCGAATATCCTCCGCAGTCGACCTGGTGCTTCCGGCGGATTTGTCCGTCTTGACGGACTCCCCGGCCTTGCCGGCACCGCCGGCGGGGTCTGTCTTCCTGCTCACGCGTTCCTCCCGGTCATGTCCGTCCTCCAGCCGGCGACTGTCTCGCCGTCCGTCCAAAAATCATTGCCATGTAGGCATTCAGGAGAACGATTGTCCCACATGTGATGCGGAAGCCACTGCCTCCCCCCTCTCTGATGCCTCTTCCCGGCATCTTCCCAGGCTCTTCCCGGCCTCTTTGCGGCCCCGCGTCACACCCTCCTGAGCAGGCTTATCTGCACGTAGGTCAGGAACTGGTGCTCCTGGTCGGTCCTGAAGTGGGGGAGATCGTTCAGGGTGGCGAGAAGGTCCGCCTGGAGCTGGCGGCGCTGGGCGGGATCCTTCAGGATGCCGCTCCCCCTCCTCTTGGCTATGCGGAAAATGACGTCCCTAAGGTAGATCATGTTGGCGCGTATAACTCTCTCGTCCGCGGTGTCGTGGTAGTGGAGGATTATCTCCAGCTCCGCCACGGCGGGGCCGTCGTTCCCCGCGGCGTCCAGGGTGAGGGTGAACCGTCCCAGGGTCATCTCGCCGGGCACGGGGTCGCGGGTGTCCATGAGCTCCTGGGGGGATATGACCACGTCCGGGACCGGGGGGGCCGGGGGGCTCTTGATGAAGATCTGGTAGATCCCGAACAGGAGCCCCAGTGCGCCCAGCGCCACGGGCACCACCAGGAACAGGAGCTTGAACTTGGAGACCTTCCTGGCCAAGGGCTCCTTCAGGGGCTCCGGGGGCGGGGCCGGCATCTCGAAGTCCAGGTCCTGGGGCAGCGGGGCCGTGACGGGGGTCCTGGTGGAGTCCGGGGAGAGCTCGTCCGCCTCCTTCCTGGCCTGGTCGAATATCCCGTCCAGGTCCAGCTCCACCTTCTGGGGGACGGTCTCCCCGTCCTCCAGGAGGCTCTCCAGGAAACGGGTCCTGTCCACCCCCGCCCCTGGCGGCAGAACTGTCCCGTCAGGGCCGCTCGCCCCCGCCCCGGAGGCGGCCCTCGCTGGCGGGAGGCCGGTCCCGGACAGCTCGTCCGGGTCATCCAGAGGGACAAGCCTTGGCGGGAGGACCGTGCCGTCCGGGGCGGCCGCCCCCGCAGGGCCGGATCCGCCGTCTGAACCCGGCAAATCCTGGCCGTCGCCGCCCCCGGACATGGCGGATCTCGGCGGCTCGGCGTCCCAGCTGTCCTCCGCGGCAGATGGCGCGGGAGCGCTCCCCGCAGACCTGCCGGGATCGCTCTCGCCGGGACGGCCCGGCGCATCCAGGCCTGCCTTTCTGGAAGACGGCTCGGCGTCCCAGCTGTCCTCCGCCGCAGACGGCGGGGAACCAGGAACAATGCCGGGAAGGCCCCCGGCAGGCCCGCCCGACGAACCCCCGACATCCGCCCCAGAGGGCGCCGCGGCACCCCAGCTGTCCTCAGCCACGGGAAGCGCGCCCCAGCTGTCCCCGGCCCCGGCGGACGGGGAGCCGACGTCGGAGAGGGCCACCTCCGCCACATTGGTCGCGGCGGCGGACGCCTCCTCGTCCCAGCCGTCGTCGGCGGGGGATACGGATGAGCCGTCAGCGACTGGAGCCCCCGCCTCGGCAGGTCCCGATCCCCCGCGTGCCTCGGAAAGCCCTGGAGAACCGGAAGCCCCGGAAGAAGAGAAGGAATCCAAAGAACCGGAAGATCCGGAAGCCCCGGAAATAGAGGAGGAATCCAAAGAAGCGGAGGCCCATGACAAAGCTGAGGCATCCAAAGAAGCTGAGGCCCCGGAAGAAGCGGAGGCATCCAGAGAAGCGGAGGTCGAGGGAGAGGCGGAGGACGCGGGAGACGAGTCCCCGGAAGGCACGGGAGGGTCGGGCACCCTCCCCACGGACGGCGTGTCGGAACGGCGCCTGGGGAGGGTGGTCTGGATGGCCTGCTCGTCGAGCTCCAGATCGTCTCCCTGGTCAAGATCTTCCCCGGCGGCCCAGAAACCCCCGCCCGGATCACCCCCGGCCCCCGGATCGTCGCCCGCCAGCTCAATGCCGCCTATCTCCAGCGGCTCGTCCCCGCCAGACTCCGGGGCGGAAGCGTCCTCGTCATCCTCCTGAACGCCGGTGGCCAGGAAAGGGTCGTCGTCGACCGTGCCGGTTCCGGGCCCGTCCTGGGCAAAGCCGGAGAGGAAGATGTTGTCGTCATCCGTGACGGCACCGGAACCATCTTGGGCGAAGCCAGAGAGAAAGATGTTGTCGTCGTCCGTCACGGTAACGGGCCCGTCGTCGGCGCCGTCGAGGAACGAGTCTGCAGCGGGCCCGATGTCCGCCAGAAACGGGTCCTGGGCCTCGGCGGACGTCTCTGAGTCCGCGAGCGACGGATCCTCGTCAGCCGAAGCCGCGTCTCCGCCCGGGAGAAAGCTGCCGTCCGTCTGAAGGCCAGCCTCTTCCCTACCGTCGGAAATTACTCCGGAAATGTCCGAAGTTTCGTGCGGTGTCACGGGAGGCTGGACCGCAGGCGGTGAAGCCGCTCCGGGAGACGTCGCGGAAGGCCGGACCGCAGGCGCGGCTGCCGTCCCCGGAGCCACGGCCTGCAGAGTTGGACCAGGACGCGCGGACGGAACGACGGGCACGGGTATCTCGTCCCAGGAACTGTCAGGTTCCAGGGGGAGGCTGTCCCAGTCGTCTGCTGCGGTCTTGTCGGCCATGCGTCCTTTTCGCCTCGAAAGAACCCCGTCCACTTGACGAGGGGGGGGCGGGTGAAGCCCGGGCTCAGGGGATGGTGGTCACTCTATGTCGCGGGTGACGCGAAAGGAAACCTCGAGGGACGCCGCATGTTGCGCCTGGAAAGCCGGATGTCCGAACTTACCTGCGGCAGGCGGAACAGGCGGACGATCGGACATTTTACCGTTACGCTGTCCGGTCCGGACGAAACGGTCAAGGCTTACGTTACAAACGAAGCGAACGAGACGGTCGAGGCTTACGTTACAGACGAAGCTACCGAGACGGTCGAGGCTTATGTTACAAACGAAGCGAACGAGACGGTCGAGGATTACGTTACAAACGAAGCGAACGAGACGGTCGAGGATTACGTTACAAACGAAGCGAACGAATCGGTCGAGGATTACGTTACAAACGAAGCGAACGAGACGGTCGAGGATTACGTTACAAACGAAGCGAACGAATCGGTCGAGGATTACGTTCAAACGAAGCGACGAGACGGTCGAGGATTACGTTACAAACGAAGCGAACGAGACGCTGACCGGCACGGTTCCGCAGGGTTCCAGCCCCGGCGGGTGGAAAACCGTCAGGGCTCCACGGGCCCGCCGTTCTCCCGCTGTCCGTCGTCAGGGGCCGGCTGGACAGCTGCAGGGCCGAAAGGATCCCTCGCGGCGAGGGGATCTGCCGCGTCGGGCGACTTGCTCGGAGCGGCAGACGCGCCGTCCGGAGCGGGCTGCGACGCAGGCTTCACGGGGGCCTTTGACACCTCCGTCACCAGGCTTACGGGGCTGTGCGTCGGGGCAAAGGTCACGGCGGGAACTGGCGCGGGCCGGGAAGGCAAAGGCAGGGGCACAATCACGTCCGCATCAGTAACCAGGCTGATGGGGCTGTGCGAGGGGGCGACCGTCAGTGGCCGCTGGACTGCGGGACGGGCAGGAGAGACGGGAGGCGCGGAAGCACCTGACGGCGCGGCCGGAGGCCTCGAAGCAGAGGAGGTCGTTGCAGGCGAGGGCGATGCGGGAGGCCTCGAAGCGGACGAGGGCGCAGCCGGAGACACGGAACCAGGGTGCGGCACTGCAGAAGCCAGGGAAGGTGCAGAAGGTACAGAAGGAGCCGGAGCAGCCGTGACGGCAGATGCCGTGCCGGTTCCGGCACCGTCACCATCGGCTGGTCCGTCCGCACCCTCCCGGCACATGCCGGGGGCAGCCGCCCCGGAGGACGCGGGCAAGCCTGACAAGACGGATCCGGAAGTGCCGGCAACGTTCTCGGCGACAACGGACGCGGAGCCAGCCGTTTCCGAAATCGAGGGGGCAGCGGTTGCGGAATCAGCCGAAACCGGGATCGCGGACGCCTCGTCCGCCGGAGCCGGCACGTCAGTCCCGCTGCCGGACCCGCGCGAGGAGCCCCCTGCGGCGTCCCGGGAAACGGATCCTCCGGCGGAATCGTCCGGACCCAGTCTGTCAGCCGGAGCCGCTCCGCCGCCCCCGGCCGTCGCGAGCCCGCCTTCCGAGGAGGTTGCGGTCCCGCCGTCGGAAGGTGCCGCTGTCCCGTTTTCGGCAGATGCCGTGGTGTCCGCATCGGGGGATACAAGGCCCCGCGCGGACCCCGCGAAAGCGCCACCGACGGACGGCCCGGCCTCAGAAGACGTTTCGCTGCAAGCGTCGTCAGGGGACGCTCCGCCCTGCACGGACATTCCGCCCTCAGCGGACTCGGGAGACGGTCCGCCATCTGCGGACTCGGGAGACGATCCGCCCTCCTCGGACTCGGGGGGCGCGCCCCGCTCCGCAACAGCTTCACGCTGGGCGGATCCGGCAAAAACGAACCCGTCAGGCCTGACGTCTCCGCTCTCCGCAGATGTTGCGGTCACGGCAAGGGAGGACGCCCCGCCCTCCGAGGACGTCACGCCCTCGGCGGACGTCACGCCCTCGGGGGACTCCATGCTCTCGGCGGACGTCACGCCCTCGGGGGACGCCATGCTCTCGGCGGACGTCACGCCCTCCGAGGACGCCATGCTGTCGGGGGACGACCCGCCATCAGGGGACGTCTCGCCCTCCGCAAACCCGGCGACGGCAACCTCCGCAGGCGACATGATTCCGGCCTCGGGGGACCCCGTGCCGTCGGCGGAAGGCCGGACGGCGTCCGACTCCCGGACGCCGGGAGCCGCGCCCTCCGGGACGGCGCCCGTCTCCCTGACGCCGGGGGCAGTCCCCTCCGTGACGGCAGGGTCTAAGGGCACCTTCTTCTTGGGACCGCGCTTCGCGCCGGGCTTGGGCTCCTTGACCAGGGGGGGCCGGAGCACCCCGCGGCCGCGGTGCTCGAAGTACCGCGAGAGCTTCCCGCGCAGGCGCACCACGCTCTTGGTGTGGATCTGGCTGATGCGGGACTCCGTGTAGCCCATCACCTGGCCAATCTCCCTCATGGTGAGCTCCTCGTGGTAGTAGAGGGTCACCACGAGCTTCTCCTTCTCGGGGAGGGCGTCGATGGCCTCGGCCAGGACCTGGCGGAGCTCCTCCTGGCCGAGCACGGTGAGCGCGTCCTGGGAGTTGTCGTCCTGGAGGACCTCGTAGAGGTCCAGGCTCTCGCGTCCCCCGCCGGATCCCTCGATCCTGAAGGCCTCCAGGTCGAGCATGTTGATGACGGAGATCTCGTCCAGGGACTTGTGGTAGGCGGCGAGCTCGACGCCCATGGCCTCGGCGGACTCCTCGTCGCTGGGGGGGCGGCCCAGCTCGGCCTCCAGGCGCCTCCAGAGCTTCTCCAGCTCGGAGGCCTTCTTGCGCACGGCCCGGGGCACCCAGTCGAGGCTCCTGAGCTCGTCCAGCATGGCCCCCTTGATGCGGAACTCCGCGTAGGTCTTGAACAGTATCCCGCGGTCCGGCTCGAACTTCTCCACCGCGTCTATGAGCCCCAGCACCCCGGAGCTCATGAGGTCCTCCTTCGCCACGTGGTCGGGGAGCCGCGCGGCCAGGCGGTCGGCCAGGTACTTGATGAGGGGCGCGTACTTCTCGACGTACACGGTCCTCTCGTCCATGGTGAGGCCCTTCCAGCCCTGCGCGTTCCCCAGCGCCTGGCCCCCGGGCCCGTAGGTGCCGCTGTTCAAAGCCATCAGTTCACCGCCAGGGGGCTAGCGCCCAGCCTGTCTATCAGGAGCGCTATGCCCCCCTCCCTCTCGGGCGGGGGCGGCTCGACGGACAGGAGCCTTCTCGCGGTCTCGAGGACCTTCCTCGAGGCCTCGGAGGCCGGGTACAGGGAGAAGAACGGGCTCTGGCGCCTGACCGCATCCGGGACGGCGTCGTCCCGGGGCACGAAGCCCGCCAGATCCAGGGAGACCTGGGGAAGGTGCTTGCCCGCCACGTCGGCCAGGAGCTTGAAGACCTTCTTGGCCTCGTGGAGGTCGGCGACCATGTTGGGAAGGATGTAGAAGCCGGTCTGCCGGTGCTTGGTGGCGAGCGACTTTATGAAGGCGTAGGCGTCGGTTATGGAGGTCGGCTCGTTCGTGAGCACCACTATGTGCTCGGAGGCCACCAGGTTGAAGAAGATGACGTTCTGGCCGATCCCGGCGGCTGTGTCGATGAGCATGAAGTCCAGGTCCCCGCGCCAGCCCTTGAAGTCGGAGATGAGCCTCTCCTTCTCCTCCCTGGTGATGTCCGAGAGCTCCAGTATCCCGCTCGCCGCCGGCAGTATGGAGATGCCCCCGGGCACGTCTATCACTATCTCCTCCAGGGTCTTCGACCCCTTCAGCCAGTCGTGGATGGTGTAGCGCGTGCGGATGCCCAGGAGCACGTCCGTGTTGGCGAGTCCCAGGTCCGCGTCCCAGATGAGGACCTTCTTCTTGAGGCTGGCCAGCGCCAGGGCCAGAGACAGCGTCAGGTTGGACTTGCCCACCCCGCCCTTGCCGCTGGAGACGGCTATGACCCTGGGGGAGCGGGGGATCGCGGCCAGGCCGGAGGCCCCCTGAGTCGTGACGGGCGGGTGCCCCCCTCGGGGCTTGTCTGGGGCTTTGCTCATTATGGACACCTTAAGAAGTCGTGGACGCGCCAGGCGAGGCGCGGGGGGGCCGGGAGGCCCTGAAAGCCGGGAGGCCCGGAAAGCCGGAAGGGCCGGGAGGCCCGGAAAGCCGGAAGGGCCGGGAGGCCCGGAAGGCCGGAAGGCCCGGAAGGCCGGAAGGCCGGAAGGCCGGAAGGCCGGAAGGCCGGAAAGCCGGAAGGCCGGAAGGCCGGAAGGCCGGGAAGCCCGGGAGGCCCGGGAGGCCCGGAAAGCCGAGAAGGGGCTGGAGGTCGGGAAGGGCGCGAAAGCCGGGAAGGCCCGGAGGCCGAGAGTTCGGGAAGCCGGGACGGCCGGCTGCCGGCTCGGGAGACCCGGAGCCGCAAAGCCGGCGTCCGGGCAGGCAGGTTCGGGGTCCGGGGGGAGACTCCATAACCATTATAGCGGTCTTTGAGGCGGTTGTGGGGCCCGGGGCAGGCCCCGCGGGCGGCTTCGGCCGCGTTCCGGCACGCGCGAGGGCATGAAGCCGGTCAAGGGGGGAGGCAGATTTTGCCTCCACGTCCGGTCTCCCTTGGCCCGGAGAGGGGTGTCGGGGGAGGCGGCCGCCCCGGAATGGGGCCGGGGCAACGGAAAGCGGAGGCGGGGGCCGTCCGTCCTGAGCGGGGGGATCTCTGGCACCCTGTCAGATTTCCCTCCAGGGAAGGGGAGGCACGTTCAAGCGTCCCCTGAGGTTTGCGCCAGGGCAGGAGAATGCGCCGGAACCTCTGTGAGACCCCGTCTTGCGGCATCAGGGGGTGCCCGACGAGCCGTCCGGGCCTGATCGCCGTCATCCCCCGCACCGTCTTCATCTTCAGCTCAGCTCTGGCTCTTCATCAACATCTGCCTGGACATCATCGGCATCTGCCTCCGACTCCAGCACCGGCCCGACATCGTCAGCATGGACATCACCGGCATCAGCCTCCGGCTCAAGCGCCGGCCCGACATCTGCGTCAGCAAGGACATTGTCGGCATCAGCGCCAACATCTACCTTGCCATCCCGACATCAGACCCCGTATCTGCCAGGCTGTCCCCGGAACCGCCGGCGTCCCCCCGCGGGCCGCCCGAGATCATCCGGGAGGGTCCTGGCCCTGCCCGGGGCCCCCGGCAGGCGGAGCGGCGAGCCAGAGGTCCATGAGCGCCTCGGGGTCGGCGGGGGCAAAGTCGCCCGGCGACTTGTACCCCTTCGAGAAGTATGCAAAAACCGGTCCTACTGATCTCGCGAAGTTTATCACCCCCCCCAGGGAGACCGTCTCGTCCAGCTTGGTGAGGACCGCCCCCATGAGGAATGGTCCGGCGGCAGCCTTCCAGGCATGGGCGAGGTCCTGGCTCTTGTGGGTGGCGGGCAGGACCAGGAGGTTGGCCGAGCCGCTCTCGGCCAGGGCCCCCGGGAGATCCTTGCCGGAAGGGCCCGGAAAGAAGTCCCGCGTGCTGGTGTCCACGAGGATCCTGTCGGCCCCCTCGAAGAGCTCGCGGGCCTCGGCGAACTCGGTGCGGCTCTGGCAGAACTTCAGGCCCACCCCCATGATCCTCGCGAACTGCAGGAGCTCCTCCGCGGCCCCGAGCTTCAGTGTGTCGAGGCTTATGATGGCGCACTTCCTGCCCTTCTGCTTCATGAGCGCCGCGACCTTCATGAGGCTGGCCGTCTTGCCCCCGCCCGTGGGGCCGGTGAAGGCCAAGATCCTGGCCCCTGCCCTGTCCGGGGGCACGGTCCTTATGAAGGGCCTCACGGTCTTGCGGAGCTGGTCGCCCAGATCCCCGCCCCAGGCGGCGAGGCTCTCGGCGGCTGCCTCCACGAACTCCCTGGCGTAGGCCGGGGCGAGGCCGGTGTCCAAGAGCCTCCTGTAGAGGGCCACCAGCTCGCCGCGGTCCCTCCACTTCTCGGCCAGGCTCTGGCGGTGGGCCAGGTCCAGGAGGAGCTCCTTCAGTTCCCCCAGGCGATCCCCCAGATCCGAGCGCATCTCCGAGATGCCCCTCTCCACGGAGAAGGCCCCCATGCCCCTGGCCTCGGAGTCCCGGTACAGCATGGCCCCCTGGGCGGGGGCCGTGCGCGGCCGCATCCTGGCGGGCTTCAGATCCCTCGCCGGAAGAGTGTGGGTCCCCTGCCCCACTGACTCCAGCACCGCGAAGTCGCCCCCCGGGCCGGACGCCGCGCCCCCCCGGCCTGTCGCGGGCGCCTGGCCCCGGCCGCCCTGGCCGGCCCTGCCGGAAGCGGAGCCAGTCCCCGGAGCTGCCGCCGGACCTGCCCCGGCCCCTGTTCCACCCGCCCTGGAACCCGCCCCGGCCCCGGAACCCGGAACGGAGCCGCCCCCGGATGCCGCCCTGCCCTGGGCCCGGGCGGAGATGGAGACGCCGCCCTGGCCGGAGCCGGCCCCGGCGGGACGTTTCTGGGACGGGCCCTGGCCCGCACCGGAGCGGGAATCCCCGAGGGCTGGTCCGGTCTTGCCCTGCCCCTCCCCCGCGCCGCCTGGCCGGGATCCCCCTGCAGGCCCGGACGCGGAACCGGCAGGGCCTGAAACGGCTCCGGCATGGCCTGGAGCGGGACCGCCATGGCCTGAAGCGGGGCCGCCATGGCCTGAAGCCCCGGAAGAAGCGTAAGGACCGAGGGCCCCGGAAACTCCGGAAGAGCCCGGAGAGCCCGGAGAGCCGGAATACCCCGAAGGTCCGGAAGAACCCGAGGACCCGGCTGTACCCGAGGACCCGCGCCGCAGGCCGGCCCAGGCGTCCCCCGCGTCCTCCGGATGGGGCCCCGACACCACCTCGGTAAGCGGGATGGGGCTCTCGTCGTCGAGCACTTCGGAAAAGTCCCGCCCCCCGGACGCGTCCCCCTGCCGGGGACCGCCTTCGCCGGAAAGACCCCGCCCGCCTTCCGCAAGGGACGCGGCAGACTCGCGGGCCCCGCCGGAGGCCGCCCCGTCAGCAGCGCCTCCCGTTCCGGGCAGCCCGGTGCCGGGTCCCGAGCCCGGCCCGGCCCCGGCCTTCGGCCCGGCTTCAGGGCCCTGGCCGTCCCCGCCCGGTCCGGAAACGGGCGCCTGCCCGCCTCCCGCCTGCCCCCCGCCGGACCGCATGTACATACCGGCAGCCGCGGCGGGACCTGTTGCCGGGCGGCCCAGGGGCCTGGGACCGAGGGCCGGACCCTGGCCGGAACCCTCCGGCTGGACGGAGGCGGTGCCGGAGCCGGTGCCGTAAGCCGCTGAGCCGGAGGCCGCGTCTCCCGCGCCGTAAGCCGCGGAGCCAGTGCCGGAAGCCGCGTCGCCCGCGCCGGAAGCCGCAACCCCGGAGCCGGAGGCAGTGCCGCCGGAGCCGTAAGGCGCGGAGCCGGAGGTCCCTCCGCCGGACGCGGCGCCCGAGTCCGGAATGTCTGCGTCACCCGGATATTCTCCAGGGTCTCGACCGGGAGAGGGGCCGCCCGGGCCGGGCCCGGCCTGGCCCGTCTGGTTTGTCTGGTTTTCCCGGCCTTCCTGGCCCGACGGTGGCTGCGGAGGGGCGGAGGACGCCCGGGGCGGCGGGGACGCCGGGGCCACGGGGTTGATGTCCTCCTCGCGCACCCCCGCGGTCACCTCCACCTCCCCGGTCTCGGAGTTCTCCCTCTGGGAGAGTATTACGGCGGCGAGGCCGAACTCCGCCTTGATGAGGCCCACCACGGAGGGCAGGTCCTTGGCCGCGAAACGCTTAATCCGCATAGGCGAAGGTCACCTCCCCCATGATCTTTAGCCGCGTGGTGGACGTGAGCTCCGAGTGCGAGAGCACCACCAGGTTGGGGATGAACCGCTCGGTGAGCTTCCTCAGGTGCCTCCGGACCATGGGCGAGCAGAGCACCACGGGCTGGAGGTTCTGCCCGGTCAGGACCTGGACGCCGTTGTTGACCGCCGTCAGGATCCTCTGGCCGGTGTCCGGGTCGAGGGTCAGGTAGGCCCCGCGCTCGGTCTCGGTGATGCTCCTGCCCAGGCCGTCCTCTATGTCCGCGCCTATGGTCATGAGAGGCAGCTCCCCCTGGGGGGTAACGTAGCTCCGGACGATGCCCCTGGCCAGGCGCTGGCGCACGAACTCGGTCAGGAGATCCGTGTCGTGGGTGATGGGGGCGTGGTCGGCCAGCACCTCCAGGATGGAGGGCATGTCCCTTATGGAGACCCTCTCGCGGAGGAGGTTCTGGAGCACCTTCTGGACCTGGCCCACGGTGAGGAGCGCCGGGACCAGCTCCTCCACGACCTTCTCGTTGGTCTGGGCGGCGCCGTCTATGAGCTTCTGGACGTCCTGGCGGGATATGAGCTCGTCCGCGTGGGCCCTTATGATCTCGGTCAGGTGGGTAGCCATAACAGAGGGGAGCGTCACCACGGTCCAGCCGAACTGCTGGGCCTCGTCCTTGCGCTCCTCGGGGATCCACAGCGCCTCCAGCCCGAAGGCGGGCTCGCGCGTGGGGATTCCGGGTATCTCGCGCCTGGCGTCGCCGGGGTTCATGGCCAGCTGGTGCTTCACCATCATCTCGGCGCGGCCGACCTCGTCGCCCTTTATGAGTATGGCGTACTCGCCCGGCCTCAGCTGCAAATTGTCGCGCACGTGCATGGGCGGCACTATGAAGCCCGACTCAAGCGCGAACTGGCGCCTGATGGAGCGGATGCGCTCCAGGAGCTCGCCGCCCTGCTCCTCGTCCACGAGGGGTATGAGCCCGTAGCCCACCTCGAGCTCCAGGACGTCCAGCGGCAGGAGCGCCTCCACCTTCTCGACCGCAGGGGGCGCGGCGGGTGCCCCGCCCGGCACCGGGCCGGGAGGCGCCCCGGGGGGCGGCGGCGCACCCGGCGTCCCCGGAGGCGGCGCGGGACCCTGGAGCCCCGCGAAGCCCGGAGGCTGTGCCCCGCCGCCCGGACGCGGGCCCCTGCCCTCGGCCATGGCGGCGGCGATGCGCCTCTTGCGCCACAGCGCGAAGGCCACCGACGAGATGACTATGCCCGTGAGGCAGAACGCCACCGTGGGGAGCCCGGGGAGCAGGCCCAGGAAGAAGACCACCCCCCCGGAGAGCGCCAGGGCCTCGTGGCGCAGGGTGAACTGCGCCGTGAACTCCCGGGACATCGCCGCCTCGGAGCCCGCCCTGGAGACTATGATGCCTGCCGCGGTGGAGATCATGAGCGCCGGGAGCTGGCTCACGAGCCCGTCCCCCACGGTCATGACGGTGTAGGTCTGGGCGGCGATGCCGGGGGCCATTCCGTTCTGGAGGACCCCTATGACGAAGCCGCCCACGATGTTTATGACTGTAATAAGGATGCCGGCGATGGCGTCCCCGCGCACGAACTTCGACGCGCCGTCCATGGCCCCGTAGAAGTCCGCCTCCCTGGCAATCACCTCGCGCCTGGCCTTGGCCTCGGCCTCCTGGATGAGCCCGGCCGCGAGATCGGCGTCTATGGCCATCTGCTTGCCGGGCATGGCGTCCAGGGTGAAGCGGGCCGCGACCTCGGCTATCCTCCCGGAACCCTTGGTGATGACCATGAAGTTGATGATGACCAGGATCACGAAGATGATGACGCCGACCACGTAGTTGCCGCCGACCACGAAGTTCCCGAAGGCCTGGATGACCTCGCCTGCGGCGTCCGTGCCCTGGGCTCCGTTCAGCAGGATGAGCCTCGTGGAGCCTATGTTCAACGCCAGGCGGAACAGGGTCAGGATCAGCAGCAGGGACGGGAACACCGAGAAGTCCAGGGGCTTCAGGGTGTAGAGGGCAGTCAGGAGGACTATGACCGAGAGCGTCACGTTCAGCGTGAGGAGCAGGTCCAGGGCGGGCGTGGGGATGGGGAACAGGAATACCAGGAGTATCCCCACCACCCCCAGCCCGAGGATGACGTCGCCGCCCCCCCCGCCGGAGACTTTCTCGATTATCCTGCCCGCCAGGCCCTCAGCCACGGATCACGCCTCCCTCGATAAAGCGGTCCCGGCAGAATGGCCCGCCGAGGTGACGGCCCGAGGACAGGCCGGGAGCGCGGCAGGCGTCGCGGGCCAAGGACCGGACAGAGGACCGGCCAGTGGTCCGGACCGGACCGAGGCGGGCGTCGCGGGTCATGGACCGGACAGAGGACCGGCCAGTGGACCGGACCGGACCGAGGCTGGCGTCGCGGGTCATGTGACGGCCCGAGGACCGGGCCGGACCGAGAGCGGTGGTGTGGGCCATGTGACGGCCCGAGGACCGGGCCGGACCGAGAGCGGTGTTGTGGGCCATGTGACGGCCCGAGGACCGGGCCGGACCGAGAGCGGGGTTGTGGGCCATGTGACGACCCGAGGACCGGGCCGGACCGCGGCAGGCGTTGGGGGCCATGTGACGGCCCGAGGACCGGGCCTGACCGAGGCAGGCGATGGGGGCCATGTGACGGCCCGAGGAACGGGCCGGACCGGGGCAGGCGATGGGGGCCATGTGACGGCCCGAGGACCGGGCCGGACCGAGGCAGGCGATGCGGGCCATGTGACGGCCCGAGGACCGTGTCTGACCGAGGCTGACGATGGGGGCCATGTGACGGCCCGAGGACCGAGCCGGACCGAGGCTGACGATGGGGGCCATGAGACGGCCCGAGGACCGGGCCGGACCGAGGCAGGCCTCGCGGGTCATGGACCGGACAGAGGACCGGGCAGGAGCGAGGCCGGCGAAGAGGGCCATGGCCTGGACAGGATCGAGGCCGGCGATGGGGGCCATGTAATGGCCCGAGGACCGGGCAAGACCAAGGCAGGCGATGGGGGCCATGTAACGGCCTGAGGATCTGGACGGACCGAGGTTGGGGAAGAGGGCCATGGGCTGGACAGGACCGAGGTCGGAGATGGAGGCCATGGCCTGGACAGGACCGAGGTCGGAGATGGGGGCCATGGCCTGGACAGGACCGAGGTCGGAGATGGGGGCCATGGAACAAGCCGGACCGAGGCTGACGATGGGGGCCATGTAACGGCCTGAGGATCGGGACGGACCGAGGTCGGAGATGGGAGCCATGGCCTGGACAGGATCGAGGTCGGCGATGGGGGCCATGGAACGGGCCGGACCGAGGCCGGCGAAGGGGGCCATGGAACGGGCCGAGGAGAATCCGGGAGCCGGACGCAGAACGCCCTCCCCCGCCCGGCCGGGGCAGGCGGGGAGGACGCGTTCGCGGGTGTCGGCGGCGGGCGGGGCGACTCCGGAAGGGAGGATCCCCCCCGGCCTCGCGCGGCCCGCCGCCCCGATGTCAGCCTCCGGCACGCTGCTTCCGTCCTTTCACCTTGTAGATGTAGCTCAGAACCGCGGCCACCGCCTTGTAGAACTCCGCAGGTATCACCTCGCCCACCTCCACGGCCTTGTAGAGGGCCTGGGCGAGGGGGCGGTTCTCGACGATGGGGACCTTGTGCTCACGGGCGATGTCCTTGATGCGCAGGGCCAGGAAGTCCGCCCCCTTGGCCATGACTATGGGCGCGGGTGCCTTCTCGCGGTCGTACTGGAGGGCCACAGCGTAATGTTCCGGGTTGGCTATCACCACGTCCGACTTGGGCACGTCGGCCAGCTGGCGCTTCTTGGCCGCCTCGCGCTGGGCCTGGCGGATGCGGTTCTTCACGATCGGGTCGCCCTCTATCTGCTTGTACTCGTCCTTCACCTCCTGCTTGGTCATCTTCATGTCCTGGGTGAACTGCCACTTCTGATAGCCGTAGTCCATCACCGCCAGGATGAGGAGCACCAGGCACGTCTTTATGAACAGCTCGAGGGCGATCTGCAGGGTCAGCACCCCGATGGCCAGGGGCTGCATGTCCACCATGAGCACGAAGTCGTCCATGTGGTCCCTTAAGACCAGGTAGCCCACGAGGAAGATGATGCCCATCTTCAGGACCGACTTCACGCAGTCGACTGCGGTGCGGATCTTGAAGAAGCGACCGAAGCCGGAGATGAAGTTCAGCCTGTCCCACTTGGGGGTCAGCGCCTCGCTGGAGACCATGAAGCCCCCCAGCTGGTAGAGATTGATGCCCACTGAGAAGACCAGGACGATGAGCGCCACCGGGAGCGAGATTATCAGCACCTCCTTCAGGCCCAGCTCGGCGAGCTGGACCAGGTCCCCCGGATCGCGGGAGAAGTCCGCGGCCCTCCAGACGAAATGCCTGAAGAGCGCAGTCACCCTCCCCCAGCCGTACGGACCCAGTATGAACAGGGCCCCGCACGAGGCGAGGAGCACCACGGCGGCGCTCACCTCCATGCTCTTGGCCACCTGCCCCTTCTGGCGGGCCTGGGTGAGCTTGTGACCGGTAGGCTCTTCGGTCTTCTCGCCTGAATCCTCGCCCATCGTCCCCTCTTGCCGGTTGAAATCTCCCCGGCGGACCGACCCCTCCGGAAAGGGAACCCGGCCCCCCTCGCGGGGGTGTCCGGCCCCCCGTCAGGGGGATCCGGGCATGGCCGAAATCACAAAGCCAACTGAGCCAGAATACCTCAAAACAGCCGAAAAGAAACTGCGGAAATCCCGGAAACCTCTGAAAAGCTCCTGCAAGGCGAAAGGCAGGAAGCACCAAAAAACTCAGATATACTCATAAAAACTCAGGAATACCAAGTAAAAACTCTGGATACCCTGGGACAATAGGGGAAAACTCCGGAATGCTCAGACATACTCAGGGATACCCAGGAAAACTCGAGAAAACTCTTGACCACCCAGGAACAACGGGGAAAACTCCGGAATGCTCATAAACACTCAGGAATACCCAGGAAAACTCTTGAGCACCCACGAACAACAGGGGAAACTCCGGAATACTCAGAAACACTCAGGAATACCCAGGAAAAGTCGGAAAACTCAAGAATTCTTCGGAATACCATGGAACACTCTGAAAAACTCCGTGATACCCAGAAACACTCGTGAAAACTCCGGAATGCTCAGAAGCACTTATGAATGCTCCGGGATACCCAGGAATACTCAGGAGATATCTTTTTAAGATATCAAAGGCAGGAAAGCACCTGAAAACTCAGGAAGCTCCGGAAAGACGGAAGGCAGGAAAGGGGAAGAAAAAATCTCAATCAGTTAAAAATGCATGTTTAATATGGAAAGACGAAATAAAGTAAAGCAATAAAAATCTTGAATAAGCTGAAAATAGAGGAAAAACATGACAAAATGGAAGACTGACAAGCAGATAAAAATAACAAAAAACTTAAAATTCCAGTAAAGAAACAGAAAAAAAAGAAGAATCAAAAATCCGGAAAATCTGAAAACTTCCGAAGACCTCAGCGGCCAGAAAAGCGCAGGAAAGCTTTACGCTTTGCAGACAATATCTTGATAATAGCGTAATTTCAGTATCAATTCAAGGTCCGGACAAGCCGGTGCTCCGCTTCCGGCAGGACGCAGGGAGATGTCCGCGACACCTGTCAGGGAATGACCTCGAAATATCCTGGCTGGCGCTCCCGAAAAGCCAGGAGGCGGCTGCGGGAGCGCGGCAGGGCAGCCCCTCCGGGGCACGTCCCTGTATCATAAGCCATCGGAAAAGATGCCCGGGCTTTCGAGAGAGGTGCCCGGCCGGCGGCCCTGCAATTCAGAAGGTCAGGAACCGGGCATGTCCGGCACAGGAACCGGGCATGTCTGGCAGGGGAGAGAAGGAAATGGGGATGCGCGACCGCAGGCTACTAAAGACGCGGCAGAAGCCGATGCCCCGCCCCGGAACTGCCGTCCTCGCCTCGGCATAAGCATCGTGCGCCGCAGGCGAAACAGGTTCGTCCGCGTCCGGCATCGCTTCGCCCGCAGGGCAGATCCGAATGGCCTGCCGCATCCGCTGGACCCGGAGGGCGAGGCGGGAGAATCCCGGAAGGTGCCGGACCAGCCGCCGCAACGGCTACTCGGACAGCGACATCGCCTTCCTGGAGCCTGCCTGGGTACCCCCCCGACCGTGATGCACCTCTTCTGGGTCGTCCCGAGGTGGATCGTCCTGAGGCTGGGACCGCTTCCAATCCGAGCTGGGGGCAACAAGCCCGTTGACGGCAACCTGCAATTTTCCGACGTCCACCCTCAAGTTAGAGACAGTCTCAGTCAGTGCGCCCAACTTGTCATCTACCTTGGAAATGCTGGTTTTGACCTCAGATATCCTGCCTTCCATCTTGGTCTCTAACCCTGTTACGCTGGTTTTGACATCAGCTATATTTTTTTCCGTCCTGGCTTCTGACGCAATTATTTCTCGGCGTAAGTCTGCAAACCCACTTTTCTGTGAGCTGAACAGTCTGGTTAAGGAAAAAATTCCTACTCCCATAAAAATGGTAACGATTATGCCACCGAACGACATGAACATATCAATTTTGGCCACGACATCCATTTTTATCGTTTTCCCGGAAGCCTGCCTGCTTTCCGCTTGCTTGCCAACGAACGCCGCCGCTCGGGCCTTGCCCGGTGCCTGGCGGGCATGAGCCTTGCAACGGTCGGAGAGAGGGGCACACTGTGGCTCTAACCGGCAACAACGTCCCGTGCCAGGGAACCTTTCAGGACGACCGGGCGATCAGCCCTGTCAGCGTGCCTGCCGTCCTATAAGAACATGATACCATCTAATCGTCTTCTGCGCCAATCTTTCCTGCTTCCGTGCGGAGATTGGATCACGGAGCGCTACCGGAACACGGACGATGAACTCCATGAGGAAATCTGACAGAACCCGGACGGTGCTGGGGAACATGAAGCCACACAGCTGGCAGAGGTTGATGCCCACGGAGAAGACCAGGACTATGAGCGCCACCGGGAGCGAGATTATGAGCACCTCCTTCAGCCCAGCACGGCGAGCTGGACCAGGTCCCCCGGGTCGCGGGAGAAATCCGCGGCTCTCCAGACAAAATGCCTGAAAAGCGCCGTGACCCTCCCCCAGCCGCAGGGGCCCAGTATGAACAGGGCCCCGCACGAGGCGAGGAGCACCACGGTGGCGCTCACCTCCATGCTCTTGGCCACCTGCCCTTTCTGGCGGGCCTGGGCGAACTTGTGACCGGCAGGCTCTTCGGTCTTCTCGCCGGAATCCTCGCCCAACGTCCCCTCATGCCGGGGGAAATTGCGCCTGCGGACCGGCTACCGGCCCCCGGGAGGAGGAACCCGGCCCCCCTCGCGGTGGCGCTCTCCCCCCCTGCAGGGGGAGCCGGGCCTGGCCGAAATCACGAAACCAACAGATGCCCGGAACAACACAAAACAGAAAAAATGAAACGCCGGAAAGCCCGGAAACCTCTGAAAAGCTCCTGCAAGGCGGATGGCAGGAAGGGCCAATAAGCTCAGGAATGCTTAGAAATATTCAAAAATACTAAGAAATACCCAGGAAAAACCTGGATGCCCAGGAACATTCGGGAAAACTCCTGAATTCTCAGAAACAATCCAAAATGCTCCGGGATACCCAGAAACATTCGGGAAAATGCCGGAATGCTCCGAAACACTCAAGAATGCTCATGGATACCAAGGAACACTCGGAAAAACTCAGGAATGATCAGAAACACTCAGGAATGCTCCTGGATATCCTGGAATATTCGGAAAAACTCCGGGATACCCTGCAACACTCTGGAAAACTCTGGAATGCTTCGGGTTCCCCTGGAACACTCAGGAAAACTCCGGAATGCTCCTGGATATCCTGGAACATCAGGGAAAACTCTGGAATGCTCAGAAATACTTATGGATATTCCTGGATACCCAGGAATACTCTGGAGACATCTTCTGAAGATAGCAAAGGGAGGAAAGCACCTGGAAACTCAGGAAGCTCAGGAAGCTCAGGAAAGAAGGAAGGTAGGAAAGAGGAGAAAAAAATCTCAATCAGTTAAAAAAGCAGGGAGAATCTGGATAGATGAAAGAAAGCAAAACGGTAAAAATTTAGAAATAAGCTGAAAATGCAAGAAAAATAAGGAAAAACGGAAGATTTACAAGCAGATAAAAATAACAGAAAACTTAAAATTTCAGTAACGAAACAGAAAAATAAGAAGAGTCAAAGATCAGGAAAATCTTAAAACTTCTGAAGACCTCAGAGCCAAGAAAAGCGCAGGAAAGCTTCACGCTTTGCCAACAATATCTTGATAATGGCGTATTTCAGTATCAATTCAAGGTCCGGACAAGCCGGTGCGCCGCTTCCGGCAGGACGCAGTGAGATGTCCGCGACACCTGTCAGGGAATGACTTCGGAAATCCTGACGGGCGCTCACCGGAAAGTCCGGAGGGCGGCTGGGCTGACCCTCCGGGGCACGGGCCTGTATCTTAAGCCATCGGAAAAGGTGCCCGGGCCTTCGGAAAAGGTGCCCGGCTCGGCGGCTCTGCGTTCATCGGCGGCTCTGCGTTCTGAAGATCAGGCGGTAAGGCACCCGGGCATGTCTGGCGGGGAAAGGAGGAAATGGGTATGCGCGACCGCAGGCAAAAAAGATGCTACAGGAGCCGAAGCCCCGCGCCGGAACTACCGGCCCCGTGAGGAGCACCAAGCGCCGCAAACGAAACCGACGGATTCGCCCGCTTCCGGCATCGCGCCGCCCGCAGGGCAGTTCCGAATGGCCTGCCGCATCTGCAGGAGCCGGAAAGGGCTAGGCGGGAGAATCCAGGAAGGTGCCGGACCAGCCGCCGCTGCGGCTACTCGGACAGCTACTTCGCCTTCCAGAAGCCAACCTGGCTACCCTGGCCGGGTGCTCCTTTCGTATGGCTCGTCATGAGGTGGATCGTCCCGAGGCTAGGTCCGCTTCCGATCCGAGCCGGGGGCAACAAGCTCGTTGACGGAAACCTGCAATTTTCCGACGTCCACACTCAAGCCACAGACAGTCGCAGACAATGTGTCCACCTTGTTGTCTACCCTGGCTATCCTTGAATCCATCTTGTTTTCTAAAACAACTATGCTTGTTTTAACTACAGCTATGCTTGTTTCAACCTCAGCTATGCTGGTTTTAAGCTCAGCAAGCCCGTTATCCAGTGAGACTAGAAGTTTATAAAAGGCAATAATTCCCCCCCACGCAAAAAGGACAATGAATATGCCAATGAACCAAATGAACATATCAAGTTTGACTGCCATAGCATCCATTTTTAAAGTTTTCCCTGAAGTCTGCCTGCTTCCCGCTTGCTTGCCAACGAACGCCGCCGCTCGGGCCTTGCCCAGTGCCTGGCGGACATGAGGCTTGCAACGGTCGGAGGGCGGGGCACACAGTGGCTCTGACCGGCAGCAACGTCCCGTGCCCGGGAAGCTGTCAGGACGCCGGGCGTTCAGCCCAGTCAGCTTGCCTGCCGTCCTGCAAGGTCATGATACCATCAATTCGGTTTTGGCTCTAATCATTCCTGCCTCCGTGGGGAAATTGGACACCGGAGCGCTGCCGGGACACGGACGCTGAACTCAATGAGGAAATCTGGAGGAACCCGGCGGAAGCCGGACGGAACTGAAGACCAGGACGGTGAGCGCCACCGGGAGCAGATTATGAGCACATCCTTCAGCCCAGCTCGGCGAGCTGTACCAGTTCCCCCGGGTCCCGGGAGAAGTCCGCGGCCCTCCAGACGAAATGCCTGAAAAGCGCCGTGACCCTCCCCCAGCCGTAGGGTCCCAGAAGGAACAGGGCACCGCACTAGGCTAGGAGCGCCACGACGGCGCTCGCCTCCATGCTCTTGGCTAATCTGCCCCTTCTGGCGGGCCTGAGTGAGCTTGTGACCGGCAGGCTCTTCGATCTTCTTGCCTGAATTCTCACCCATCGTCCCATCATGCCGGGAGAAATCTCCCCGGCGGACCGGAGATCGCCGCGCCACGCTCAACCGAGAACGGGAAGCAGGCATTGTTTCCAGTCATCAAGGCAGATCCGCTCTTCCCTGCCCGGCACTCCAGTCCTTGGCACCGACTGATGTCAATATAAATCTCGACATCAATCCAATTTAACATAATACATTTATATATTTATGCAAGCACGAGTAAACCAGTTCAATGGAGATTCAGATGTTATGGCTACAACCTGCTATGGGTCATTTTCTGTTTTACAGAGGCAATCATGCTGTTATACAGGAGTAATCAACCTTCAAAATTAATTATAACCATAAAAATCAATTGCTGTGCTATCTTTATTAGAAAAATTAACACTTATAGTTCTATATTTAGTTACAGTAGGCGGGTTGTTTCCAGCAGTTAACGTGACGGTATAAATTCTTCTGCCTTCCCATTTGGCATCTTGATATGTTTCATGACCTGATACGCTACTAGGAGGACCTAAGACAGAAGCGAGTTCCTGATAAGTGGTCTTGCCTATTACTATATTGAGTGGAACTTCCTGTAAAACTACAGTTGCGGGACCCGAAGTTCTAGGGGATGAAACAGGCTGTCCGCTTAAACAAGCCGTTCCAAACGCCAAAAGCAGAAAGAACATTATGACGATTCTGATTTTCAATTGAGTCTCCTTTGCATAGCAAAAAAATGAAAATATAAAGCATACTATACAATTGCCAAAGATTTTGTCTAATCTAAGGCAATGCAACGTGACTCTCAACTTTAACGGAAGCCTTGATACCTAAAAGCCCCGTGAACGCCGCAGAACTTCATGTACGCCCAACAGTCTGATAATACAGGACTTATGGCATTTCTTCAAGTTAGGTCTGCCCACTCCTCCCGAGGGCCTCTGTTGTGTCGCTCATACCTTAAGCCACCAGATATGCTACTGTTGAATATGCCCCGTACACGCGAGACTCCTGGCGCTGGTCTCCTCTGCTTTCAACTCAGCGCAACAAGCTCCGGGCTTAACCGTTTAAC
>JAISFP010000142.1 GCA_031263525.1 Deltaproteobacteria bacterium | reverse complement strand
GTCTCCTGGGCGACTTGGTGCCGGGCCTGCCGTATAGCTCGGCGAGGCTCCTGGCCGTCTCGGTGCCGGGCCAGCCGGAAAGCTCGGCGAGGCTCCTGGCCGACTCGGTGCCGGTCCAGCCGGAAAGCTCGGCGAGGCTCCTGGCCGACTCGGCGCCGGACCTGCCGGAGAACCCGGCAGGGCTCCTGACCGACTCGTCACACGGGAGAGGCCTGCCTTGGCCGGACCATAGCCGTTTCCGGGTGCCTCCCCTACTCCGGCTCGGACGACTGGGCGAACTCGAAGCCGGCCTCCTGGATTCCGGTCAGCTGGTCGTCCGAGAACTTCTCGGGGCGCTCGATGCCGCGGAACGAGAGCACCGGGAAGCTCTTGGGGAAGCCTATGGCATCGAAGAGGTACTTCACCGCCAGCGTCACGGGCATGAAGAGGTCCTTGCCCTTGGTGGCCCCGCAGGCCAGGAGGAATCCCTTGGCCCCCGCGATGCCCTCGGCGTTCTGGCCCAGGACGTAGCGGCGGGTCCAGAACGCCTGGCTCCTGTCCAGGACGGCCTTGCCCTGGCTGGGCATGTCGTAGAAGAAGACTGGGGTGGCGATAACAATCTTCGTGGAAATCCCCGCCTTGGCGTCGGCGGCGGCCTCCTCCCACGCGGAGTAGATCTGGCCCATGTCGTCGAAGTCTATGGCGCACTCGCCCTTCTCGCTGCAGTGGCCGCACTCGACGCAGCCCCTGATGTCGAGCTGGGACACCGACAGCGCCTTGAACTGGGCACCGGCCCTCTCCACGCCGTCCGCAAAGACGTTGAGCATCTTTGCGGAACTCCCGTCGATCCTGGGGCTCATATGGAGCCCTAACACCTTCACACCGGTACTGTCAGCCATCTTCAGCTACCTCCTTGCCCGGCTGCGCGGGATCCGCTCCCGCGCCTTGCGGCTTGCCTGGCGCCCGGGAGCCGTGCCCCCGGACAAAAAAACTTCCACACGGCCCATAGTAACACTTCGCAGCCGCAGCCTCCCCTAAACAAGGAAAGGCAGGGATTCCGGCCCGATCCCACCCGCGCCCGCAGGCCAGCCGTCTTCACGGGTCTTCCCCGGCTTCGGCCATCCCCTGACTTATGCCTGTCCTGGACTTCGGCCCTCCATCTGCTTCCGCCTGGAAGGGGGTGATCGGGCCCCCCCGACTTTCGCCCATACCTGGGCCTAGCCCTTCTCAGCCTTCTGCCAATCCCGGCTCTGCCTTCCTCAGCCCAGTACCGAGCCTGGGCTCGGGCCTTCCTCAGCCCTGCGCCGAGCCTGGGCTCGGGCCTTCCTCAGCCCTGCGCCGACCCTGGGCTCGGCCATCCTCAGCCTCGTACCGACCCTGGGCTCGGCCTTCCTCAGCCCTGCGCCGACCCTGGACTCGGCCTTACTCAGCCCTCCGCCGACCCTGGGCTCGGCCTTCCTCACCCCTCCGCCGACCCCGGGCTCTGGCCTTCCTCAGCCCCGTACCGACCCTGGACTAGGACCTTCCTCAGTCCCGTGCCGACCGCGGGCTCGGCCTTCCTCAGCACTCCGCCGACCCCGGGTTCTGGCCTTCCTCCGCCCTGCTCCGACCCTGGGCTCGGCCTTCCTCAACCCCGTGCCGAGCCTGGGCTCGGCCTTCCTCAGCCCTGCTCCGACCCTGGGCTCTGGCCTTCCTCAGCCCCGTACCGACCCTGGACTAGGACCTTCCTCTGTCCCGTGCCGACCCTGGGCTCGGGCCTTCCTCAGCCCTCAGCCGACCCTGGGTTCTGGCCTTCCTCAGACCTCCGCCGACCCTGGGCTCTGGCCTTACTCAGCCCCGTGCCGACCCTGGACCAGGGCCTTCCTCAGCCCCGTGCCGAGCCTGGTCTAGGGCCTTCCTCAGTCCCGTGCCGAGCCTGGACTAGGGCCTTCCTCAGCCCCGTACCGACCCTGGGCTCGGCCTTCCTCAGCCCTGCGCCGACCCTGGGCTCGGCCTTCCTCAACCCTCCGTCGACCCGGGACTCGGCCTTCCTCAGCCCTCCGCCGACCCCGGGCTCGGCCTTCCTCAGCCCTCCGCCGACCCCGGTCTCTGGCCTTCCTCAGCCCCGTACCGACCCTGGGCTCGGCCTTCCTCAGCCCTGCACCGACCCCGGGCTCTGGCCTTCCTCAGCCCTCCGCCGACCCCGGGCTCTGGCCTTCCTCAGCCCTCCGCCGACCCTGGGCTCGGCCATCCTCAGCCCCGTACCGACCCTGGGCTCGGCCATCCTCAGCCCCGTACCGACCCTGGGCTCGGCCCTCTCTCGCATCAGCCTCACAGAGTTCAGCCAGGCCGGGATTTCGGACCTCCCCGCCCTGGCCGGACGAGATTCCGGCCAATTCCCGACCGAGACCCCTGCAGGGGCCGGGGCCAGCCCGTCCACGCTTATCTCCCAGAAGGTCCGGTCCGGACCGGGGAGAGGACATCCGGAGAGGGCCGTCCAGGGCTTCGGTCCGGCCGACGTGACGGCACCAACTTGGGCCAGCGGGCGGGCGCCAACTTAAAACCCCTCTCAGGACGAGGCTTCGCCTCCCCCGGCCCGAGCCAGCTCCGCCCTGAGCCCATCGCGGAGACGGTCAAGGACGGTCAAGGAGAGAGGGCTGTTATCCCTCGTCCAGTTTATGGGAACGTCCTTGTTGGCGCCGTGGAAGTCGGAGCCGCAGGTGGCGACCAGGCCGGCGTCGTCGGCCAGGGAGTCGAAATAGGCCGCCACCTCCGGGGAATGGGAGGGGTGCCAGACCTCCAGGCCCACCAGGCCCCAGGCCTTCCACTCCTCGAAAATCTTCGGGTACTCCTCCAGGGGCGCCTCCATGGAGATCGAGTGGGCCAGGACGGGGCACCATCCGGCGTCCAGGAGGAGCCTTATGCCCTCGGGGGGGGTGAGGCGGCGCTTCTTCACGTACGCCGGCTTCCCTATGCCCAGGTAAAGGTCGAAGGCCTCCTGGCGGGCCGTCACGTACCCGGCCTTCAGCATGGCCTTCGCGAAATGGGGCTTGCCGGTCTGGCCCTCGCCCGCGAACCCCGACACGGCCTCGCGTGAGACGGGCTTCCCGATGGCCTCCAGAGCAACGTAGATGCCCTCGTTTCTCTCCTCCCTGAACTTCTGGATGAAGCCCAGGTCCAGGGGCCTGGAGCTCTCCGGAAGGACGTCGAGGCCCAGGAGGTGGGTGGTGGCCCTGTAGTCCAGCGAGAGCTCCGTGCCCGCGACGGCCAGGAACCCCTTTTTCCGCCCCGCCTCCAGGAAGAGCTCCGTCCCCTCCGTGGTGTCGTGGTCGGTCAGGGCCAGCCCGGCCAGGCCCGCCGAAGAGGCTGCCGCCACGAGCTGGTAGGGCTCCAGGGTCCCGTCGGAGAAGGTCGAGTGGCAGTGGAAGTCGATCTTTGGCTGCATGTGCGGTCCTGCGCTGCCCCCGCAGGCCCCTCGGGACGCCGCGGGGGGGGAAAGGCCGGGGTCAGGAGGCCGGAAGGGCCGGCCTGCCTCTCCGTCGCCCTGCCTGATGTTCGGCGGGCCCTGCCAGATGCTCGGCGGGCCCTGCCGGGGAACAGACCCTGCCGGAACTGGCCGGCTACTGGGGGAATGGGGGTCTGCCCCGACCGGGGACCGGCCCTGGCGGCCCTGAGGTCAGCGCCACGCCCCGATAGGCTCCGGGGAACGGCCCTCAGGAACGGAGGTCGGAGGCCACGCCCCGATAGGCTCCGGGGTCCGGCCCTGGCGGGCTGAAGGCCACGCCCCCGAGAGACTCCGAGGTACGGCCCTGCCGGCATGAAGGCCCAGTCCCGAGAGGTTCCGGGTATCGGCCTTGCTGGCCTGAAAGACCCTCCCCGAGAGGTTCCGGGTTTCGGCCTTGCCGACCTACACCTTCATGCGGCACGGCGCGGCACCCCGGTCCATGAAAGCCGCGTCATGCAACACAGCTGGATGTCGCAGTGTCCCCGGTGCCGAGGCCCCGGACAACTCTTTCATGATAAAGGACCCGCCCCGAGAGGTTAAGGATATCGGCCTTGCCGGCCTGAAGGACACGCCCAGAGAGGCATCTGGAACCGCCGCTGACGGCCTTAAGGCCCCGCCCCGAGAGGCTCCGGAGTACGGCCCTGGCGGGCTGAAGGCATCGCCCACGAGAGGCTCCGGAGTACGGCCCTGGCTGGCTGAAGGCCACGGCCCCGAGAGGCTCGGGGTATCGGCCCTGCCTGCCTGAAGGCCGCACCCCGAGAGGCTCAGGGGAACGGCCCTGCCGGCATGAAGGCCCGGAGCCTGTCAGCCTGCGGGGACCGGCCAAGGCAGGCCAATGCTGACCCCCCCGCCCGAAAGGGATGGCAGGCGGCGCTAGATGAGAGGCACGTAGCCCTCGGTCTTGACCAGCTCCTCGGCCATGGTGGTATGCACCCTGCCCTCGCGGAAGGCGTCCTGCTTCATGAGGGCCCTCAGGAACCCTATGTTGGTCTTGACGCCCTCGATCCTGAACTCCCCCAGCGCGTCGAACATGAGATCAATGGCGCGTACGCGGTCGGTCCCCCGGGTTATGACCTGGGCTATCATGGGGTCGTAGAAAGGGGTGACCCTGCCGCCCTCGGCAAAGCCGGTCTCCACGCGGACGCCCTCTCCCGAGGGGGGACGGAAGACGGTGAGCGGTCCCGGGGAGGGAAGGAAGCGCAGGGAGTCCTCGGCGTAGATCCTGCACTCCACGGCGTGGCCCGACATCTCCGGGGCCTCCGGCAGGAGATCCGGCACCTTCCCGCCGGCGGCCAGGCGGATCTGGAGCTCCGCCAGGTCCACCCCGGTGACCTCCTCGGTCACGGCATGCTCCACCTGGAGCCGGGGGTTCACCTCCAGGAAGCCGAAGCCGGTCTCCGGCGAGTACAGGGTCTCCACGGTGCCCACGTGGTCGTATCCGCACCCCCCCATGATGGCCGCAGCCCTAGCCGCCATGGCGTCCAGCTCGTGCCGGGGGATGGCGGGCGCGCCCGCCTCCTCCACCACCTTCTGGCGGCGGCGCTGGACGCTGCAGTCGCGCTCGCGGAGATGGACGGCACTTGTCCCGTCGGAGGCTATCTGGAACTCGACGTGCCTGGGCGAGACGAGGAGCCTCTCCGCGTAGAGCTCCCTGCGGCCGAAGCCGCGCTCGGCCTGGCTGGCCGCTGCCTCCAGGGCGGAGACCAGCCTGTCGGAAGAAAGCACCGGCACCATGCCGATGCCGCCGCCCCCGCCCGCGGGCTTGATGAGAAGAGGGAAGCCCAGGGCCTCGCACTCGCGGGCCATCTCCGCCGCGTCGCCGCGGAGGATGCCGGTGGAGGGGCACAGGGGGAGCCCGCGCTCCCGCATGAGGTTCCGGGACGCCACCTTGTCGCCCATGATCCGGAGCCACTTCGGTGACGGCCCTATGAAAGCCAGGCCCCTCTCGCCGCAGAGCCGCGCGAACTCCGCGTCCTCGGCCAGGAACCCGTATCCGGGATGCAACGCGTCGCAGCCGGCCGCCAGGGCCGCCGCGCAGACCCTCTCCCTGTCCAGGTAGCTCTCCCTGGGGGGCGGGGGGCCCAGCACGGTGAAGCCGTCCGCAGCCTCCACGTAAGGGTTGTCCCGGTCCGCCTCGGAACACAGAACGTGCGAGGCCACCCCCAGCCCGGCCAGGGCCCTCACCAGGCGGGCGGCTATGGTCCCGCGGTTGGCAACCGCCACCCTCCTAAACATGGCGGCGACCCGGACAGCTGGGCCCGCCGGGAATCCGGCGGGAGAGCGGGATGCCGGCCCCTGTCCGCACCTGACGGGAGCGGAGTGGGGCAGGACGGATCCGGGCCAGAAGGCGGGCCCGTGACGCGGACGGGAAACTGGAAGGCTGGGCCAAACTCATCAACAACTCCACTTGTTGCTCCGGCATCCCCGGCGGGACGCCGTCTCGGTACGGAAAGGCAGACGGCTAAAAGCATGCTTCACGGGGGCCAGCCGACGGCCTCCGGACCGGGGCCGCCGCGGCCTTACTCGCCCGCGGCTTCAGGATGCCGCGAGGGCGTCGTGCTTTTGGCGCATTATAGCCGCCCGGACCCGGCCGGGCAAGGCCGGATGGGGCCTACGGGAGAGACTGTCACGCCACATGGGGCCCGTTTCGACCGGCCTGCCTCTAAATCACGGCCCCAGCCCCTCCCCTCTCGCTCACCGCCCCCCCGCACCGTTCACCCTCCTTCACCACCACCATCATCATCACAGTCATCGTCTTCGTCATCATCTGATTCACCATCGTCATCTCCATCATCGTCCACATCATCATAGTCATCATCGGCATCGTCTTCACCTCCTTCCCTGCCAGTTTCGTCATCACATGTGCAATCACCATCATCGTCACATCTTTCATCGCTACCATCACCTACTTCATAGTCAGCATCGTCGTAGTCACCTCCATCCTTGCCAGCTTCATCATCGCCTGCATCATCACAATCGCCATCGTCACATCCTTCGTAGCCACTATCGTCTGCTAAACCATCGGCACCGTCGACATCGTCGTAGTCTCCTCCATCCTTGCCAGCTTCGTCATCGCCTGCGTCATCACCGTCATCGTCACCTCCGTTGACTACATCATCTACTTCATCATCTTCATCATCGGCATTGTCGTCGTCACCTCCATCCTTGTCAGCTTCATCGATATCTTATGTCATCTCCATCATTGCCACCTCCTTCGAAGCCATCATTATCTACTACTACACCATTGGCACCGTCGTAGTCACCTCCATCCTTGCCAGCCTCGTCATCGCCAGCGCCAACACCATCATCGTCACCTCCGTTCCAACATCATCTACTTCATCATCATCTGCATCATCGGCATTGTCGTCGTCACATACATCCTTGCCAGTTTCATCATCCCCTTATATCATCACCCCCATCGTCACATCATTCGCAGCCACTATCATCTGCTACATCATCGGCACCGTCGGCACCGTCGTCGCAACCCCCATCGTCCTCAGCTTCGTCACCATCTGCTCCATCGCCATCAGCGTCACCTCCGCTGTCGTCAACTTCGTAATCCCCTATGTCATTATCAGCATCACCTCCACCTCCCGCATATCCTATGATCGTCTCGGAGTCAGACATTGCCGGAGCTGGGGTTCTGCCGGCCCCTCGCCTGAACCGTGCCAGAGAACCCTCCCCGGCAGAGCGGAAATCTTGGCCCAATTCTTGATATAGCTACCGTCCGGAAAGACGGCCTCTCGACGGCGGCCCTCAGCCTCCCCACGCCCAGCCCGGAGGGGCGGGTGTCGGCATTCGCGGGAAGTCCAACATTCCGGAAGGAAACAGCCATGAACCCCGTCTCGACACCCAGGAACCTCCCCGCCCAGCCCAGGCCGGCACAGGCCAGGCAGGCGCCCTCGACCCGCGACTCGAGCCTCCGGGAGGAGCTCCTGGGGGAAATCTTCGGCAAGAGACGCCAGGAGCGGCCCAGGACCGAGACACAGCCCGAGGCGGCCCTGAGGTCCGTCCCCCCCTCGTACGGGAAGGGTTACTATGTCGATCTGTACGTCTGACATGACGCCGGGCGCGGGACCTGCGGACGGGCGGAACCCCCTCGCGGCCTCCCCCTACCTTCCGGGAGGCCGGGTGAGCCGCTTCGAGTCCTGGGTGATCTCCGTCCTGTGCGGGTCCTGCGGCTGCCGGACCGTGACAGAGCTTCCCGGAGGGCTCCGCCCTCCCCTGGTGCCGGACTGCGGCCATCCCGTGAGGATCCACCCGAGCTTCCCCGACGAGGACGTCTGCCATGACGGAACCCAGCCTGCCAGCTCCGCGGCCGGCCTCAGGGGATCCTCCTGCTTAGGCCTGGACGGCACCTCCCCCGCCGCTCCCCCCGGAGACGGCCCTGCCGGCAGTTACGGAAACCGCCCCGCCGCCCTCCTCGGAGACAGCCAGGCAGGCAGTGACGGAAACCGCCCCGCCGCCCTCCTTGGATTCAGCCAGGCAGGCAGTGACGGAAATCGCACTGCCGGCCTCCTCGGAGACAGCCAGGCAGGCAGTGACGAAAATCGCACTGCCGGCCTCCTCGGAGACAGCCTGACAGGCAGTGACGCAATTCGCACTGCCAATCACGGCAGACTTTCCTTCCCGTCCGACGAACTTTCCGAACTCTCCGCATCAGCCGGGACCGACACGGGCTCCCCTGCGGACGGGCGCACCTGCGACGTGGCCGTCTCCCGCCGTTTCGGTACGCCGGGAGAGGGAGATCCCGACCCGGAGGAGACGGCAGAAGAGCTCTCGCGGCTGTTCGCGCTGTCCTCAAGGTTCGCCGCTGTCCTCTACCCTGCAGGGGCCAGGAGCAGGATAGGTGAGATTGCCGCCTGCCTCTGGCGGCCCTTCACACTGGAGGGCTTCGTGCCCCACCGATTCCCGGAATGCTTCCACGACCGCGGCGAGTCTTCACGGGGGGACTTCTACATCTTCGCCCTGGAAGGCGAGACGGTGCCGCCTCCCTTCAGGGCACCGGGAGGCAGGTTCGCGAGGAGGGACCCCGGCAGGAGCCCCGACGGGCATCCCGAGGACCCGGAGATGCTGCTCGCTGCTGTGAAGGAACTCGCCGCCCGCGGCGAGACCGGCAAGGCCGTGCCCCTCCTCGCGAGGCTCGCGAGGCTCAGGCCGACGGAGACCAGGCTCCGCATGAACCTCGGATACTTCCTCCTGAACGTCGGGAATCACCAGGCGGCGGCCGAGGCCTTCCGGAGCGCCCTCGCGGACGAGCCCGACAGCGGCGAGGCCAGGAGGGCCCTGGCCGGCATCTTCCTGCACATGAGGGACTGGGCCGGGCTGAGGCCCTTCCTCCCGGAGCTCATGATCCTCAGGACCTCGAGCCCGAAGGTCGCTCAGATCTGGCCAGAAATCCGCGCCGGCTTCATGGATCTGGAGCGGGGTGCCTAAAAGGCCAATAATCGCCCTTGTCCCTCCCGGAGAATCCCCGGAGCCTCGCGAAGGTTCCCGTTCTCTACAGGAATCCCGGACTCCCCAAATCCCGGAGGTTCCCAGAATCCAGAAGACTCCCTGAAACCCGAAGACTTCCCGAACAGGAGGCTCACATAATCCCGGAGGCACCCTGAACCCCGGAGATTCCCCGAATCCGGAGACTTCCGAAACCGGAGGCTCATAAAATTCCGGAGGCTGCCTGAATCCCGGAGATTCCCCGAATCCGGAGATTTTCGAAACTTCGTAGGCGCGGCCAGGCACCTCGCCTGAGCCAGCAGGACTTCAGAATCTCATCGTTTAAAGGGCGGCCCTTTCCATGGGGCCGGCTAAAATGACTCTCATGTCTCACCTCTCTTCTAGCGAGAACGGGGCCGGGAGGACGGTGCAAGCCGGCCTTCCGGCCCCCTTCAATTTCGAATGGGCTTCCGTTCAGGGCCTTGAGGTTCGGCCAGGATCCATCGTCAGTTCACCCCGTCCCGGCCATGCTCCCAACCGACTGTTTCGCCCGTCGGTACACGAACAGAAGACTTCGTCACGTGCTGACAGCCGCTCCCCTGCTGCAGTCCGGCAACCGTCGGGCGGAGTGAGCAAGAGGAATGCCGTTGCGCCGCCGACAGACTGCTGTCAGGCTGAGAAAGCGGCCAGGATGCCGTGGCAACACAAACTGACTACTACTGACCAGAGACAAAAGCCGGGATGCTGCGGTAACAAGTGACAGTTGCCGCTCTGAGAAAGAGGCCATGATTCCGCGGCAACACACACTGACTAACTATTGGCCAGAGACAAAAGCAAGGATACTGCGGTAACAAGTGACAGCAGTCAGGCTGAGCGATAAGCCGGATGCCGTGGCGGCACCGGCAGTTGCTACTTGGAACGGAGTATCAGAGAAAGCGAAATTCCACACTTGTGCCGACAGCGCATACCAAGAACATTTTAGAATATTTTAATATTGATTTATTATTTAGTTTATATTGCGATATTAATATTGTATTTTCTTTTGAATGTCATCAAAAATTAAAATAGTTTATCATGTACAAAAAATGTTCAGCTGTCCATTATTCATGATCAGCATCACAGCCTGATCTGAAAAGCAAAGGCTGATAGAGTGTATTTATCCACGGCGTTTTAATTCCACAATCTGGATCTTTGATGCTCTGAATCTTTCAGTTTCTGGTCAGTTCAGATTCTGGAAGTCGCAACTGCGGAAAGATGAATTGTTCTGGAACAGATGCTGACAACGATCCGAGAAAATATTCGTTTCTACCATCGAGAAGTGATGGTCTCATGGCTGGACTTGCAAATCCAAACCAGCTCCGACACCCGGCCGCCCAAGAAAGGCAGGAAGATCATGACCAGAGGTTCCCGTTTTCTTCATCTCGCATTTCTCTTTTCCTTCGCGCTTCTCTCTGCGTCTGTTCTGGACATGGGCGACGCTTTTGCCGCCGCAGGCCAGTCCGGCTGGCAGAACTACCGAAGCGCAGACATCATCCCTTTCCAGGTACGCCCTTTTCACTTGCAGATCCCGCAAGGTTTCCAGTAGGATTCACGACTGGTCAAAAAACCCCCATGTCTGGAAAACAAGAGCTGCTGTGAGAGATTCAATGCCTACAGCGCTATGGAGCAATCGACCGAAAGTGTCTACGCGGTGCTGATTAGCGCCTGCAGATGGACACAGCGGGACGGCACCGCAATGCAGCTGGGCGGCATCGGAAAGATGGCGCAGACACTGGCGAACGAAATGGCTTCCGAACAGGGAGCGACTTTCAGAGGCGGGCAGACATTGCAACACGCTGGACGCGACGCCGCCGACGTTTACCTCTCCGGAAGCGGGCATAGATTCGAAGGCGGCAACATCGTGTTCTCCACACGAGTGATTCATGAGGGAAATGGTTTCGTCCTGCTGACTTGCATGTACTTATTACGAGTTCGGTTAAATGCTATAATTTTTGCTATCGTACCAGGGGGAAATCAGTGCAAGACCCCAGATCTAGTATCTCTTTGCCATTACTCGTTCCCATAATGTGGGTAAAGCTTTCAAGATTTTCTAATATTTATCCGGAAGCGTAATAGGAAAGGACAGCACAGCAGGTTACGCGAACGGCGATACGCGCTCGTGGCCTTACGTCGCCGGGACATGCACTCCGTTTTTCAATTCGTTTCAGTTCCGGCAGTAGAGCACATCATGTCCGCTTTCAGGGCTGGCCGGTTCCACTGACGACTTGCATGAGCCGCCTCCCGCAACGGCTTTGTCAATTGCCGTGAGCATGAGTATGGTCGTGAGCAATGACGCTATCATGAGCTTGGTGCCGTGTCTTGACACAGGCCCGCTCTCAGGGGCCGGCACTGTCCGCTGGACATCTTCACTACACCGGCCAGCGTTGACCCTCTTCCGGAAGACGAACTCCGGCAAACGACCGGGCAACCCAGCGGTAGCTCCTGCTCCACCCCTTAGTCCGGGTCCGCCCGTAGCTGATCAAGTTTTAAATCCCTTGGCGGGAAGCGCCGGACGATCCGGACAACCAAGGCCCGAGATGTCTCACTCAAAAAAAAGGAGCCTCGCCGTACGCCGCAGGCAAACATGTCAAATGAGGAGGAGCGTTCCAAAAAATTAACTACCGGCAGCCAGGCCCTGCAACCCTGCATCTACCACGACCCTGGCCCTGCATGTTCTTAAGGTGTTGGTCCGTTCTCACCTGTTGGCCCCTCGCAACCTGGAACATCTGATACCGGTGGCACAGAGCTATTCACAGCAAAAGACTGACGGCATTTCTGATCAAACCGTTGTTTTTCAAGAGCTGTCAGCAATTTGGCAATATTAACCAGGACTTGCGATATTACCCATTTAATCAAATGTCGGAATTTGGCTATCAGTCCTGAAGTGGAAAGGTCGGGTAACCCCTCCAGCACTGGTATCTGCTCGCTATGATTCGCTACTGAAATATGGAAGAA
>JAISFP010000121.1 GCA_031263525.1 Deltaproteobacteria bacterium | reverse complement strand
GTGTAGTGCTTCTTTGGGTCAGCGATAACGAGATCGATCTGTCTCGTGATCTCGCAAGCGGCACAATGGACTATAGGAACTTCGATCTCGAAGTTGACCGGCCTGTCCTGATATGGGTGATGAGACCTGAGGGTTCTTGTCTTCTTCCCATTGAGAGTGACGTCAGGAGAACCACAGACAGGACACTTGACGAGACGAGGTTGAGGAATAAGCTTGAGGGTCGTAACTCCTGCAACATAGCTTATGCCTGGCACCTGGTCGTAACCACGCGCCCTCAAGGTATGGAAGATGTAGCGAGCTTCCAAAACGAGCCTCCCAAGCCCCTAAGATTCTTGAAATCTTACTCTCTAGAAGGCCAGATGTGTCAATCTAACCGCCCGCAGGCGCTGCCCCCCCCCACCCATGCATTGTTGTGAAGACCCGAATTTCTGACATGGGCAAAGGCCAAGTGTTTCTGACACTGGCGAAGGTTAAATTTGAGTGTTTCTGACACTGGCGAAGGTTAAATTTGAGTGTTTCTGACACTGGCGAAGGTTAAATTTGAGTGTTTCTGACACGGGTGAAGGTCAATGATATTTTTTTCAGTTTGATGGGACAGTGCATCTTGTAAGGGATATGGGAGAGATAATCAAAGGAGAATTTCTTTAGAAATGAATTTTTTTTCAAGGTCTTACGCAGGAACAGACGGTATTACTCCGGTGGATATTTGTTGGACTCATAATCGGTACGAAGGAGCCCCTGGGCAAGGGGGAAGGATGGGGAAGGAGACCCTGGGCAGAGGAGCTCCCTTGCTTCCGAAACAAGGCTAATCTGTGCCCTGAGAAGTCCCCCTTATCATCGTCAGTGAACAGCCACAGTCCAACAAATATCCACCGAGGTAATATTCAGTGAAAACTGAGTAGCTGTACACGGGCTCGGCTCTCTCCATGGGGGCCACCCTAATGGAACGTGACGGATGACGCCGGCACTGCGCACGGCGTCAGGCAACCCTCAGAGTCTGCTCTCCAGGTCCCTGACAGTGACTGACGAGAGCTTGGTGTCCGAATGGAACGGCCCCAGGACCCGCTTCCTGGAGGCGAGAACCTTCCTTTGGATGCTCAGGGCCCTGTCGGGATCTCCCATGCCGTAAAGGGCCAGGGCCCTGCAGTACTCGGCCTCGAGCGTCTCCGGGGAGTCGGGGCCTGACAGCTTCGTCATTTTCTCCATCTCGAGGGTGAAGTAGTCTAGGGCTTCCCGGAAGTTGCCGGAGTTCAGGAGCGCCAGGCCAAGTTGGCCCAGGACCGTGGCGTGCAGCGACTCGTTCAGGTAGGCGCCCTTGCGGGGGCGGGAAACGGTGTCCATGTGTTCCGCAACTCTCCGGAACGCGGCCTCCGACTCCAGGAATTCTCCTGCGTCGAGGAGAACCCTGCCCAGGACGAAGACCGCCCGGACAACGCGCGGATGGGGCCACCCCAGAACGCTCTCGATCACCTCTGCCATACGTCTCAGGAACGGGAGGACGGTGCCGTGTTCATCCAGGAACATGAAATCCGTCGCGGCCATGAACCTGAGCTCCGGGATGTCGGGATCCAGCGGCCAGCGGGCTTCCAGGGTCTCCGCGGCCCTGGCCAGCAGGCTTGCCCTGTGAAGCCGCTCGGACGGATGGGTGAGGGTGTCAGCCAGCCTGACGCTCGTCTGGAGGGTCAGGCGGTGGGCCCCACCCAGGGCCGCCCCGAATGTCGCCAGCGCTTTCTGGTACAGAAGGCCGGCCGGCGCGGGGCTTTCCTCGTCGAAGGCGCTCTCTGCCAGCTCGTGGACGAGCTGCGCCGCGTAGAGGGTCGGGGGCAATTTGTCCGCAATCTCCTTCGGGTCGTAGTTGGATTCCTCCCTGGCCTTCATGCGAGCTTTGACGGCGCCCTCTTCGTGCCCCAGCCGGCTCAGGCACCGGGCAGCCGACAGGAGCATCTCGACTCTCCTCATGCCGTCGGGCCTGAAAAAGTTCTCCAGAACGCCGCCCTTCTCCTTCCTGGAGTCCCTCCGGATCGACCGGGCCAGCGAGAGCGCCTTCTTCAGATCCTTTTCGGGAGGGAACTCTTCCGCGACCGGCCTCAGCACCCTCACGGGTCCGGACTCCCCCATGAGGAAGCGCATGAGCCGCTCCTTGGCGTCCAGCGCCCGGGGATGAGTCGGGCTTTTCCTGTCCAGTGCCTCCGAGGCCTCGGTCAGGAGTTTCCGCGCGTATGCGGTATCCTCCAGATCCGGGCCCTCCGGCTCCCCAGCCGGCTCGCCCGGCCCCACTCCGGGGGCCGCGCCGTTCCCGAGCGGGCCCCGCAAGGCACGGGAGGCAATCTCGTAGGCAATTGCGTCGCCCAGCTCCGACCTGAGCGAGTGCGTCTTGGGCGACCATCTGCCGCCCCGCTTCGATTCCGACTCAGCGACCATCTCCCTCAGCCTGCCGAGGTCCCGGCGCGGGGGTGACAGGAGGACGCTTCGGCTCCCGAGCAGGACCCAGCCGTTGCCGTGGAAGGGAAGGGTGGTCGCGTTCAGGGTGAAGCTGACCCTGGCCGGCACTTCGTGGAACTTCTCGTCAGGATGGGACCAGGCATCTACGTCATCGTCCCCGCCGTCCTCCTCGTCATCACCGTCATGGACGGAGGCCCGCTCCTCCCCGTCCTCCTCGCCATCACGGGCGAAGGCCCGCTCCTCCCCGTCGTCTCCCTCTCCCTCCAGGCCGGAGACCCGCTCCTCCCAGTCGGCCTTCTCGTCATCCCAGGCGGAGGTCGGCCCCTCCCTGTTGACCTCCTCGTCATTCAAGGCGGAGGTCGGCCCCTCTCTGTTGACCTCCTCGTCATTCCAGGCGGAGGTCGGACCCTCCCTGTTGACCTCCTCGTCATTCCTGGCGGAGGCACGCTGCTCACCGTCGACGGCCTCACGCTCCCCGACCGAGGCCATCTTCAGCGTCCCGGACGCGAAGGCTGACTCGAGCTCGAGCACGTCCGGGTCCCCCTCGGCCTTTCGCAGACCCTCTAGCGCGCCGCGGGCCAGGGAGGCGGCCTTCTCCCGTGTTTCGGCTTCGTCAGAGAGCTCCGCGACCGAGCGGGCCAGCCGCGAGAGCGCCGCCCAGGGCCTGATGTCGGCGGGGCCGTGGAGCATCATGGACAAGGACCGGACGCACTCCCAGAATAACCTGACCCTATTCCAGTCGCCTTGCCTGGAGAGGCTCTCGGCCGTGCGGACCTCGTCGTCCAGGGCCGGGCCCATGCTGGCGAAATCCCAGGCGGGCCAGCCTCCCGGCGGGCCGGACGTGACGGCTTTCGGGGCGGGGGCAGGGGACGGCGCCCGACGTGCCTCCGGAACGGGCTTCTCTCTGGGGGCGGGGCCGGTCCGGGCGGGCCTCTTGCCATTGCTCCAGCCCTTCCTGGCGGACGCCCTGGCGGGAGACGCACCCAGGATCCGGATGGCCGACAGGGCGGCCAGGACGAAGGCGACGAGGCTAAGGAACGTGCCGGGAAAGGGGAGGGCCATGGATGTTCCTCGGGGCGGACGGCGCTGGGGCGGTCACGAAATGTCCAGGTCTTGCTGGGGCAGCGGAAGGCGGGGCACTGCCGGGGTCGAGGAAGGCGAGGGACCTGGCGGGGTCGCTGGAGGCGGGGCCACTCCGGGGGCAGCTGAAGGATCCTGGAGTGAGGCATGAAGGGGCAAGGTTATTAAGATCGAGACGCTCTAAAGTCCTGAGCGCCGGAAAGCAGCACCCCGATCCCGCCAGTTCCCGGGATCGGACGGGGGACTGGGACTGGCGCGGGGGATGCCGGCCAGGACCGCCCGGCTCCTGGCTCGCCGAGGCCTCACTGCCGGCCTGCTCCCGTGTCCGGAGGCACGTGACGGAGCTCAGGTCCGTCCGGCCAGGGTGGATACGGCCTTCTGCGAGATCAGAGTGTCCGGGTGATCCGGCCCCAGGGCCAGCTTCCTTGCGGCCAGCGCCTTCTTGTGGAGCCTCAGCGACTTGGGCAGGTCACCGGCGGCAAATGCCATCTCCGCCTCGTGGAAGAGGGAATTGAGCGCCAGCGGGGAGTCGGGCCCGTGAATTTCGCTGCCGATCTCTCGCGCGCGCCTGAAGAGGGCGGCGGCACCGCTGAAGTCGCGGCACTTGGCCAGCGAGACGGCCAGCCCTTCGAGGGCCAGAGCATGAAGCTCGGCGTCCACGAAGGCGCCCTTCCGCGGACGGAAGCCGGGAGGCAGGCCGTCCATGAAGGACACGAGCCGCCTGAACGCGTCGGCCGCCCCCGAGAATTCTTCGGCGAACACGTGGACCTGGCCCAGGCTCATGAGCGCCCTGATGACACGCGGATGGCTCGCGCCCAGCAGGCGCTCCGTCTCGTCCGTCCCCCGCCTCAGGAGCTCCGCCGCAAGCACGGGCTCGTCCAGGTGAACGAACTCCGACCCCGCCATGTTTCTCAGTTCCGGGACGGCCGGGTCCAGCGGCCAGCATGTCTCGAGCGACTCCGCCGCCCTGGCCCTCGAGGCTGCTGCGGATATGTTCTCGCCCTGCATGGCGTAGGCGCGGGCCAGAAGCACGAAGGACCGGATGGACCGACGGTCGTGGGCCCCCAGCCGTCTCGTGAGGTGGCCGTTGACCTCGGTGAGGAGGCTGGAGGCGAGTTCGAAATCGCCTGCTTCCTCGGCGCTCTCTGCCAGGGCGAGGAGGATCTGGGGGGCGGCGCCCCAGGCGTCGAGGCCCTCGAGAGCGGCGCCGCAGGCGGACTCCCTGACTCCGGCCTCCCTGGCGGCGGTCCGGCGCAGGCTGCGGGCCCCCCCGGCATCTCCCAGGTAGATCATGCATCGCGCGGCGCCCAGCGCAGCCTCGGCGCGCCTCGCAGGGACGGGGCCGGCGGACGGGGCGTCCCCGCGCCCTTCGGGGGGCACGAGCCGGAGGATCTCCTCGTAGAGCCCGAGCGCGGCCCTGATGTCGCTGTCGGGGGGCAGCTCCTCGCGAAGAGGGTCCAGGACCCTGAAAGGCCCTGAATCGCCCATGAGGAAGCGGGCGAGCCTGGCCTTGGCATCCAGGGCCGCCGGGTCAGAGGGGGAGGGGCGGTCCAGGGCCTCGGAGGACTCGCGCAGCAGCTTTCCAGCCGTCTCCAGCCCGGCCGCGCCGTCCGGGCAGGCGTCCCCGGGGGCCGGCGCCACGCCCAGCCGTCTCATGGCTTCGGCGATTGTCCGCCGGTCCGGATCCATCCCGTCGCCGCCCCCCCTCAGGGAACTGGCGCGCATGTCGTAAGCGATGGCGGCGCCCAGCCTGGAACGGAGCTCGAGGGCGACCCGGGGGCTCAGGCACTGCCCGTCGTCCGGTCCGGTCGCCAGCTGTTCCAGGAACGGCATCTCTCTGGACCTGCCGCGCAGGGGATCGGAGCCGCAGAGGGGGAGAAGGGCCGAGTCCAGGGTGCGGCAGCTCCTGGCAGGTTCCGGAAGCGGCGATACGACGTCGTCACCGCCGTCCGGGGATCCGCCGTCGGAGACTCCCGCTTCCGGGCCCGCGGCCATCTTGAAGGTCTCCTCGGCGAAGGCCAGTTCGTGAGCCACGTTTTCCCCGCCCCGGGCCGTTCCCAGCCCGCCCAGGCCTTCCAGCGCCCCGCGCGCCAGCGATGCCGCTGCTTTCATGAGGGGGTGCCGGCCGCCGCATTCCTCGCAGAGGGCGCGGGCCAGTCTCGACAGGGCCGCCCAGGGCCTCGCGTCGTCGGGAACGTTGACAAGTCTGGCCAGTGACCGGACGCACTCCCATCCGTGAACGGCGGCGTGCCAGCCGCCCACGCGGGAGAGCAACTCCGAGCCGCGGACCTCCCTGTCCAGCGCGGGGCCCAGGCTCCCGTAACTCCAGACGGGCCAGCCAGCGGGGCGGGCGCGAGCCCCGGGCGACGGCTTAACGCCGTCAGAGGGCCTCCTGGCGGACGAGTGCCTGCTTCCCCGTGACGGACCTTTCCCGGCAAGGTGCCTTCCGCCCTTCCTGGAGGAAGCCAGTGCCGGCACTGCTCCCAGGAGCTTGACGGCTGCCAGGACTGCGGGGGCCCACGCGAGGAGGCAGGCGAACGTAAGGGGATCGAGATGGGTCATGCGGGATCCTTGCGAGAGCGGCACGGCGGGAGAACGCAGGCGGGGAGCGGCGGAAACGCCCGGCCCGCCCGCCGGCACGGAAAGGAGGGAGGCAGCAAATGAAAGGCACATGCTCACGTTGACACGCTCGCTTCAGCTTAAACGAAAACAGGCCTTAAATCAATCCCGCAGGGACGGTGCGACACGGGCCCCGAACGCGGGAGCATCAGGCATGGCCGTTATGCGGATGCCAGCATGATGACGCAATGGCGGCATATACGTTCTCTCCCCGGTCCTCATGCCGTGCCCTGTTGCACATGGAGTGAAAATAATGGTCTGCAGTTGGGACGTCAAATCCAATTTTCAGACAATTATCGAGAGCCTTGCGCAAAATTAATTATTTAAATACAGATGACTACATTCAAAAATATAATATACAATATTCATGATAGTCTTTAGATATTTAGCATTATTAGCAGATCATAAATGTCTGAATATTTAATGTTAACAATACATAAATTTAACATTAATTACAGTATATATAAAAAAAATTATAATATATAATTTTACTTATGATTACAAAATTGTTAATGTTTACAAAATCCCAACAGGTCAATCCGTCAGGCTGGTTTCTGAAACGGAAACTTGTCGCTATCTGACATTACGTCTTCGTGTTGACAAGCCGTCAGGATCGCGCAAATGCATTTTTCTCCGGGGCCCGTCGATCAACTGTGCGCGGTACGCTTTTTCTCGTCCGGAAGGGTCTCGGAACTTTGCTGGCACTGCAGGACCCAATGTCCCGCCTCAGCGGAAGCCGGGGGACAGGGATGCCAGGAACCGGGGAACGCGCGAAGATCGCCAGACGGGACCGGGCCCGGGAAGGGGGGCAGGGGAATCCCTTTCGCCTGTCCGGGGCAATCTGGCCAGCAGTCCGGCCGAGAGAACGGAGGCATGAAGACCCTGTGGCCAGGAAGCACGGAGCCCCGACGGTCTGAAGGCCCGGAAGCACGGAGCCCCGGCGGTCTGAAGGCCAGGAAGAACGGAGCCCCGGCGGTCTTAGGCCCAGGATGCACGGAGACCCGTAGGTCCGATTGCCCGGACGCACGGAGCCACGGCGGGCAGTAGGCCCGGATGCACGCAGCTCCGAAGGCCCGGAAGCACGGAGCCACGGCGGTCTGAAGGCCAGGAAGCACGGAGCCACGGCGGTCTGAAGGCCCGGAAGCACGGAGCCCCGGAGGTCTGAAGGCCAGGAAACACGGAACCCCGGAGGTCTGAAGGCCCGGAAGCACGGAGGTCCGGAGCTCCAGAGGTCTGATGGCCGGAAGCACGGGGCCTCGGAGGTCTGAAGGCCGCAAGCACGGAGCTCCGGAGGTCAAAAGGTCCCGAGGCCGGGAGCTCCGGAGGTCAGAGACCTGAAATTTACCCGACTCAGGGAACGTAACAGCTTGTGTGGAGATGCCAGTTAAATGTATCTGTTCACCCTGCAAGCAGGGGGCGGCATGCATTTAAGCAAGACTACGCCGCACGATAAAACCAATTCACGGGGGAGGCGGCCTTTCGACCGTCCTCCAAATTCTGATGGGAGCGTGCCGCCAGCGGCGGACGCCGTCAGAGAGGGCCGCCCGGGAGTCGAGTCCTCCGGAGCGCTCTGGGTGGAACGGGGGGCTTCCCGGACAGGCCAGGGGCCGGGGGAAGCGTGAAGGACCGTGCGGGTGGAACGCCTCCGCGGGGAGGCGCGCCAGCGGGGATGAT
>JAISFP010000232.1 GCA_031263525.1 Deltaproteobacteria bacterium | reverse complement strand
CCAGCTGACCCCTTTCCTCTGCCGGGATGTCGGCGAAGTATTTGGTTTTCAGCTTCTCGTCGTGGGTGAACTTGTCGAGAAACCGGCTGATCATGCGGGATTTCCTGATGCTCTCGCAGAACGCAACGACCTTGCGCATGGGGGACGGATCTATAATTTTCAGGCTCTCGCTCTCGGAGTCCATCCTTTTGGAGAATGCGTAGAGGCATCCCAGGAATCTCGAGACGTCGTCGGCGTCTATCTCCTTCCTGCCCTTGGACTTCTCCTCGGCTATCACGGCCTGAAGGACGGCGTCGAGTTCCGGTGAACCCTCCTCCTTGCCGAGCGTGAGGACGATGACCTTGTAGTCGGAGAGATACCCCCTCTCGACCGCCTCGGAAAACGTCATGAGATGTATCTGGGTCCCGTAAATTTCCTCGTCGTCCATTGAGAACAGCCTGAGCCCCCGTTCCTTCGCCTGCACCATCGCGTTGCCGACGTAGAGCCTGGGCGTGGCGGTCATGTAGAGGCGTTTCGCTGCGGGTATGAAGGTGTCGTCATGAATCTTCGTGAAGAAGGAGCTGTTCTCGCTGCCGCCCTCGATCTCATCGACTCCGGTCGTCCTGTGCGCCTCGTCGCAGATCATCAGGTCGAACTTGGCACCGGCTATCCTGGCACCGGCCGAGACGGCCCCGGCGGACTGGTAGGTCGAGAAGATGACGGAGAGGCGGTTCCCGTGGCGCTTGTGAGCCATTTTCAGATATTTGGCTATCTGTTCAGGGGAAGTCGTTACCGGCAGCTTCAGGTCAACAGTAGAGTATGAATCCACGTCGTCCACGTCGCTGAGCCTGGAGGATCCCCTGCTGACGTTCTGATCCGAGCAGACGCAGAACCCGAAGAACGGCCTGGCCGCGTCCGAGCTCCACTCCAGCAGTGTCTGGCCGACCAGGGCGATGGACGGTGCCAGGAAGAGAACCAGCCCCTTTCCGCCCGTCTCGCTTTCAGCGATTTTGAGCGAAACAAAAGTTTTTCCGCAACCGCAAGCTAGGCAAAGCTTCCCGCGATTTTGTGTTTCGTAAATTGTTCGAGCGTTGTCCACGCATTCCTGCTGGTAGTCCCTGATCGCCTTGCGGGGTGGCCTGGCCTCGGCACCGAACAGCCCCTGGTCCAGGAGTCTCCAGTCGACGTCGGCGTTGCGGAGATCGGCCAGGCAGAAACGGGAGACCGGCACGGTCTGGCTGCGTATCGCGTTCTCGGCGTTGGAGGACCAGGCATTGGTGGTCGAGATGAGGAGCCTGCGGGAAAAGTTTATGGATTTCCCGGCAAAGTTGAAGGTCCTGCCGGAAGTGGCGAGAAAGCCGTCCAGATCGGACTTGGAGATGTAGCTCCCGTCCTGGAAGAACTTGGCCTGGACCGCCCAGAACTCGCTGTCCGTCGTCGCGGCCACTATGTCGATGCCCGCGTCGCCCTCGCCTATCCCACCGCGTGACGCGAAATCCCGCCACTGCCAGACGTCCGTGAATCGGCCCTCGTAGACGGGCGTGGTCTTGAGGAAGCCGACAATCAGCCTCTCGAACCAGTCGCCCTTCTCTGTCTTGGACTGGGTCTCGGCCCGGTACTTTTTCACGACTTCGTCAAAATACACTTTGAACCCCCCAGGGGAATTCCGGCTGGACCGGAAGATGAGAGATAGATGATCGGTTCGGATTCGGTTCCGGAGCGGAACGTCTCCTGACAGCTGGCTGACTGGAGACTTCTGCCGCCATACGGGATGGCGGAGCCGGACAACCTGACGGCGGGACCTGCCAGGACGGACGTCTCAGCAGTGGGGCGACAGGCATTTTGCCCTGAATTTAGAGCATTTTAACGGCTTTTGGTGTCATTTGCAAACGATTATGAATCACTAAACCGGAGGAAGACGGGGCGCAAGGCGGACAGAACCATCGTAAGTGACTTACACCCTCATGCAGGCTGGCGGCACCCCGGTCGATGATAGCCGCGTCATGAAACACGGCTGCATGTTGCGGCGTACCCGGTTCTGGGGCCCCGGAAACTCTTTCATGATAAAATCTAAGAATTGTCCTCAAGGCAGTTCTCCTGTATTTGCCTGGCAGGCAATTTAGTGGCACTTTCGCCTGACTGGAATGTGATTCCTCACCTGCCTGCTTAGCGATTCAAAACTAAAATTTTTTTTTCTCAGCATGATTATTTTAGGAAAGATTGGTATATGTTCAAGCTCGTTTGTTGACACTCCTCCTTCTCGTGCAAACAAAAAGGCCTGAACCACACAGATTCCCGAAATATTACCCAGGCGGATAAATGTCAGAGAAAACAAGAATTTCCTCTAATAGTCTTCACGAATTCCAACGACCATCCTTATTCAAGTTAGAGGTTTATGCGCTAGTACCTTAATTTTCCTCTGATTTTGTATTCTCGTTGAGGAAGCCATTTAAGTAGCTAAATCAGTAGACTCAAGTAAATTTATCACTTGAGAATGGATGAGTTGAAAAAAATTAGCACAGAGATCAGAAATCTACAATTCTGTATCTCATGTCCATGGGAGCATAAACCTCACACTTTACGCCGCTGACATTTATCCGTCCGGGTAATATCTAACTCAACAACAAGATACGGGCATCCTGGGCAGGCACCCTGATACAACCAAGATTCGGGATCTCCCAGGTTGATACCCTACCAGAGTCAAGATGAAGGTGCCCCTGGACCGACTCCCCCCCGCTAGCATTTGATCGAAGCGTCCTCTTTTAGACTCCCTTGCCTCGACTCTCTGTTCCCTCAACACGAGTGGGACGGAGAGGGGGTACAGTGGGATCATCCTTGAGATTCAGGCGAGGATTCAGACAGAGGTGCAGACTCGTCAGGCTGTGCCAAGCCCCGAGGCACCTCCTGGGCGGGTCGGGCGGCCTGCTCCAGTCCGGGGGCGACCGACACGGGTCCCCTACGGAGCGGGACGGTCAGGCGGCTCCAGTCCGGGGACGTCCTCTTTAGAAGTCCAGCCTGACGGTCAGGGTACCGGAGAAGCCCTTCCTCTTCCCGGCGTAGCCCCGGGCCCCGAGATCTATGGACAGGGGCCAGTCGGTGGAGGGCCTCAGGAGGAGGCCCAGCTCCAGCATGCCGGTGTTCCCCCGCAGGGACGGCGTGTCCAGCGGGATGCCGTTCACGGAGGCCCGGGCGTCCCCGTCGAACTCCCTCTCGAAGTAGGCGCCGACGTAGGGGGATACGATCGTCCCGGCATCGTACGTCAGGCGTGCCCCGGCGCGGACCCGGAGGGAATCGGCGTCCTCGAGGAGGACGCGGTCGACGTTCACGGAAAATTCCGCTCCCTCCTGGCGGGTCCAGATGACGCGTGCCCCCAGATCCAGCGTGAAGGCCCCTTCCGGCCCGCCCGGGCGCCACTTCCTGCCGATTCCGCCGTGGAGGCCCAGGTAGCTGCCGGAGGTCCTGAAAGCCGCCCGTGATCCGTTGTAGAGGATGTCGCCCGTGGAGAACTCGGTCTCCTGGCGCCCCGTCCTGGCCGAGGCCTCGGCGTAGATGCCCGGGAGGGGCCCGCCCCCGGCCTCCCAGCGGACGAGGATCCCGCCACCCGCGTACCTGGCGTCCCCGTTCCCGTGCACCCCGGCGGAGTTAGGAAAAGAGTTGAAGGAGTCGTACCCGCCCCTCCCGGCCTCCGCGAAAGCTCCGAACGTGAGCCTTCCTGAGCCGAGTTCGGTGCCTACCGCAACGCCCGCCACGACGGAGACGCCCGAGACGTCCACGTGCGAGCCTGTCCTGTAGCGGGAGCTTCCGGCAGATATGGCGGCGAAGGCCCCCCAGGCGGTACCGGGTCCGGCAGTGGCGGCCGCCGCCGCGGGAGCGCCCTCCGAAATCAGCAGGTCCTGCCCCTGGGCCGTGAAGGCGAGCGAGGCGGCCGCCGCCTCCGGGTAGGCCTTCATTCTCTCGTAGCTCGGCGTCCAGGGGGCCAGTGCCGTGAGGGTGGCCATGACCCTGCCTGTGCCCGGCAGATCGACGTCCACCGTGTACACGTGCCCGTCCGGGCTTTTCACCGTGACGGGAGCCATGCCGGAGCCGGAGAGGGAGTCGGCCTCCAGGAGGATCATGCTCTCGCCCAGGCCCATGCCCGGCCTGACCCGGGAAGTGGCGGGGAAGAGCACCGAGAACTCGGTCGCGGGGTCCACCACGGTCGTGCCCGTGACCTTGAGGAGGACGTCCCCGGCACTCGCCGTCTCCGGCACGATCCAGGTGATGGCCACCCCGGAGAAGTCCGCCACGCTGCCGACTCCGGGATCGATTACTGCCTCCTGTGACGGCTTCCCGCCGCCCGCCACCGTGAGGCTTGGAAAGCCGGAACTCGAGAGGCCGTCCGCGAGCGTGAGCCTGTTTCCGGCAGCGATGGCGGCTCCCGCGCTGAAGCTAGCCTGGCCGGTGAACCTGGTTTCCGATCCGGAGGGCGCGGCGAGGGTGAGGTGGACCCCTTCCACATCGCCCCCGGAAAAGACGTAGCCGCCCGCCTCCACTGTCATCTCGCCGGGGAGGACCACTTGCGGGATGATCACGTTCCTGATCCCTGCGGTGCCGAAGATCACGTCGTCGGATTTCCCGGCGGTCTCGAGATACCTCACCGCGATGCCGGAGGCACCGTCGTGGAGCCAGGCTTTTCCGACGGGGTCGGTGGCGGAGGTCGACCATTCGCTGCCGGCTTCGCCGTTCCAGCGGATGATCTCTCCGGCCGGGAGGACATCCGCCGTGGACACGACGGTGGCCATGTCGGAATTGGGTGTCCAGTAGTACATAAGATCATATGTGTTCCTGACAGCAGCGTTAGTCATGGTGATCTCGAACTTGCCACGTTCGAGGAAGGTGAGCTGACTTTCCGCAGTCAGCACGAAGTCGGACGCGCCTGCCGGGGTGCCGTCCCGGCTGAACGTGAATTCGGTCTGCACGCCGCCGAAACTGGCCTCGGCGGAAAGGTCGTACGCAGTTCCGGGGACCGGTACGGGAGGGATCCCGGCGACGGACACGTTTTCCTGACTTCCCAGATAACGATAATTAGGTGCCAGCGCCGACAGAGGATAGAGCTGGCTCAGGGGGAGGCGATTCAGCGCAACATTCAGTTGTTCGAGATTGACGCTGTCTGCTACGTGCAGGACGTCCAGCTGGTTTCCGCTGACATACAGGTACCGAAGTGCGGCGTTCCCGCTCACGTCCAGGGCGGTCAGCTGGTTATTGCTGACTTCCAGGGACACAAGTGCGGCGTTGTTGCTCACGTCCAGGAAGGTCAGCTGGTTATCGCTGACTGACAGGAACTCAAGTGCGGCGTTGTTGCTCACGTCCAGGAAGGTCAGCTGGTTGTCTTCTAAATTCAGGTCCTGAAGTGCGGCGTTCCGGCTCACCTCCACGCCGGTCAGAACTTTATGTCTTCCCAGGAGGCGTGTCAGCCTGTCAAGACCGTCCAGTTCCACGGTTCCCGTCAACGGTGAATAAAATTCTATTCCCGTAACTTTCAGCCAGCCGAAAAACTCCTGCCAGTAGACGCCTTGGTATTCCCCGGGAGGCGGGGAACTGACCCAGCCTAGCTGGCGGGAGGGGTCGTTGGCTTCCACGATGGCAATGAGCCTGGCCAGATCGTCGGGATCATGCACTGCGGCCTGGGCAGCGGCAGAGAAGGCCAGGAGAACCGTAATGATTGGAAGAAGCAGAAGAACATGGAGTGCCGCAAGACCGGGTACGGCAGGGCTGCGGAACTGTCCCTTGTGAAGGAGGTCAGAATCTGTTGCCCGGACGCTGACTGCCGGAGCGTCCGGATCCGGGTAATGGCGGGCGGGGACGGGAAGACCGGTTCCGTGCCCCGAAACGGTTTGGCGGAGAGGAACTTTTCCGGGGGTGGCAGATATATCAGGTACTCCACATTTCCTGTCCTCGTAGAATATCCTGGTCATAACACTTGTCCTTTCGGCGGCAGAGGACACGGATGTCCGGAAGAGGCGGCTGGACAGCGTCCTTATCCTCTTATTGTGCACCGTAGTCCGGGAAGACTGGTCCAGAAGATGTCCGGGCATTAGCGGTTGGCAGAATGGTGCAGACGTGGCCAGGTGCAGCGTGGGGGCGGAAGGGTTTGTCTGGCAGGAACGGAAACGAGCCCTTTCAAGACTAATTTGAAATTTTAAGTAAGTTTTTGATCGGAGTCAACGATTATTCCTAATTCTCATTGTGTCATTCAGGCACTCTTCCCCACCTTCTCCCGCGAGTATTGCCCGAAGGGATAACTGTCATGATCCTTTTCGTTCATAAATGATTCCACTGCAGAAATCCCTCCCACTTCATTTCTCTCGGTTTTCGGGGGTCAGGGAGGGGTGGCTGAGAGTCTTCGCTGATTGTACAAGCAAAATCAAATGCCACTAAATACGGAAGAATCAAAAATGGAGCATAACATATCTGTTCACAGACGAAAGCAAGGGAACCTACAGCAGGACCCAGAACATCCTCATTCCTGTGGTGCAGGACGGCCTTCCTCAGGGGCCAGTACGGCCTGCCAGAGGACGGATACCTTCACCATGAACAGATACATGGTGAAGAGGGGGATAACTTGATGTTGAAGCGCACAATATGAAGGCACCTAGGCAAGGTGATGTTCATCTACATGATGGTCATGGTGGAGTGAATAGAAATTCCTTATTGAATTATTACCGTGCGATCATGATATCGAACTGACATTTCCAAAATTTTAAACTATTTCCTACATAAGCTGAATATATGAATATTTTCCAGCAAATATTTACAATATTAAATTTGATGAGACGGCTATTTGTCAATCAAAATCCATTATTACCCGTTTAATTAAATGTCGGAATCTTCTTCCATGTTTTAGAGCGAACCATGACGAGGAGATAGCAGGGCGGGGCTGTTTCCCAGTCTTTCCACCCATAGGCTGACAGCCAAAAT
>JAISFP010000508.1 GCA_031263525.1 Deltaproteobacteria bacterium | reverse complement strand
GCGGCCGCTTCGTGCCCTCCCCTCCCCCTCCGGCTCTCGCGGCCGCTTCGTGCCCTCCCCACCCCCGCCGGCTCTCGCGGCCGCTTCAGGCCACCGCTCCTCCTCAGTCCCAGCCCCCGCGGTCTCCGCCGTGCCTGAAGGAGATGTTCAGGCCCCCCGAGAACCCGTCCGGTCGCACCTCGGCATCCGCATCGAAGACCTCCCGCAGGAGTTCCGCGTTGAGGGTCATCTCGGTGGGTCCCGCGGCCGCCAGGCGCCCCCCCTTCATGAAGACCATCTCGTCAGCGTAGACCGCCGCCAGGTGGAGGTCGTGGGTGACGGTCACCACCAGCGCCCCCTCCTCGCGCGTGAGCACCCTCACCCTGTCCATGAGATCCAGCGCCTGGGCCACGTCCAGGCTGGCGGTGGGCTCGTCCAGGAGGATTATCGGCGTGCTCTGGGCAAGGGTCCTGGCCAGGACCACCCTCTGGGCCTCGCCCCCGGAGAGGGCCGTCACAGGCTTGTCGGCCAGCCGCCCGAGGTTCAGGAACTCAATGGCCCCCTCCACGATGTCACGGTCCTCGTCCGTGAGCCTGCCCCAGCGACCGAGGTAGGGCCTCCTGCCAAGGGAGACTATCTCGCGCACGGTGAACGAGAAGTTGAACTGGAAGTTCTGGGGGGCCAGGGCCAGGGCCCTGGCGAGCTCGGCGGGGGGGTAGCTCCCCTGCTCCCTCCCGAAGACCAGCACCTCCCCGCTCTCGGGCTTCCGAAGCCTTGAGAGGAGATCCAGGACCGTGCTCTTGCCCGCCCCGTTCGGGCCGGCCATGACGTAGTGGCGGCCTGGCTCGAAGTCCAGGGTCAGGTCGCTCACCACCCGGACCCCGGTCCCGTGGCTGAAGCAGAGCCCCCTCACCGACAGGATGGGCCCATCCCCCGGGACCCTCGCGCGACCGCCCCTGAAGGCGGGGGCCCGGCCTGCACCATCATCCGCAACCCCAGCGGCCCCTCCGCCGGCGGCAGGGCCCGGAAGGACCTCATTGCCAAGGGCGGGGCCAGGGACGGCCCCCTTCCCCGAGTCGGGGCCCGGGACGGCCCCATTGACCGAGGCGGGGGCCGGGACGCCCGAATCCCCTGACTGGTCCGCGCCCCACCCGTCGAACGCTGGGCCTGCAGACGGCCCGGGGCCCCCGGCCCCGTCACGGAACGGCTCAGACATGGACCAGATCCTTCATCTTCTTCCTGAATATGACCAGGAAGGCCGGGCCCGCCAGGAGGGCTGTGAGCACCCCCACGGGAATCTCGCCGGGCAGAAACGCCCTCACCGCCGTGTCGGCGGCGGCAAGGAGGAGCGCCCCCCCCAGGGTGGAGAGGGGCAGGAGCGAGCGGTGGTCGGGACCCGTGAGGAGCCTCGCCAGGTGCGGGACGATGAGGCCCACGAAGCCTATGATGCCCGCCACGGCCACCGAGGCCGAGGCGGCGAAGGACGAGGCCACCAGGAGCTTCAGCCGGACGCGGCCGGTGTTGACCCCCAGGGTCTCGGCGCTCCGGACGCCCAGGGTCATGATGTTGAGATCGACTGCCGACGGGAGCACCACGAGCAACGCCGGCACGAAGAAGACGGAGACTATGCCCGCCTCGGTCCAAGTCCGGGCCTGGAAGCTCCCCAGAAGCCAGAAGATGATGGAGCTCACCTGGTCGCCAGCCAGGTACTTTATGAACGATATGGCGGCGGAAAGTATCGCCGACATGATGACCCCGGCCAGGATCAGGTTGGGCGGGGGCAGCCTCCCCTCCCGGTCGGCGGCCAGGAGCATCACCACGAAGAGCGTCACGGCCGAGGCCGCGAATGCCCCCCCGGCGGCCACCAGCGGGCTGGTGAGGAACGCCGCAGCGGGGAAGAGGATGGAGCACACTATGACCACGGACGCCCCGAAGGCCGCCCCGGAGCTCACGCCAAGGGTGTACGGGTCGGCCAGGGGGTTCAGCAGGATCCCCTGGAACACCGCCCCCGAGAGGCCCAGCGCGGCGCCGGCGACCAGGGACGTCACGAGCCTCGGGAGCCTCACGTCCCAGAGCACCATCACCCTGGACGGGTCCAGGAGCCCCTCGGGGCCGCCAAAGATCTTGAAGCGCAGGATGTCGAAGATCTCGGCCGAGGTGAAGGGCATGTAGCCCGAGCTGAGCGAGACGAGGCACACCACCACGATCGCCCCCGCCAGCACGAGGGCCAGGAGCCAGGGGTTCATGCGCCTCGCGGCCGCGCGGGCCCGGGCCTCCCCGTCCCGTCCGCCGGTCCCCCTGCCGGGCAGGGCCGCCTCCTGTGCAGTCGTGTCTGACATGTTTCCCGGGCCTTCCTCGGGCGCCCCGGATAACCATCCCGGACGCGCCCGGCACCCCCTGCGGGGAGCCGCTGGCCGCCACCCCCCCCTTGCCGGGCCGGACGGCCGAAAGTCAGCATTTACGCTTGATGTCTCAGGTTCCGGGCGCCGGCCGGAAGACCCGGCAGCCACGGAAGTTCCGAAAGCCCCGGCATTCACGGGAGCCCCTGAATCCCTGATGCTCACGAAACCCCGGAAGCCCGCGGAGTCTCGGAATCTCCGAAAGTCCCGGAAGTCCCGGATGACGGTCGAAAGCCCCTGAAACCCCGGAGGCTGAGGTCCTGCCGCCAGGTCCTGCGGCGAGGCGGGATACCGCCGGCGGGCGGAAAACCCCGGGCGGAGTCCACTGTCCGGAAGGCGGGAAGGCAGGGGCCTCGGGACCGAAGGGGGCGTGGAGCGGGACGGCCCCGGCCAGGACGAGGGGCAGGCCTCGGACCCGTGTCAGCCTCCCGGAAAGCCGGCGAGCCCTTCGGGTCTGCGGGACAGGCCGGTCTCCCTGCCCGTCCGGGGGGGGGCAGGCCGGCACTCGGGCATTCAGGGGCGGCCATGCCGTCCCGCCAGTCCAGAACCAAACAAAGTGCCGCATTTTAGACCAGCCGCCGGCGCATGTAAACGCCTCGGCCAGAAAGGCGGGCCGGCTCACGGGGCCTGGGGCTTCCTGCGTCTCTCGACGAGGGCGGCCAGGGGGCCCACGATCGCCAGGAGAATGAATCCCCATAAGAGGCCTGCGAGAACGTTCCCGGCCCACGCCAGCGGCCCGTGGAGGTGCCCGACGAACTCCAGGAACGGGAGGCCGTGGACCATTATGCCGCCGCCCACCAGGAACATGGCCGCGGTGCCTATGACGCCCAGCGCCCTCACGAGGTGGGGGGCGGCCCCGACAAGGGCCCTGCCCAGGGCGGCGGCGAGCCTCCCCCTGCCCTCCTTCCTCAGAAGGCAGAAGCCCGCGTCGTCGAGCTTCACCAGGGCCCCCACGAAGCCGTACACGCCGAAGGTCATGACGAGGCCAATGACCGCCAGGGCCCCCGCCCTCTGAAGGATGCCTATGCCGGCGGGCAGGGAGCCCAGGGCTATGATGATGATCTCCGCTGAAAGGACCAGGTCGGTGCGGATGGCGCCCGCGATCTTCTTCTTCTCCATCAGCATGAGGTGGCGCTTCAGCTCCTCGCCGGAGAGATGTTCCGCGAGCATCCGCTTCAGGTTGGGGTCCTTCACGGCCCCGGCGGCGACGAGGCCGGCGGACGCCGGGCCCGCTCCGGGGACGGGGGGGACGTGTCCTGCCACGGGGACGGAATGGGCTGGTCCGGCTCCGGCTGCGACGGCCTGCTCCCCTTCCGGGGCGGAGGGGGCGCGAGGGGCTTCCGCCAGGGCCGGAGCGTCCGGGGATGCCTTGAAGCCAGGCGGAAGAAGCGGCTCAGGTGCCGGAGCCGAACCCGTGTCAACCTCCGCATGAACCTGAGCCGGGGCAGAAGCCTGGACCTGAGCCGAGGCACATGCCAGGCCCTGGTCCAAGGCATGAGCCGGTGGCGACGCAGAATACGATGTCAGAACCGGAGGCGGGGCAGATGACGGGCCCTGAACCGATGCCTGAACCTGCGGATGGGCAGATGACGGGCCCTGAACCGATGCCTGAACCGGCGGGGCGGCGGATGATTGGCTCTGAGCCGGGGCAGATGCCTGGATCTGCCGGACCGCGGCCAAGGTTTCCCCAGCCTCGCCGGGCAGTTCGGCCTGGCCACCGTCTTGGTCCGAGGCCAGGTCCCGGACGGAAGGCTGGGCCATGGCAAGGGTCGGCTCCGGGGCCGGAGCGCCCGGGGCAACTGCCTCGGGGAGGCTCCCATGCGTAACCGGAGAGGCGCCCGCGACGTACAGTGCCGGGACAGCGGCCTCGGGAGAGGGCGGGGCGGTTTCCGGTCGTTCCCCAGCCGGCTCCACCTGGAAGGGCGGGAGGCCGTTCCGGAGCTCCCGGCGTCTCCTGAGCCGCTCCGAGAGGTTGCGGGCCAGCTTCTCGGCCCCCTCGTGGCAGAGATAGGATCCACCAACCATGAGTATGGGGGTGATGAGCCCCGGGCTCGCGGCGCTCACGGCGAGCGCGAAGGGTATGATGATGAGCTTGTTGACAAGCGACCCTTTCGTGACCGCCCAGACCACGGGGAGCTCCCTCGCGGCGGACAGCCCGGAGAGCTGCTCCGCAGTGAGAGCCAGGTCGTCCCCCACCACCCCCACGGTCTTCTGGGCCGCCATCTTGGCGAGAAGTGTCACGTCGTCCAGGACCGTGGTGATGTCGTCGAGGAGCGCCAGAAGAGTGAAGCCGGCCAACTGATACCTTCCTGAAAGTGGGGCGGAGCCGCAGGGCGGCTCCGGAAAACCCGGAAAGATTCCATTTTGAACGCCGACAGCCCGTATGTCAAAGGATTCGGGCGGAGCGGCAACTCACGCGGTGACCCTGATGAAGCCCGCAATCATGCCTGCCGGCCATACGGGAGGACCAGGCCCCCCTGTGGCCGGCGAGGCATGCCGCCTGCCGGGCACGCCAATGTCAGTCAAGGCAAGCGGACAGCCTGGCCAGCATTGACAGCCGGCGATCCGTGCGGGAGAAGCGTGCCCGATGATGGCCGGCGGACTGTCAGACGATCTCCCTCCCGGCGAACGTCTGCCTGACAGGCGGACCGGGACGGACGGGCGGATTCCCGCGCCGGAGCTGACCCCGGGCCTCACGGGTGCCTCCCGGAAGAAGATCGGCCGGCGTGCCGTCGGGGCTGCCTGGCGACGGTCGCGCGGTCGTAGCCCGTACCGGGAAAAGAGAGAAAAAGAATAAATGTGTCGTCAAATAATTAATTTTTAGTGATATTGTCAATATTAATTATAAACAGCGCCAATTTTCCTTATTGGGGGTATTACATTGATTTTATAGCATTTTTCTTACGCGACCCTCCCGGACGATCCGGGAGCTTCCAGCTGGCTTGAAGAATGACCCGGCGACAGAGAATTTCTAATTTAAAATACAGAAAATCAAAGTAATACCTTCATAGCTCCTGTCCCGCGCCCATATTGCCAGTTCTCAGCCACGACCACAAGATCTGCATCTTCCCGAAAGTTCATATCAAAAAAAATCCTTTAAAATCAAGATGTTATCTCAAATTATGGTCATGACGGCGACAAGGTCCTGTTCCCGACCTCGCCTCCGGCCTCCCGGCCCCCGCACGAGCCGTTCCGGAAAGCCCGGGCCCGCCGAAAAATCGTTGACAGCCTGCCGGGGCCGGGGCTATTTTCAGACTGCCCAGCTAAAAAAATGCCGGCCCGCGACTCGCGGATCCCTGCCCGGCACACCGACGTTCCAGGGGCCTCCCGAGGCCCCCCGCCACTGCCGATCAGACTTCTGAAGGCCCCGGACGCCACGCGTCAGGGGCCTTTTCCATTTTCTGGGCCTCCGGACATCCGGCATCCTGGCTATGAAGGCTCCCCTCCTCATCCGAGTCTTGCCGATCCCGTCTTCCGGCCCGGGCCTCCCGGCTTCCGCCCCTGGCCTCCCAGCCTTCGCCCCTGGCATCCCAGCCTTCGCCCCTGGCATCCCGACTTCCGAACTTGACTTCCGGTCTCCGCTCCTGACCTTCCGGTCTCCGGCCCTGGCCTCCCGGCTTCAGAACCTGAGCTCCGGTCTCCGGCCCTGACCTTCCGGCCTCAAAACCTGACATCCCGGCCTCCGGCCCAGGGCTCCCGACTTCCGACTCAGGCCAGCCGGCCTCCGGCACTGACATCCCAGTCTCCGCCCCAGGCCTGCCGGCCTCCGCCCCAGGCCTGCCGGCCTCCGGCCCTGACCTCCCGTCACCCGACAACGGCCTCCCGGCCTGCGGTCAAGGGTTCCCGGCTTCCGACCAGGACCTCGCTGATTCCGGGAATCTGCTCGTCCCCCAGGCTTCTTCGCCGGGCCCCCCTCGGTCCGGGAGGGTCCTGGCCGCCGGCAACCCCGTTCACGGCCTCCTACCTTGTCCCGAGATTACAGGCTCAAGGCTCGGCCCCGGGCACTGCTCGCGGCCCGTTCTGGATCCGGCTCCTCCGGCCAGGCCAGGGCCAAGCCCCCCCACGCCCCTAAGGCATTCCCGTCACGCAAAAACTCGCCGCAGGCCCCCGGCCCGCCGCATCAGCCAGGTCATACCGCACAAGATGAGCTACCTAGATTCAAAAATTCCCCCGGTCCGGGAGCACCGCCACCCCGAGACCTCACTGGCCCACGGGTCCAGATGGCCCGCGGGACAGGCTCCGGGCGGCTGCCCGATCATGAGCCGCGCGGACAGGAGCTTCACGCAGGGGTCTATCTGCCCGCTCCTGCCCGCCCTGGGCATCATGCTGAGCCTCCCGGACACCGTGGTATTGATGCACGGCTCCGTCGGCTGCGGGACATGCGCCGCCGGCAACAACGTAAACGTGCGCGGGGGGCTCGCCTCGCGCGGGGCGAAGGCGCATGACGTCGTCTGGCTCTCCACCGACCTCGACGAGATGAACGTCATTAACGGCGGCGACGCGAAGCTCATGGAGGCTCTGGCGGAGGCCGACCGGGCCTACTCGCCGAAGGTGATCCTGGCCGTGTCGGGCTGCCTTCCCGGAGTCATCGGGGACGACATAGACGCGGCGGCCGCCGCTGTGAAGGACAGGGTCCGGGCCAGGATCCTGCCCGTGCACTGCGAGGGCTTCAAGTCACGCTTCATGGCGACCGCCTACGACGTGGTGTATCACGCCGTGGGACGCCACCTCATGCCCGACCCGGCCACCGTCGGCCCGAAGGACCCCCTGCGCGTGAACATAATGAACGTGGGCTCCATGGGCGTCGCTGACGAGAGGGAGCTCGCGAGGCTCGCGGAGGCGCTGGGGCTCGAAGCCAACTTCTTCCCCGTCTTCGCGGACCCGGACAGCTTCGCCCGGGCCGCCGAGGCGGCGCTCTCCATCTCCGTGTGCCCCACCCACGACGACTACTTCCTTAACCACCTGGAGGAGAGCTACGGGGTCCCGCACGTGATCCGCCACATGCCCATCGGCATCGCCAACACCGGGGAGTGGCTCCGAGACCTGGGCGAGGCCATGGGCAGGGGGAGCGAGGCGGAGGAGCTCGCCCGGTCCGAGGAGGCCCTGCTCCGGGACGCCCTGCAGGAGTTCCTCCCCGCGTTCAGGGGAAAGAGGGCCTTCGTCTCCGCGGGCGAGTACCGGTCGCTCGCCACGGCCTCGCTCCTCCAGGAGCTGGGCTTCGAGATCTGCGGCATCCGGAGCTTCCACTTCGACTCCTTTGCCGAGGTGGAGCTGGAGAAGCTTTCCCGTGCCGCCGCCGGGAACGGGACTGGGTCTGCGGTCGGGGACGGGTCAGGTGCCGAAGCCGGTGACGGCGGCCCAGCCGACCGCGCGGACGGCGGTCCCGGCCCTGCCTGCAGCGGGAACGTCGGCACCGGCTCTGCCGACGGGGGGAACGTCGGTTCCGGCGCCGCCGGCCGCGGACAGCAGGGAGGCGCCTGGTCCGGGAGCAGCGGGGGGTTCGTCTTCAACGTCGCGAACGTCCAGCCCTTCGAGGAGGCCAACCTGCTCAGGCGGCTCAGGCCTGACGTGTTCCTGGGCCACATGCACGGGAACTCCACGGCGGCGAGGATGGGCATCCCCTGCCAGGTCATCTACAACTCAGGCTACGGGTACCTCGGCTACCGGGGCGCCTACGACCTGGCGCGGAGGCTCGCCAGAAAGCTCGCCTACCCCGGCTTCTACCGCCGCCTGGGACAGTTCGGGAAGCTTCCGTACAGGGAGTCCTGGTACGCCGAGGACCCCTTCAGCCGCATAAGGGGCGAGGAGGGACGTCCATGACCGCGCACTTCACCGAACGGCCCCGCTGGAGCTGCGCCCTGGGCGGCGCGCTCGCCGCCGCTGGGAGCATGCCGGGCGCCGTGCCCGTGCTGCACGCCGGGCCCGGATGCGCCGGCAACTTCGCCTGGACGGCCAACGGGGCGTCCGCCCTCCAGGTGACCGGCCAGTGCCTGGGCCTATCGGTTCCGGCCACCAACCTCCAGGAGAACGAGGTGGTCTTCGGCGGCATGGACCGCCTCCGGGAGGAGATACTGGAAACCTTCAGGATCATGGAGGGGGAGCTCCTCTTCGTCCTGACCGGATGCCTCCCCGAAGTCATAGGGGACGACGCCCAGTCGCTCGCGGACGAGCTGTCCACCCCGGAACGGCCGGTGCTGTTCGCCTCGGTCCCCGGGTTCTCGGGGGACTCCTACAGGGGCTACGGCGAGGTCCTGAAGGCCATGGCGTCCCGGGGCGTCCGCCGCCAGCGCGTGAAGAGGGACCTGGCCAACGTCTGGGGGGTGCCGCCGGGGCTGGACCCCTTCTGGCGCGGCAATCTCGACGGCATTGCCCGCCTGCTCTCGCTCCTGGGTATCCGGGCGAACCTGCTCTTCGGGCCGGGGGCCGATCCCCGGTCGCTCAGGCGCGCGGGCCAGGCGGCGGCCAACATTGTCGTGTCCGGCCTCTACGGCCTGGAGGCGGCCCGCGTCTTCCGCGACCTGCACGGCACCCCCTGGGTCCGGGCGCCCCTCCCCTACGGGGCCGCCGCCTCGGAGAGGTTCATGAAGGCCGCGGGCCGCGCCTTCGGGATCCCGCCCTCCAGGATCCGCCGCGCCGTCCAGGCCGCCGGGCGGGCCCACTACGCGGCGCTGGAGCCGGCGGTGGATCTCCTAAACGACATGGAGACCCAGCGCCACGCCGTAGTCATCGGCGACGCGAACCACGCCCCGGCCCTGGCGTCGTTTCTGGCGGACGAGCTCGGCTGGGTCCCGGAGCTGACCGTCATAACGAACGCCCTGGACGCGAGGGACAGGGAGGCCCTGGAGGAACACTGGGAGCTGACCGGGACGCCCAGGCCCCGGAACCTACTCTACGCCTCCGACCGGCAGAGCGTCCTCGACGCGGCCCGCTCCGTCTGGCCCGACCCGGCCCCTGCAGGCTACCGGGACCCGAAGCGTCCCGCATTCGTCCTGGGGAGCTCGCTCGACCGCGAGCTCGCCTCCGAGCTGGGGGCGGCGCACCTGAGCGCGAGCTACCCCGTCGCCAACCGCCTGGTGCTCACCCGCGGCTACACTGGCCACGCGGGGGGCCTGGCCCTGACCGAGGACCTGATCTCGGCCTGCATAGCAGGCAGGTGAAGATGACAGACATCGCTACTGTTACTGCCGCGCCCTCCGCCGCCTTCGGACCCGCCCAGCCGGCCCCGGAACGCGGCGCCGGAGGCTCCGTCCTGGATACGGACGCCGCGGCCCGGGCGGGAGCCGCCCGTGAGGCGGTGGACCGCCAGGCGGACGACGCCGGTCCTGCCCCTGAGGCCGCCGCCGTGTCCGGGCCCTCCGGAACGGACGGGCACGGCGCGGCTCCCGCCCCCGTCCGGGAGGACGAGCCTGACTCTGCCGCCGCATCCGACTCGGCCCCGGCCTCACGCTCCGCCTCTGTTTCCGCCTCATTTTCCGGTTCCCCTTCGCCATCGCCCTCTCCGGCCCTGACCCCGGCACTGGCGACCGCCGCGGAGCGGTCCGGCGCGGCGGGCACCCTGGCCGCGTTCCTCTTGAGGCAGAAGGCGCTCGGCGCCGTGCTCGCGGCCCTGGCCGTCCAGCTCCTCTGGCCGGACAGCGGCAGGCATCCGCCCACGTCCAGGCACTACTACGCCTACGCGCTCGCCATCTGCGCGGCGTTCTTCCTCCTGAGGCCGGCCCTGTTCGCCGGAAGGAGGGAGGCGCTGGAACGGACGAGGTCCAAGGACCTCTTCACCATGGCGGCCTTCCTGCTCCTGGCGCTCCTGGACGCTCTCACGGCCAAGGCCACCGTGCTCCCCACCCTGTTCTTCCCGACCCCGGACAGGATTCTCGCAGTGCTGTGCGAGGACTTCCGCTACCTCGTGGCCGTCTGCCTGGGCTCGTCGGCAAGGCTTCTCGCGGCGGGATTCCTGTCCGGGGCGCTGGCTGGCCTGGCCACGGGGATCCTCATAGGCTTCTCCCGCGGGGCGGCGTACTGGCTCAACCCGCTGATCAAGTTCCTGGGTCCCATCCCGCCGACGGCCTGGATACCCATAGTGCTCGTGGCCTTCCCCACCACATGGACGGGCGCCGTGTTCCTGATAGCGCTCTCCGTGTGGTTCCCGACATCCGTCATGACGTCCAGCGGAATCCTGAACGTCCAGAACGCCTACTTCGAGGTGTCGAGGACGCTCGGGGCGGGACGGCTCTACCAGGTCTTCATGGTGGGGATCCCCGCCGCCATGCCGCTCATCTTCACGGGCCTCTTCAGCGGGGCATGCGCGTCGTTCCTCACCCTCATGACGGCGGAGATGATAGGCGTAAAGAACGGCATAGGCTGGTACATCCACTGGCAGCGGCAGATGCTCGCCTACGCTAACGTCTACGCTGGGCTCATAGTGGTTGCCATCACCTTCTACTCGCTCATCACCCTTTTCTTCAAGGTCAGGGACCGGGTGCTCGTCTGGCAGAAGGGCATGATCAAATGGTAAGCGGCACAGGCACTTCGGCGGCGGCAGGCGGCCGGCCGGCCCCGGATGGCGAGGAGGCACGAACCGTGACGGCTGCCGTCCGCCTGGAGACGTGTCGCGGCCTGGCCGCGGCGTCGGTCTGCGCCGGTCTCCCGCTCCAGGCGGGCCCGGCGGTTTCCACGGGCTTCCCGAACCAGGCAGGCCCGTCTGTTTCGACGGGACCCGCAGACTCGGCAGAACTCGCAATTTCCAAGGGCTCCACCGGCCAGGCAGGGCCACCAGTTTCTCCGAGCCCCCCGGACTCGGCAGGACCCCCGGTTTCTCCGGTCACCCCGGACTCGGCAGGACCCCCGGTTTCTCCGGGCCCCGCAGGCAAGGCAGGTCCGGCGGTTTCCGCTGGGCCGTCGGGCGCAATCGAGATAAGGGACGCCTCCATGAGCTTCCCGCACCCCGACGGATCGCTGGTCCCTGCCCTGGCCTCGGTGGACCTTTCAGTCGGGGCGGGGGAGTTCGTGACGCTCATTGGCCCGTCGGGATGCGGCAAGTCGACGCTCCTGAGGCTCGTAGCCGGCCTGGAACGGGCGACGGGCGGCGCGATATTTCTGGACGGCAGGCCCATAGAGGGGCCGGGCGCGGAACGGGGCCTCGTCTTCCAGAACCCCTACCTCTTCCCCTGGCTGGACATCCGCGGCAACGTGGCCTTCGGCCTCAAGGCGCGGGGCCGCTACGCGGAGGAGCGGGACCTGGTGGACCGCTACCTCGAGCTGGTGGGACTTGGCAGGTTCGGGAAAGTTTTCCCGCACCACCTTTCGGGAGGCATGGCGCAGAGGGCCTCGCTCGCGCGGACGCTCATAAACCGTCCCCTGGTGCTCCTGCTGGACGAGCCGCTGGGCGCCCTGGACGCCTTCACGCGGATGAACATGCAGGACGAGATACTGCGCATCAGGGACGAGGAGAGGATAACGATGGTGATGGTCACCCACGACGTGGACGAGGCCATCTACCTCTCCGACAGGATAGTGGTGATGACGGCTGGGCCGGGCAGGGTGGAGACCGTCATCCCCGTCCCCTTCGCGAGGCCCAGGGCCCGGAACACGCCGGGCTTCCTGGGACTCCGGGGAAGGATCCTGGAGATCCTTCACTTCGCCGGCAGGCTGGAGGAGCCTGCCTACCAGATATGACGCGCGGCCCGCTACCTCCGGGAGGCGCCCCTGCGGGCCCGTCCGGCCGCGGCCTTGGCGGCCCTGGCCCCGGCCCTGACGGGGCTCGCCCCGGCCTTGACGGAGCTGGGCCCGCGCTTGGAGGAGCTGCCCCCGGCCTTGGAGGACCTGCCCCCGGCCCTGACGGAGCGGGCCCCGGCCTTGGAGGACCGGCCCCCTGCCTTGACGGAGCTGGACCCGTCCCCGGCCCTCGCGGAGCTGGCACGGGAGGAGCGGACGGACCCGGCCGCGCCCTTCCTGGCGGGCTTCGAGGTCCCGTCCCCGGCCTTCGCGGAGCCGGCACGGGAGGAGCGGGCGGACCCGGCCGCGCCCTTCCTGGCGAGCTGCGAGGTCCTGGCCCCGGCCTTGACGGAGCGGGCCCTGGCCTTGGAGGACCGGCCCCCTGGCTTGACGGAGCTGGACCCGGCCCCGGCCTTCGCGGAGTCGGCACGGGAGGAGCGGGCGGACCCGGCC
>JAISFP010000337.1 GCA_031263525.1 Deltaproteobacteria bacterium | reverse complement strand
CGGCCTCTTCCGGCCTCTTCCGGCCTCTTCCGGCCTCTTCCGGCCTCTTCCGGCCTCTTCCGGCCTCTTCCGGCCTCTTCCGGCCTCTTCCGGCCTCTTCCGGCCTCTTCCGGCCTCTCCGAACTCTCCAGGCCTATCAACGCTCACCCCCTCATGGCCTAAAGATGCACGGACTCCAGGCACTCACGGGGCAGGCCGGCAATTCCGTCCAGAGCCGCCCGCGCTGAACGCCAGCTGTCAGGAACAAACGACATGCAATATTATGTGCAATCACTGACACTGCACAGCAACATGAGGTATTGAGTTACGCCTCAGCGCACAAAACATGCTATGCAAAGCACAGCCATCGACGTCAATACGTTGCAAAACTTCAATTCGGCTAACTTGGAGCAGCTCGATGGCGAGCCGGAACCTGGCTAAGCCTGCGGCCGCATGGTGCCCGACCGAGGGCCGGCTCCCGGTTCCTGGCGGCCTTGAAGGTCCGGGGACGGCCGGGGCCCAGGCGGGCCACTTACCTTGGGCAGAACGCGGCGTTGGGAACCACGCAGCCCCCGTCGCAGTCGGCTTCCCCGCTGGCATTAACCCTGGCCGAGCCGCCGCGGCTGGCCGAGCAGGCGAAGTTTCCGGATCTGTCAGCCACGCAGTCCCCGCGCCCGCACACGGAGCTCCCGGCGCCGCCGGGCCGTCCCTCTTGAGGGCTCCCGCCGGCCTGCGAGACGGAGGACCCGCGGGCCGAAGACCCTCCGGGCCGCCGCCCGGCCTCCCCCTTGCCGAACGGGGACACGCAGGAGACCAGGAACAGGGCGGCCAGCACCATGGCCAGGCAGACAAGAGCTGACTTCAAACTCGCCCTCCTTCCGGGACGTTTCGCGCGTCTCTTCGAAAGAATCAGATGAGGCCTAACTGTAGCTCTCCGGGAGGTCAAGGTCAACCCCGCGTCTTAAGCCCATTCCGGCCCCGCTCCTGCCCCGGACCGGCCTCTTCCGGCTTCTCCGGCATTCGGGATTCCGGGGAGCGGGCTGCCTCTCCAGGACGGCAACGTCCCGGAGTGCCGACCGCCCGCGGGCGGGCCAGGACCCGGACTGCCGGTCGGAGGTATCGGGACGGCTCGGGGGCGGCCTGCCGGACATACGCCAGTCCGCCTGCCCCTGACGTCTGGCCCAGAAGCCGATTCATGAGGCCGGAGGGTGGGGAACGGGGAGGTTCGCTTCCCTGACCCAGGCAAGCTCCGCGTTTCGGCTGAAATCGCCCCATGAAAGCCTGCGGTGCCAGAGGGACGTTCATCCGCTACGGCATTCCTCCAGGGTCCGCCTGACCCGATCCCTCTCCGCCGCATGAAAAAAAGGGGCCGCATGGCCCCTTCGCGAGAAAGTCTTGTACCGGAAAACAGCGACAATTCCGAGTCAGCTCCGAACGCTACCTACGGACATCCCCCAAGACCTTACGAATTCTCCGGAATCATCCGGAATCAGACGAAATACTCCGGAAATATCTGGAATTATCCGGGATTCTCATGAAGTCTCCCGAGCACCCCGAAACGCCCTAGACCATCCGGCTGCCAAGACTCCCCTCCGGAATCATCCTGAATGCCTCGGAACAATCCTGAATTATTCGGAATATTCCTGAATTATCCGGAATAGTCCTGGAAATCCCCGTGCCTCCTGTTCCCTCATCGCCCCGCTCCCGGAAAAGCTGGATACCGGGCCCCGCTCCCGGAAAAGCTGGATACCGGCGGACTCACGGCCTCCAGTCAGGCTACTTCTCGAAAATTTCCACCAGCAGCCCGGCAGGCCTCCACTCCTCCCGGTCGGCCATGAGTATCAGCGTGAAGTTCAGGGCCGTCTTCCCGGTCCTCCACTCCCCCCTCACGAGCCAAGGGCTCTCGGGGCCCACGTTTTCCCGGAGCTGAGCGGCGCCGGGCGTCTCCGGCATGTCGGCCCGGTAGGGCTCGGACTGCAGGAGGACGAGCTTCCCCCGCGAGGGGAAGGTCCTGAGCGCCTCCTTCCACGCCTCCAGGGGCTTGTAGACGGCAGCTATGTCCGCCGGCTTGTCCTTGGACTTCCAGTCGGAGGCCAGGATCTCGTGGAACTTCGCGTAGTTGCCGGACAGGAGCCCGTCCGCCCACAGGCCCAGGACGTTCTGCAGGACCGTCCTCACGGGAACGGACCTGGGGGCGCCGGCTGCCGACCGCTCCGGGGCGGCGGCGGAGGAAGAGTCCGAGGCGGGAGGCGTCACCTCCGCCGAGGCCCGCTCGGCACGGGGGGCCAGGCTCCACAGGATCAGCATCAGGCACCCTCCCGCCAGCAGGGCCGCGACCCCGAGGCGGGCGAGCCTCCTCCCCACGCGCGGCTGGCCCGGGGCCCGCGCTGCCCGGGACCCGGCAGGCCTGGCGCCGGACCGCTCCCGGGCCATCTCTCTTCTGTAGTTGCGCAGGGGACGCACCTCCTTAGCTCCCGAGGGCCGGCCCCTGACGGGCGGCCCTCCCGGCCCCCGTCCGGGGGCCGCCCCGGAACCGTTCGCCGGCTCCGGGGGGCGGGATCCTATCCTAACGCATTTTAGTCGGCGGCTTACCCAAAGTCAACCAATTCAGCATATTTGATAACTATTGGGAAAATTTGAACCACATTCAGTTCCATTGTGAAAAATTGCTTCAATTTTAGGCCAGAGCGCTCCGGAACCATCTCTCACAGGAAGGTCACGCTTTCTCGCTGCCGGCGCCCTGCTCCCGGGGCCCCGGCCCTGCCGACTGTGCATGCGGCAGTGCCCGCACACTCCCTGAAAGGTTCAGGCCCCGACCGAAGACCTCCCCTGAAGAGCCGGCCTGCCGCCTGACCTGCTCAGGACAGGACAGGGCCGGGCCCCTCCCGGAAGTCCCCGCCTCTGCAGTCTCCGCACCCGGCCGAAGGCTCTCCCAGAAAGACGGGCGCGCCGCCGGTCCGCCCGAGACGGGGCCGGGTCCCTGCCGGAACTCCGCCTCAGCATTTTCCGCCCTCGGCCTGATGCCTGCACTGAAGAGCCGGCGAGCCGCCGGCCCGGGACATGGGCGTTGCCCCCCAGGAAGGCTCCGCCCCCGAAGTCCCCGCCCATGCCGAAGCTCTCACCGAAAGGGCCCAGCCTGCCGCCAGCCCCGCCCCGGGCTGGGACGCGGACCACGGGAAGGCTCCGGCCGCGCCTGAAGCACTTCCGGAAGAGTCCTGCCTGCGGGCCTGCCCAGAACAGGGCCGGGGCCCTCCCGGAAGGCTCCGTCCCGGAAGTCTCCGCCCAGGCCGAAGATCTCTCCGGAAGAAAGCGGCCGGCCGCCGGGCAGGCCCCGGGCAGTAACGCAGCCCTTCCTGAAGGCTCCGCCTCGGGTAAGTTCCGGCCCAGGCCGAAGAACTCCCCTCAAGATGCGGCCTGCAGCCCGCCCTCAGCAGCCAGTGCCCCGTTCCCCCGGAAAGCCCCGCCTCCCGGAAGGTTCCGTCCCAGGCATGCCGCCCCCCGGCGCACGTCGCCCGCCGGCGGGCCGGCGCTGACCTGCCCTGCGGAAGGGGCCTCCCCGTCCTGCGGGGCCGGCCGGGCCCGGGGCGGGCCGGAGGCGCGGGAGGCCCGAAGGCGCTGAAACCCTATTGACCGCCGGGGGGTCGACGGCTATAATGTCTGTTTACTTGCCCGCCCGGCGGGCGCCTCCCCGCCCCGGAACGCGGCCAGCCAGGCCGACAAAGCGACCTCCGGGGCCATCCAAGACCACGAGGAGCAACACTTAATGCATCCCAGAAGGTACGAGACCTTAATCCTGCTATCACCCGACATGATCCCCGACGCCGTGGAGGCCTTCAAGTCCAAGGTCGAGGGCATCCTTGCAGACGGCGGCGCGAAGATAGTCCGCTTCGAGGACTGGGGCCGCAGGACCCTGGCATACCCCGTCAACAAGCAGCTTCACGGCCAGTACGTCATCTACGACTACCAGGGCCAGCCGTCCGTCGAGGCCGAGATCAGGAGAAACCTGCTGATCCACGAGTCCGTGTTCAAGCACCTCACCCTGGTCCTCGACTACAAGTTCACGGACCAGCGGTACGAGACCGAGAAGGCCAGGCTCCACGCCAAGGACCTCAAGAGGGAGAACGAGGAGCGGATGCGCGCCGCCCAGCAGGAGGAGGGCCGCGAGGACTCCCGCGACGGTCGCGACCGCGACCGTGACGGCAGGGACCGCGACCGCGACGGCCGCGGCGGGAGGGACCGGGACCGGGACCGCGACCGTGACGGCCGCGGCGGCCGCGACAGGGACCGTGACCGCGACAGGGACCGCGACTCCAGACCCAGGTCCTCCGAGTCATCCTCCAGGTCCAGGCCCCCCGCCCCCGAGGGGGAGGCCAAGGCCGCGCCCAGGCCCGACGCCGAGGCCGCCTCCAAGCCGAAGCCCCCCAGGCCCGAGGCCGAGGCGAAGCCCGAGGCCTCCCCCGAGGCGAAGCCCGAGGCCGCCCCCGAGGCGAAGCCCGAGGCCGCCCCCGAGGCGAAGGCCGAGGCGAAGCCCGAGGCCTCCCCCGAGACGCAGCCCGAGCCCGCCCCCGAGACGCAGCCCGAGCCCGCCCCCGAGCCCGGCTCCGAGGGCTAGGCGCCAGGACTCCCCAGAACGCGACCGGGCGACCGGGCCGCGAGGGCCTCCGGGCCCCGGCCCCGGCACGCCCCCTGCACCACTTCCAGGCTTCACCAGATCTTTTAAAGAGGCAGACGATCATGGCCATGGACCAGCAGAACCAGAACCCTCACCACCACCACTCCTCGGGAGGCTACTCCGGAGGCGGCGGGGGCGGCCAGGACGGCCGTCCCGGAGACGACCGCGGGGGCTTCCGCGGCCGGGGCAGGGGCAAGAAGAAGACCTTCCACCGCAGGAAGGTCTGCCGCTTCTGCGCCGACCACATATCCCACGTCGACTACAAGGACGTGCAGACCCTCCGCCAGTTCATAACGGAAAGGGGCAAGATCAACCCCCGCCGCATCAACGGCAACTGCGCCAAGCACCAGAGGCTCATCACCAAGAGCGTCATCCGCGCTCGCTACATGGCCCTCCTGCCGTACACGGCCATGGTGAGCTCCTCCGCGCACCACGACAGGCCCTAGGGACCGGGCAGAGGAGACATCGTCATGATCGAAGTGATACTCACCAAGGACGTCGACACCCTGGGCCTGGCCGGGCAGGTCCTGAAGGTCGCGCCGGGCTACGCCCGCAACTACCTGCTCCCGGGCTCCTTCGCCCTGCCGGCCACCGAGGCCAACCTCAGACGGCTCGCCAAGAAGCGCGCCGAGTTCGAGGAGCGCTCCCGCGCCGAGAAGGAGAACGCCCTCGCCCTGAAGAAGACCCTGGAGGGGCTGACGGTCACCATCACCCGCAAGTCCGTCGAGAAGGGCCGCCTCTACGGGGCCGTGACCCCGCAGGACATCGTGGACGCTGCGGCCCAGGAGGGCGTCTCCCTGGACCGCAGGCGCCTCAAGCTCTCCGATCCCATCAAGAGCATCGGCGACTACGACATCACCGTGCGGGTGCATCCCGAGGTGACCGGCTCCTTCAGGCTCCGGGTCGTGGCCGACCGCCCCCAGGACGAGGAGGCCGACGCCCCCGCGCCCGAGGCGGCCGCCCCCTCCGGGGACGGCTACGCGGACGACGGCCCGCCCGACGAGTCCGGGTCCGGGGCCCCCGACGCCGGGGACGGGCCCGAGGCCTACGGCGGGGAGGGCGACTAGCCCCGAGAGAGCCGCCCCCCCCCCCCGCGGCACCGGCCAGCGAGGGCGGCGGGCGCCGTGCCCCGGCGCCAGTCCGGCCCGGGGCAGGGGCGCGCGCATGGAGTGCCGGCCCGGGGCCGGGGAGCACGCATGGAGTAGGATGATGGACCGCGAAGACAACCCCTTCGCCCTCTGGAGTACCCTGGAGGCGCTCCTGGCCTCCCAGGATCCCGACTCCCACTGGCTCGCGACCCTCCCGCCCCAGCTCCTCGACTGGTCCGGGCTCACCTGGGCCTTCATTACGGAGGTCTACGAGGGGGTCCCGTCCAGCTACTTCATCCGCGCCTCCTGCCCCGAGGTCCCGGGCCTCAGGCAGTCCCAGCCCATGGACGGGGGGCTCGCGGGGTGGGTGCATACCCACCTGATGCACCTGGCCAAGGACCGGCTCAACACCGGGGAGAACTACACCTACGTCTTCAGCCAGCAGGAGCCGCTGAAGAAGCCAACCTCCTTCTACGGCTGGCCCCTCGTCTACTTCGGGAAGCCGCTGGGCGCCCTGGTCCTGGCGGGAACCAAGGGCCAGGCGCTCAACGCCAACCGCCTGGACTTCTTCACGGCGGTCGCCGCCAGACTCTCCGCGCACGCCCACCACATGGGCCTCATCGACCGCGTGAAGGAGCTGAAGGAGCTGGACTTCCAGACCGGGCTCCCCCACCGCGCCAACTTCCTGGACCGCCTGGAGAGGCTCATGGACATCATGAGCGTCCAGCGGCAGTCTCTGTGCCTCAAGATTTTCTGCGTCTCGGGGCTGGGCCGCTACTCGCTCACCCACGCCCCCGAGGACACCAAGTCGCTCCTGCGAAGCATATCCTCCCAGTTCCTCCATTTCGCGAGCGACTACTGGGAGCTCGGCCACATCTCCTACGGCATCTTCGCCATAGCCGTGCCCGAGGTGGGCATCGACGATCTGGAGCGCTGCACGGCGGTCCTCAAGAAGAGCCTGAACGAGTGGTCCAGCGCCGGGCGCTCCTCTGGACAGCCCGGCTTCGTCTTCCACGAATCCCAGGTCTTCTTCCCCCAGGACGGGGACCGTCCCGAGTACCTCCTGGAGAACGCCCTCTCGCTCCTCGCGGAGTCCTCCTGAGGGGCCGCCCCCCGGAGCCAGCCTGCAACCGGACGCGGCGCCGCTCGGAGAGCCCGGAAGGCCCCAAGCGGCCCCGCAGGCCAGCCCCGGAAACTCCGGGCCTTCCCCGCCCTCCTCCTTGCTTTTTCCGGTTGACCCGCCTCGCGGCCCTGCCTGCCCAGTTCAGGCATCCTCCGCCCTCATCCCGCCCCGCAGTTTCCCTTCTTCCCGTCCTCTCCTCACCGGGCTTCCTGGATTCCCCTTCTTCCCCGCCTTCCTGGCTTCAAGCCTTCCCGATCCCCTGTTTCCCCGGCTTCCCGCCTTCCCGGATCCCCCTCTCTCCAGCCCCCCGCCTTCTCCGCCAGCCTTTCTCCCGCCTGATTCCCCTCAATGACTGTGCCCGTGCCGCGGCCCGGCCCCGACTCTCCCGCCGGAACCACGCCTGCCGCCGCCCGCTTCTGGCCCTACCATGCCTTCTCCCCGCCAGCCCGCCTCCTCGCAGGGCCCGGCCAGTCCTTTCGCAGCGTCTCCCGCCCGTCCTGTCCCCGCATCTTGCCCTCTTCCGGCCTGCCCGCCGCCGCTCTGGATCTCCGGACCGCGCCCTGCCCGGCCGGAATGGCCAGCCCCGGCACGGCTGTGCCCGGCTCCGGGACCGGCCCGCCCCCAGAGCCCCCCCGCCCGCCGGATCCGAATACGCGCGGACTGCCGGGCAGACCGGCGCCCGGCCCCGCATGAGTCCTTGACGGAAGCCGCGCCCGGGCTGGCCCGGAAATAATTTTCTTGCATTCAGCCCAAAATGATGGTTGATTAGTGTGGGGACAAGCGTGAAACAATTTTGCGACCAGGCCCCAAATCCCAATGTGAAGACGGTAAAAGAATCATGGATCTAGCCAAATTCGACCTGCTGGAAACCAAGATCCAGGGGCTCGTGGACAGGCTCCGGGACGCCGAGAAGAAGTCCGAGACCCTGGAGACGGAGCTGAAGGAGGCCCAGGGCCAGCTCGAGGCCGCGAGCGAGGAGCGCGCGGCCATCCTGAAGAAGATAGACGAGCTTATCACCCGCCTGGACATCTGAGTCTGACCCGCCAGGGGGGAGCCGTGCCCCCCGGCCGTTCCCGCAACCGCCCGCCCGCGCAAGCGGCCGGGCCCGCACCCACGCGTCGGCCATGAGCCAATCCCCCAAAGAGCTGGACGAAGGGACCCCACAGGCCCCCGGGCCCGCTGAGGACGGCCCTCCCCGGAAGGGGGAGGGCCGGGACGGGAAAGTTGCGCCCGGGCCGGGGAACCAGTCCGGTCGCGTCCCCATACCCTCCAGGGCGTCTGACGAGACGCCCTTCCCCAGATCCGGCAGGCTCTTCGCGATCGGCCCCACCCCGGGACCGGTCCAGGAGGAGATCCCGTTCCCCAGGACGGGAAGGCTCTTCCCGACCGGAGGCCTCGGGCCGCCCGTGCCGGACGGGAGCATCGGCCGCAAGCTTTCCTTCGCGCCCCCATCCCGCAGGAAGGCCAAGGCCCCCCCTGCGCCCGACGCGCCTGAAGCGCCCGAAGGGGAGACGCCCCCGGACGTGCCGAAGCTCCCGCCGGCCACAGCGAAGGAGCCCATCCCCGGGAAACGTGCCTCCCGCAGGAAGGCCAAGGCCTCTCCTCCCCCGGAAACGCCTCCGGAAGAGGAGAGCCTCGGGACACGGATCCCCCCTGCCGACGACGGGGACGAGGCTTCAGCCGGGACGCCGCCCCTTCCCGAACCCCCTTCCGGAGAGGACGGCCCAGGGCCCCATCCCGAACTCCCTTCCGGAGAGGACGGCCAGGGGCCTCATCCCGGTCCCCCTTCCGGAGAGGACGACGAAGGGCCCCATCCCGGACCCCCTTCCGGGGAGGACGGCCAGGGGCCCCTTCCCGAACCCCCTTCCGGGGAGGACGGCCAGGGGCCCCTTCCCGAACCCCCTTCCGGAGAGGACGACGAAGGGCCCCTTCCCGCCCCCCCTTCCGGAGAGGACGGCCAAGGGCCACATCCCGGACCCCCTTCCGAAGAGGACGGCCAAGGGCCCCATCTTGGTTCCGGCCCCCCTTACGGGGAGGACGGCCAGGGGCCCCATCCCGGACCCCTTTCCGGAGAGGACTGCCAGGGGCCCCATCCCGGCCCCCCTTCCG
>JAISFP010000326.1 GCA_031263525.1 Deltaproteobacteria bacterium | reverse complement strand
CGGAAGGGTCAGACTGAGACCCGTGACCGACCCGTGAGGGTGCCGGAAGAGTCGGCCTGAGACCCGTGACTGGCCCGAGAGGATCAAGAAAAAATCACGACTAGTACAGATAGTTTCATGAATAGGCTTAATCCATAGCTATTTACAGATATATACTGTAAAGTAATATTTAATATGTTTTAAAACAACTGTCAAATTTATTACTATTATTTACTACAAGATAATAGATATAAAATATTAGTATACATATCTTTAAATAATAATAATTAATATTTCAAAAATTTTCGACAATCATAATGAATAAACATTCAAAAATTATAAAATTTTGTAAATTCTTTTGAAATTTCTGTTGACAATTATCAAAATTTTGCTATATTAGCAATATCAAAGGCCGGATATGGACATGACTTGATAGCTTTAGAAAGGGAACGCTAATGTAATTAGAGAAAAGGACGAACAGCAAGGGGAAGGTTACCTGGCTGGTGAGGTGCAAGACCACAATCAACGGCAAAAAGTCGACGGCAACTGTCCTTTCTTTGAACGATCTCCCGAGTGAGGTGATGGAGTTCGTCATGGATGACATGAAGGTAACACCACGTCGCTTCGGCAAGGAGTTGCTCAACACGGTCCTTTTGAAGGATGCCGAGGTGGAATACCTGGAGTACGGCATGTCCCACGCCGTCCTGACCGCCATGGATCGCGACCACCTGGACTTCGACACCCTGCTGGCCTCCATGTCCGACCGCAACAGGAGGATTGTCATGGCCATGGTGGCAATGAACATCGTAAACCCGTCGAGCAAGGCGGAGATGGCAAGAATGCTGGAGGACTCATATGTCAGCAGAGTACTGGGCCTCCGCGGCATTACCGAGCATGACATTTACAATGCCTTGGACGAGCTTTTTACCTGCCAGATTCTGATCGAGGCGGAAAAGTGCCGTCGCCACTTTATGCCCGGCGACATGCTCCTTCTGGACTCCACCAACTGCCGTTCGACCGGGAAAAAGTCCCTCGGGCATGACCGGGAGGGGAACCCCGTCGACGGCGGCTTCACCTTGTTAAAATGGGGCCACGGCAAGGACGGGAGAAAAGCAGATCCTCTGTTCGTCTTCTGTAACTTGGGGACAAGGGCAGGTCTCCCCCTGGTGTCGAGGGTGTTTCCCGGAAACACCAGCGACCCCGAGGTTGCCCTGTCCGTCGTCGGCGAGATGAGGACGACATACCACCTGGAAGATTTCTCCAGAGCCGGCGACAGGGGAACATTTCCCGGCACGGTAATCAGCAGGCTCAGCGAAGAGGGCACGTTCAAGTTCATAACGGCTGTCAGACACTCGAAAATTGCGTCGTTCATTCCGGAGTTCGGCGGCTCTTTCGGCCTGCTGGACGAGAAGGACATTCTTGAGTTCGGGGACCCCGAGTTCCCCGGGGAGAGGCTCCTGGCCTGCCGCAATCCTGTCCGCCAGGCGGAGAGCCTGAACAAGAGAACGGCGCTGATCAATCTGACCGTGAAGGAGCTCGACAAGGTCAAGGCCAGGGTCGCGAACCCCAGGAGCAGGCTCAGTGAGGAGACTCCCATAGCGATCGCCGCCACCCGTGCCGCCGGGAAGTACAAGATGGGAAAGTTCTTCAGGATCACCTGCCGGGACGGGTTCCTTGACTATGCCCTGAACGAGGATCTGATGGAGACGGAGAAGCTCCTCGACGGCATCTACGTGATCAGGACTTCGCTTATTACCCGTTTAATCAAATGTCGGAATTTGGCTATTAGCCCAGGAGTGGAAAGGACGGGCAATCCCCCAGCCCTGGTATCTGCTCGCAATGATTAGCTACTAAAATATGGAAGAAGATTCCGACATTTGCTTAAACGGGTAATATCAGCCCGTCCAGCGCCCCGTCCAGCGCCCCGTAAGAGTCGCGCGTGACCGGATCGTCCACCGCGTCGAAGATCATGTACGGGAACATGTTCGCCGTCTACCTCAGATCGAGGTAGCGGCCATCCCGTACGCGCCCAGGACGTCGGACGTCGCTCATGAAGACGTTCTCCAACCTCCAGGAAGTGAGGCAGGCCGTTTCCTTGGCTGCCGACCTGCGACTCCAGCTTCCTGAACCCTCGAAGAAGCCCCCTCCGGCATGCACGGACGCGAGCGAGTCGCGGATCGTCTCCGGCTCGTCCGCAATCGCTCCGCAGGCGACGCTGAACGCGTTCAGCCGTTCCGGGCAACCGAGGGCGGCGGAGATCAGACGAGGCTGGCCCATGGCCGGCAACCATGATGCAGGAGCCCGAGAAACCTGCCAGTGCGTCTGACGGACAGGGCTAAAACTCCAGCTTGACGTTCAGCTTCCCGGCGAAGCCCTCCCTCTTGCCGGCGTACCCCTGGCCCCCGAACTCGAGGGACAGGGGGCCGCCGCCGGAGGGTTTCCATATGACGCCCATCTCGAAGATGCCGGTGTTGCCCTTCAGCGACGGCGTCTCCAGGCGGACGCCGTTCACCGAGGCCCGGGCCGCCCCGTCGAACTCCCTCTCGAAGTAAGCCCCGAAGTAGGGGGAGACGAAGGGGTTGGCATCGTAGCTCACGCGTCCGCCTGCCCGGAGCCGCAGCGAGTCGGCGTCCTCGAACCTGACGCGGTCGAGGTTCACCATGACTTCCGAGCCCTCCTGGCGGGTCCAGAGGACCCGGGCCCCCAGATCCAGGGTGACGGCCCCGTCCGGTCCCCCGGGCCGCCATTTGCGGCCGATGCCCCCGTGGAGGCCCCAGTAACGGCTCGCGATCTCGAAAGTCGCCCTGGCCCCGTTGTAGAGGATGTCGTCAGTGGAGAAGTCCGTCTCCTGGCGTCCAGTCCTGGCTGACGCCTCCAGCCACAGACCGGGAAGGGGCCCTCCCCCGGCGTCCCAGCGGGCGAGGATCCCGCCCCCCGCGTATTTCGCGTCACCGCCTCCGTCCACCTTGGCGGAGCTGGCAAAGGCGTTGTGGGAGTCGTAGTCCCCCTTCCCGGCCTCCATGAAGATCCCCAGGGTGAGCCTGCCCGCCCCGAGCCCGGTGCCGAGGGCGGCGCCGGCCATGACGGAAAACCCGGAAACGTCCACGTGCGAGCCCGTCTCGTAGCGGGAGCGCCCGGCGGCCATGCCCGCGAAGGCCCCCCACACTGGCCCCGCCCCGGCAGTGGCGGAGACGGCCGACGGGGCGCCCTCGGAGACCAGCAGGTCCTGCCCCAGCCCCAGGAAGGCGAGCGCCGCGGCGGCCGCCTCGGGGTAGGCCTTCATCCTGTCGTAGCCCGGCCCCGTCCCCGACAGGGCGGAGAGGGTGGCCAGGAGCCGGCTCGCGTCCTGGGGATCGGGCCCGACGGTGAACACGTCCCCGCCAGGGGTAGACACCTTCACAGGCGTGGGGGCCGAGTAGGACAGCGTAGCGGCGTCAAGAAGGACTATCGACTCGCCCAGGGCCAGATCAGGCCTCCCGGAGGCGTATGCCAGGAGGAACTGTGTGGACGCGGCGATCCTGGCCTGTCCAGCGACCTCAAGGAGTATGTCGTCGGCACGTGCCGTCTGGGGCACGATCCAGGCCAGGGCCGCGCCGGAGAAGTCCGCCGGCTGGCTCCCCGTGTCCAGCACGGCCGGGGCGGACCCGCCTATCACGGCGAGGGCGGGGGCAGTGGACGCGGAGAAGCCGTTGTTGAGGACGAGCCTGTTTCCGGCATGCAGGGTCACCCCTGAGCTGAAGCTAACCTGTCCGGAGAACCGGGCAGCCGAGCCCGCCGGTGCGGAGAGCGTGAGGGTCCTCCCGTCTATCCGCCCCCCCGAGAAGACGAAGCCGTTGGCCTCCACCGTCATCTCGTCCGGATGGACGCCTGCCGGGTCAACCTTGACTGCCCTCTCTCCGTCCGAGCCGAAGACCACGTCGTCAGCCACCGTAGGGCTCTCAAGATACCTGACCGCAAAGCCGGAATGGAGCCAGTCCTTCCCGGCAGCTCCGGTGCTGGAGGGAAGCCAGACTGAGGAGACGCCGCCGTTCCAGCTTACCTGAGCCCCGACCGGAAGGACGTCTATCGGAGAGGTGGTCACGACGGCCTCGGCAGTACCGTAAGACGTGCCGTATATATCAGTTCCCTGGTTATGAACCGCCGGGTTATGCATGCTGATTATGAACTCGCCGCGGTCAAGGAATGTCAGTATCCCGGCAGTTGTCATCGAGTACTCCACGCCCTGGGTCGCGGCACTGCCGTCCAGCTCCAGCGTGAAGACCGTGTCCTGGCCTCCCAAAACGGCCTCGGAGGCCAGGCTGTACTCCGTCCCTGGCAACGAAACTGAAGGAATGGTCGAGAATGTGACACCCGTCTGCATTCCAAGGTTGCGGTTGGGGATGCCCGTGAGAGAAAATAGCTGACTTAGAGGGAGTCTGTTATTTGACACAGCGACATCAGAAAGCGAGACGTCCACATCCAACCCGGTCAGCTGGTTGTTATATACATACAGGTATTCAAGTTCGGGGTTCTGGCTCACGTCCAGCCAGGTCAGCTGGTTGTTATATGCATACAGGTATTCAAGTTTATGGTTCTGGCTCACGTCCAGCCAGGTCAGCTGGTTGCCGCCTACTTCAAGGGAATAAAGTTCGGGGTTCTGGCTCACGTCCAGCCAGGTCAGCTGGTTTCTATATACATACAGGTATTCAAGTTCGGGGTTCTGGCTCACGTCCAGCCAGGTCAGCTGGTTGCCGTATGCACTCAAGTCACGAAGTTCGGTGTTCTGGCTCACGTCCAGCCAGGTCAGCTGGTTGTCGTTTGCATTCAGGCTTTGAAGCCTGTCTAGGCCAGTCAGGTCGAGAGTGCCAATCAAACCTGTATACGAAACCCTAAGCTCTACGACCCTAAAAGTATTTGAATAATCCTGCCAATATACTCCGTCCGAATTACCCGGAGGTGGAGAGACCGTCCAGTTGAGATTGTGGCCGGTGGCATTGTCAATTGCAACGAGCCTGTCAAGATCTCCTGTGCTGTAATCGGCAGCGAAAGCTACGGACGATATCACTGAAAGCACCAAGAAAAGTATGGATGTCAAAGTCATCGAATGCCTGACATGATTTGTCTCAAGGCTAAAGTTGAGCTCTTCCCTTGCCTTCTTCTGCGGTATTAAGGAGAGCATACTGGAGGAAAGCAATCCGAATCCGAGCATTGAACCGACAGAGCTGAGAGGCTGTATTAGAATCATGACAGGTTTCCTATGAAAAAGATTGGTTAAACTCTTGTCTTGCAGAGTTCACTCATCTCGGCATCCTGAAATTTCTACACTCGTTCATGGCTGGACAACTCCCAATCACTTAACTATCACGGGGTCCTCGGAATTCGCTGGAACCGCGACCGTGTCCTCTCGACCATGTGAGGGTGCAATTTCAGAACTTTAAGGCTGAACGTTTGATTTCCTAAATATACTCCTTCAATCTGTGCAGACCATGAAGAAAGATTGGCTGACAGATAACTCGGCCACCTCAGCCGCGCCTGTCTTGACGCATCTTACGGTAAGACAAGCAAGGCAACCGCAGGAATTAATCTCAGGAAACGAGTAGCCAGCACACCCGGTGCAGATGCTGAGTCAGGCGCAGTTCATGCTACGGAGACCTGCCTCGGCAACCGCGCCCTCTGTTGCAAACAAAAAAACCGCACATATTGCGATAGGATAGTGTCCATATCATATGGCACAAAAAAACCCGCCTCTCCAAAGAAGAAGGCGGGCGGAAAAGTTGTTGACAAAGGCTTCTGCTAAAAGACCCTATGGAGAGAGAGAGAGAGAGAGAGAGAGAGAGAGAGAGATGCAATTATCATGCCAGCAGTTGCAATGGTGTCTAGCCCACCGTTCTCCACACCTGTTCCGCCAGAAGCGAAGTGCCTGGATAATGCCATGCTATGAACGGTTGAGAAGACCAAACGAATCACCTTCATCGAACCCGCCGAACCTCCCGGAGACGGAAAGCCGTCCGGGGAAACCCGGCGGACGTCTGAGGGGGGGCTTGGCATGGAAAGAGCGTCCGGCTGGACCAGATTCGCTCATTTCAACCTTACGGACTGATAATACACACCTTTTTGATTCGGGTCAATAGAAAAACCCGTTCCGTCGCAGACAATCTCCCCGAAACTCCGTTCATGCCCCGTCACCTCGGGCTGAATGACTCGCCGGGAGCGCAACAGCCGTATCCGCCTACCTTTTTAGCTCTCAACATCCTGGACTCCTTGCGTCCTTGCTTCCTTGCTTCCTGGCCTGCACAGCTAACTAGCAGGATATCTACGTAGCCGAGACACGAATAGTCAAGGCTTGTAGACACGATATTTCAAGACTAGAAGGCCTGAAATCCCAAGCGAGCCAGACTCTCGCAAAGAATGAAAGCGCAAAAACCTCACAATGGATTTTCCCTCATTTCCTGGTGCGTTCAAACTCCGGTACCTGGGCATTGCCCTGGCTTGCCCGCCCAGACCGTCCTCATCTGGATGGCCTCCCAGACGAAATAGGGCGAACCAACAACACTGAGAGAATCAAAGCCCTCGTAGCTGACACGATCGGGATTCATTCCTGCCTCCTGACGCAGCTGACGGGAGCCGATGACCGGAACCCAATAAACATCGAAAAAGCTCAGGGAGATTCCCCCCTATAGTACAATTTATGGACAATATTCACAGTTTCATAACTATGCAGCGAAGATCCGGAACATTTTTTGCCCACTCCGCTGATGATGACTTCCTTTCCTTATCATGAAAGTGTTTCCGCTGCCTCGGAACCGGGGACGCCGCGACATGTAGCGGTGCTGAATGTCTCTGCTTTCATGGGCCGGGGTGCCGCCAAGCCGCATGAGGGTGCAGAAGATGACTTCTTCCGGCGGCCTTCCCGGCTTTCCCCCAGACAGACCCCTGAAGAGTCCATCATACCCATGAGTCCCGCCCAGGCGCATACCTCCAGACAGAATCCCTGACGAAGCCCTCCTCGCCGCCTCCTTCCGCGCACCTTTCTGAGCTTTCCCAGTCCGGGCCGCCTGCTTCCCCGGTCATTCCCGCCAGGCCTCCGGATTGGCCGGCAACACCCCAACTCCGATCCCCCTACCGGCCCAGGCACCCGGTTGCAACCTCCTTCTCCTGTCGCCCCCTGCACTGCCCCCGATGCCCTGCCCAGGTCCCTCGCCTGATTGCCTCCTGGCCATGTCATCTGCTTCCCCATGTTGTGACCATTTTCCAGCTTACACACCAACATGCAGACCTCTTCCACAGCCCCTGCCCTGCCTCCCCAGAACAGGGCCCGATCGACCACCCCTGCCATTGCCGGCACCTTCCGCTACGCCGCCCAGTCCGGCTAGGGCCTGCCCTGTCTGCCCTTGTATTTCCCTATCATTTCATTTTTTCCTATCCATTCATATTATTTGCTGTCATATTCCGCTGTTTTGACATTCATATCATTTCTCCTATCTTCTGTTTAAATATGTCTTTTCCTACAATTTGCTGTTCTATCATGCCTTTCTATGCTATTTCTAGTTCTTTCTTATAATCTCCTGTCTTTCCTGCCTTCCAGCCATTTCCTTTCATCCTATGCCTTTTCCTGTCATTTTCTGCCATTTCCTCTCATCCCCTCCCCTCCCCTCCCCTCCCCTCCCCTCTCATCTCATCTCCTTTTCTGTTCTGTTCTGTTCTGTTAGATTTTTTCCTGTTCTTTCATGAGCTTTCCTGAGCTTTCACGGGATTTCATGGAATTTCATGATATTTCATGAGCTTCCCTGTTCGTTCCTTGCCGGTCCGGTCCTGGCGATCAGAGCCGATCGGGGGTCGGAACGGTCAGGGCAAAAAAAATCCGGCGCGATCTTTTTGGGATCGCGCCGGATAAGGTGACAGACCGGCCTGCCTTGCGGCAGGCCGGAAAAAAATGGAGCCGTTGAGGGGACTCGAACCCTTAACCTGCTGATTACAAATCAGCTGCTCTACCAATTGAGCTACAACGGCAAATGGCCGCGCAAGGTCAATTTCTAACAGAAAACCGGAAAAAATGCCAGAGCTTACGACTTAGCCGCCCATCCGGAGGAAACAGGCCGCAGGAGCCGAAAGCTACCGGGCCTGGCCCCAGGCCCGGCATCGGCCTGCCTGGCAATCCTGGAGCCGGCCCTGACAGGCCCTTGGCCGGTCCGAAGCCTGGGCCGGGCCGGCTCTGCCTCAGAGACCGGAGCAGGCACCGGCTCACGTCTCCGGTCCGCTAGGCACGGGAGACGGGCAGGACGGGGGGGCCCCCACCCGTCAGTGAGGCCGGCTTCCGTTTCAGGGAGGCCGCCCCCGTCATGGGCGGCGGCTTCCCGTTCCAGGGAGGCCGCCCCTGTCAGGAGAGACAGACTCCGTTTCCGGAGGGCCGCCCCTGTCAGGAGGGGCGGACTCCGTTTCCGGAGGGCCGCCCCCGTCATGGACGGCGGTTTCCGTTTCGAGAGGCCGCCCCGTCAGGGGGCGGCTTCCGTTTCCGAGGGGCAACCCCGTCAGGGGGGGCGGCTTCCGTTTCAGGGAGGCCCCACCCGTCAGTGAGGCCGGCTTCCGTTTCAGGGTGGCCGCCCCCGTCAGGGGGCGGCGGCTTCCGTTTCCGGAGGGCCGCCCCAGTCATGGGCGGCGGCTTACGTTCCAGGAAGGCCGCCCCCGTCAAGGGGCAGACTCCGTTTCCAGATGGTCGCCCCCGTCAGGGGACAGAGGCTTCCGTTCCAGGAAGGCCGCCCTCGTCAAGGGGCAGACTCCGTTTCCAGATGGTCGCCCCCGTCAGGGGACGGCGGCTTCCGTTCCAGGAAGGTCGCCCCCGTCATGGCCTGCGACTTCCGTTTTGAGAGGCTGTCCCGTCAGGGGGCGGCTTCTGTTTCGAGAGGCCGCCCCGTCAGGGGGCGGCTGCCGTTTCGAGAGGCCGCCCCGTCCGGAGGCGGCGTCCGTTTCGAGAGGCCGCCCCGGCAGGAGG
>JAISFP010000309.1 GCA_031263525.1 Deltaproteobacteria bacterium | reverse complement strand
TAATATATTTTGACGATAGTTTGACTCGATTGTTTTGCGTCTTGTGTTCTCAAGCCAGTCCCAATCCATATCAATGCCTTTTCCGCAATCTGTAAGGACAGATTCTGCCAAAGGTATTGATTTAAATCTCTGAATGCTATATATTAGAAAATTGTTGAAGGGCAATCGGCATTTTTGGCTGACTGCCTCGCCTCAGGAAGGCCCGTGGCCGGAAGGTGGCATTATGACTCATTCTAATTGCCTGTCAAAGTTACATGCTTGTGATAAAAAACTGTTAACCAACAGGTTAACTTTTTTATGACAATATTGTCACATTTGTCTTTGATTTTTTTGTATCCGTTCACGGGCAGGTAGCCCTAGACACGCAGGTAGCCAGTCCTGGAGCTGCAAGAAGGTCGCTCTGGCTGTGAGGAAGTCCGTTCTGGACCTGGACCCGGAGGAAGGCCGCTCAGGACCCGGAGGAAGGCCGCTCAGGACCCAGAGGAAGGCCGCTCAGGACCCGGAGGAAGGCCGCTCAGGCTCCGGAGGATGGCCGCTCAGGACCCGGAGGAAGGCCGCTCAGGACCCGGAGGAAGGCCGCTCAGGATCCGGAGGATGGCCGCTCAGGACCCGGAGGAAGGCCGCTCAGGACCCGGAGGAAGGCCGCTCAGGATCCGGAGGAAGGCCGCTCATGACCCGGAGGAAGGCCGTCCTGCCCCAGAAATGATGATGATCTGGGTCCTCTGTAGGTGCACCAGCTTTCGTCTGTGAACAGATAGGCACCCTCTGCATAGTCACCTGGGATCTCTGTGGGCTGGTCAGGCATCTCATAACCGCCTGGAACTTGGAGTCCGGTATTTCTTCTCCGGAACTTTGTCAACAGACCTTGGTCCTTGGGGTTGAAGTATGGTCTTTGGACGAAATACCTGGGCCTGGACCCTTGACGTCTGACCTGGGGCTGGACCCATGATGTTAGATTGGAACGCTGAATAATGATGCTCATGGTGCCTAATAGTGCGATATATCTGGATCTGTCTCAGCTTGGGATCTCTTGGCATGTCAGTCCACCTTCACCTTGTTGGCGGCGAAGGCGGAGACGTCGCGTACCCTGCCGGAATCGGTCACTTAGGTTTCCCCGCGGGCACGAGCCCGGACTCGGCCATGGTCCGGGTCGGAGCGTCCTGGTTTTTTGGAGGGGATGTCCTGACGCATGGGCCGGATGCGGTCGCCCTCCCCCCCTCCCCCGCAGATATGTTCGGCACGGACAGGCGCGGGATGGCCAGCCTGCTACGAGAAAGACGCGGCTGTCCCTGGGTGCGGGCCTGAGGCGGCGTGGGTGACGGCTACAAAGTTCACTGCCAAGGCTATGAGCCTGCGTTCGCGGTCGGCCATGCCCTCCAGTCTGGCCACGGGGACGCCGCCCATGAAGATAAGATCGTCCGCGACGGCGACCTGAGGGCTGCCGGCGGGAAAGGGGGCATATCCCCCGATCGCGCGGGAAGGCAACGCGAAGACGCCCTCGCCGGTGACGACCATTACGGCGGAGCCTCCAGGCGATTGAGAGTCATGCACCTGGAAGATGACGTCTGCGGCTCGGACGGCAGAGGCGAAGCTGACCAGGGCGGCCCCGAGCTTCCCCATGTCCAGATCGGGGTAAATTCTCACGCGGTCCAGGCCGTACAGCACGGCTCCGAGCCTGAGGGCCGTGTCGTCGAAGGTCGCGGCGGTCAGGGGCGGGGCATGCGGCTCAGGGGAACGGGCGGTCAGGCTCTCGGGCGGCGTCGGGGGAGACAAGTCAGGTTCGGGCCAGAGGGGTGGCGCGACTATTTCGGTCAGGCGGAGAGGAATATCCGGTTCTGCCGGTGCGAGCTTCACCTCTTTTTCCGCCATGGCTGATGACAGTTTCGGTTCTGTCGAGGGGGGCGGCACTGCCGGCTTTGGCAGGTCAGATGACAATTCCGGTTCTGTCGGGGCGGGTAGCATCTCCGTTTCCGGCATGGCTGATGACAGTTCCGGTTCTGCCGATGGGTGCAGCGCTACCAGCTCAGGCAAGGAAGATGACAGTTCCGGTTCTGCCGGGAAGGGCAGCGTCTCCGTTTCCGGCAGGACAGATGACGGTTCCGGTTCTGTCGGGACGGGCAGCATCTCCGTTTCCGGCAGGGCAGATGACGGTTCCGGTTCTGCCGGGACGGGCAATACTGCCGGATCTGGCAGGACTGATGAAAATTTCGGTTCTGTCGGGACGGGTGGCATCTCCGTTTCCGGCAGGGCAGATGACGGTTCCGGTTCTGCCGGGACGGGTATCACTGCAGGCTCTGGCAGGACTGATGAAAATTCAGATTCTGTCGGGACGGGTGGCTGGAGAATTTCAGGGAGGGTAGCAGGCGCTTCAAAGGGGGATTGGGACACCTCGCCGGAGGGAGAGGGGGTTAACGCCGTTGCCCTGTAAAATTCCGCGAGATGACGCAGGGCGATGGCCACGGCCTCCACGGAAGACTCTTTCAGGCGGAAGAGGTCTGCGAAAGGGCGGACGTCTGTGAGGATTTTCCTCCCTCTGGCAGTGAAGGACGGGCCCTCGAGGCCCAGGCAGACGAAAATGGGGCGTGAATACAAGTCCTTGGCGTAGACCGTGTCCAGCGTGGCCAGAATCCCCTCTCCCCATTTTTCCGGCTGCCCATCCCCCCTTTTTCCGCGGTGTCCCCCCATCCATCTGCCGAAGGAGGTGTTGTCCGCGAGAAGGAGAACGTCTTTCGGGAGGACACGTGGAGCGTAAGACTGTATGGCCGCCAAGAGCTTGTCTGCCGGGATATCCTGTTTCACGAAGACATTCTCCACGCCCTCAACTCTTGATGTAAGTTCCGAGAGGAGAGTTTCTAGGTCGGGATCGTCTGCCGCAGAAGAATGTGCCGGGAGAGATGCCGGGAAAGATGCCGGGTAATAAGCGGATGACTGCTTCCCGACGACATGTCTTTCAAGGCCTGCCAGGCACTCCAGGGCCGCGGCCACCTTCCTTACGGTTTCGGGGCTCAACAGGTGCAGGTTCGCGAACTCCTTGCCGTCAAGGCGGACCCTCCTGTCGATTGTCTCAATTTTTGCTATGTCCTGGCCGAGTTCCCACGAGGACGGTTCGGCAAACAGGTCTTTGGCGAACACCATGTCCAGGGTAGCCAGGATCCCTTCCCCAGCCTTGCCTGAGACGGAATTGTCGACTAGGAAAAGAGTGCTAACCTCGCTCGCTCCATATGCGTAAGCTTCGACGGCGCCCTTGAGCTTGTGCTCTGGGATGTGGGGAACGACGTAGACATCCCTCGTTCCGGCCAGGATGTTCCTGAGCTTCCCGAGAATGTCGGCCTCGGCATCGGCCTCGGCCTTGGCCTCGACATCGACCTTGGCTTCGGTATCGGCATGACCCTTCGGGAGTGCATGCGGGTCCTGCCAGGGAGCCGGTACTGAAGGCGTCCTGCCGGGGAGGCAGGACTGCGGAAGGCGAACAAGCTCGGAAACGGCCGAGGCGACGGAGCGCACCGCGAACCCGTCAAGCTTCTTGAAGACGTGGAAGGGGAAGCCGTTGACGCAGAGCTTATATCCTTCTTGAAGGACCGACTTGACCTGGTCCAGGGGGACGCCTTTTGAAGGCCGCCCCTGTTCTCTGGAAAACACGCCTTCGGTTGTCGCCACAAAACCGTGCAGTCCGTCCTCTCTGTTCGACTCGTCCACCAGGATTAACGTGTTGTCCTGAGTTGCCCCGCCGGCAAATGCCCCGGACGCTCCGGAGACGAGGTTGCGGGGAACTGGGTATGCGAAGACTCGGCCTTCGCCGGACGGAGGGACGGTCGACCTGAAAGTTTCGGCAATCTTGAAAAGGCTGTTGGATGGCATCGGGTCACCTGGACTTGGGAGAGCTGAGCGGCGCGGCCTGGAGACGCTCCTGAAGAGACCGCAGGATCATTACGGACATGGGCCGGGCAGCGCGAGCTCGCCTGAGGCATTGACTGCGTGGGGCCTCATGGCCTGTCAGTCCCCCTTGAGCTTTCTGGCGGCAAACCCGGAAGCGTCCCGTGCTCTGTCGGCATCGGTCAACGGGGGCTTTTCCAGAGAAACGCGCCCGGTCTCGGCCACCTTCCGGGTCGGAGAGACCGGGATTGAAGCGGGAATGTCCTCCCAGAAGGGCCTGGATGCCGGAGGCGTCCGATCCGCAGCCGTCCCCGAGCCTGTCGCCGAATCCGGGGCCTGGCTGGCAGGCGCATGGGAGGAAGGAGGCGGGACGTCCAATGCCTGGGGGGGCCCGGCCGGGGCTGACAGGGGCGGGGGCGACAGCGGGAGGGTCCTGGAGGACCAGCACGAAGGGGCTGTTCCGGGGCTAGGGGTGCCGGAGGCGCAGGTAATCGCCACGAAGCTCACGGCCAGGGCGACGGCCTGGCGTTCCCGGTCGCTCATGCCATCCAGCCGGGCGAAGGGGGTGCCGCCCATGAGGAGATGCTCGCCGCTGACCATGACGGGTGGGTTCTCAGGGGAAAGACGGACTGATCCCCCGACATCGCCTTCAGGTCTCGCGTGGACGGCGTCCCCGGTGACCACCATCACGGCAGATCCACCAGGTGAGGAGGTGTCATGGACCTGGAAGATGACGTCCGCCGCCCGGGCGGCCGAGGCGAAGCCGACCAGGGCGGTGCCCAGCTTCCCCATGTCCAGTTCGGGGCAAACGCTCACGTTGCCCACTCCATGCAGTATGGTTTTTACTCTGATGGCGGCCTCCGTGCTGGGCGCGGCGGCCTGAGCCGGAGACTCCGGGATGCGGCAAGCCAGGCTTCCGGAAAGCGGCGATGGGGGCACTGGCGGTTCAGTTCTGACAGGGTGCGAGGCCGGTTCCGGCCGGGCGGGCGGGATGGGCGGTTCGGTTTGGCCGAAGGGCCGTCCGGTAGGCGCAGCCGCTTTCGCATGTCCGGGGGACGTTTCGGGCACAGGCCGGCAGGGGGGCGCACCCGCTTTCGCTTGTCCGGGGGATGTTTCAGGCACAGGCCGGCAGTGGGGCGCAGCCGCTTTAGCATTTCCGGGGGACGTTTCAGACCCAGGCCGGCTGGGGGGCATGGGTGAGGGCCGGGAGCCAGCCTTTGGAGCTGGGGCAGGGGCAGGGGCAGCAGGCCGACTGGAGGTGGCCGGAGTCTGCGGGGCTTCGCGAAGATCTGCCAGGTACCTCAGGGCATTGGCCACGGCCGCCGTGGCAGTTTCGGTCAGCCTGCTAAAGTTTGCTAATTGTACGCCGTTTATGCGAATTTTATTTTCGTCAGCGGTGAATGGCGGTGCCGGAGGGCCCAGGGAGACGGAGACGGGTGGGCCCCACAAGTCTTTCGCGTAGACCATGTTCCGCGTGATCAGCATCCCGTCCGCAGCGCTCCCGAAGAGGGTGGTGTCCACGAGGATGAGAACGTCTCTCCCCATGACATTGGACGCGTACGACTTAATGGCTTTATGCAGCTTTTCTGGCGGGATGGAGGGGGTCAGGAATACGGACGAGAGGTTTACAAGCTTGGAGGAGAGGACGGAAAGAATTTCCGAGATCCCCGGCCCTGCGTACTGGGAGAAAGGCTGGCTGCCTGGCATGGATCCGGGCACAGGGGAGGATGCGCGGGCAGGCTTGGGGAGGCGGGGCCCGGTCAGTCCGGCCAGGTAGTCCAGGGCGGCGACAACCTTCGCGGCAGTTTCAGCGGATATGCTAAGATCCGCGAGCTGCTTGCCGTCAACACCGATCTTCTTTCCGTAGGCCAGGATGCTTGCAGGTGGCGGCCCGAGCCAGGCCGAGACGGGGTCGAGCCGCAGCTCTTTCGCGTAGACCCTGTCGCGCGTGGCCAGGAGCCCGACCCCCGCCCCGCCGAAGACGGTGTCGTCCAGGACGAAGAGGACGTCTTTCTCGAGGACGCCACTGGCGAAGGATTCCACGGCACCCTTGAGCTTCTTGGGAGGGATATCTGGGCTTACGAACGTGTTCGAGGCGCCGTCCAGGGCGGTCCTCAGTTTCGAGCGGATTTCCGTCGCGGAAGGCGGCGGAGAGGAAGGCGGGGGAAGCTGGCCTGGCATCACCGGCGCGGCCGCGACAGACGTCCTGGCCTCGGGAGCCGGGCGGGCGGGCAGGGAGGTCTCCGGCACGTACATGCCGGCGAGGTAGCCCAGCGCGTCGGCCACGTCTGCCACGCCCGGCTCCTTCAGGCACAGAAATATGGCCAAATGATTTTTGTCCAGGAGAATCCTTCTCGCCGACGCGGTAAAGTCCATGGGACCGGGGCCCAGAAGCCTGGAGACAGGACTCTTCGTTCTTTCCCTCACGAAAACCATGTCCTTTGTGGCCAGGAGCCCGTATTCCGCATCTTCGCCGGATTCCGCATCGTCTTTGAAGGAGTCGTCGACAATGAAGAGCACGTCGTCCTTGTCGACGGCCTGGGCGATGGACCCGACGGCGCCCTTGAACACTTTGGCGGGGATGTCCGGACTGACATGCACCCTGGCCTTGCCGGCCAGGCGGCTCATCATCGCCTGGCGGATCTCGCGGTCGGAAGGCAGGACGCGGAATTTTTGAGGCGGCTGGAATGGCGGAGACGAGGGGGCTCCGTCATCGGTGTATCTGCTCCAGTCAAACTCCAATATCTTCCAGGCCACGCCGCGCACCGTCGCCGTGCCGATCTTCTCGAAGTCATGGAAGGGCTTGCCGTTTACTACAAGTCTTTGTCCCTTCGCCGTTAAGGACGTGACCTGATCCAAAGGCAGGGACATGCGGACACGGCCCCTGGCTCTGGCATGAATCGTGTTTAATGTCATCACTATCCCCAGCCGCCCGTCACACGCGTCAGAGTCGTCCACCAGGAGTAACGGAAAGCTGTCGTCCGGGGAAAGAACCCATGTTTCCTTGGAGAAGCGGTGCGCAGGCACGGAACCGAAAAAGACGCGGCACCTGTCCTGTGGCGGGAAGGGGGACCAGGAACCGTCGTCCTTTCCAAACTTATCTCTGGAGTCCATGGTTTAAATGTCCTTGAGCCTGGACCATGGCAGATCCGGGAACCTGCGGGACATGATCCGGGGAGCGACTGACTGCGGAACCTGTCCAGGCGCGGGGGGCGACGGCACGTCAGTCCTTCTTGCCGCTGCGGTCAGCGAGGAGGGTGGCGTCCCGTGCCCTGTCGGCATCGGTCAGCGTGTCTTTTTCCAGCGACACGGGCCCGCTCTCGGCCACGTTCCGGGCCGGAGATACCGGGATGGAGGAGGGAATGTCCTCCCAGAATGGCCTGGATGCTGGCGGCGTTCCTCCCGCAGTCGTTCCATGATCTGGTGGCGAATCCTGGGACTGGCCGCGAGATGCCTGGGCGGAAGCAGACGGGGCGTACGATTCCGGAGACGTGCCGACCGGGCCGGCCTGGTCGGATAGGGGCCGAGGCCGGGAGGCCTCAGCAGTTGCGGCAGTTCCGGGGCTAGGGGCTGCTGGGGAGCTCGTCATCGCCACGAAGCTCACGGACAGGGCGACGGCCTGGCGCTCCCGGTCGCTCATGCCCTCCAGGCGGGCGAAGGGGGTGCCGCCCATGACGAGATACTCGCCGCTGACCATGACGGGCGGGTTCTCCGGAGAAAGGGTGACGGTTCCCCCGACACCGCCCGCTGGCCTCGCGTAGACGGCGTCCCCGGTAACCACCATCACGGCAGACCCTCCAGGTGAGGCGGAGTCATGGACCTGGAAGATGACGTCCGCCGCCCTGGCGGCCGAGGCGAAGCCGACCAGGGCGGCGCCCAGCTTTCCCATGTCCAGGTCTGGCCACGCGCTCACGTTGCCCACTCCATGCAGCATGGCTCCCAGCCTGACGGCGGTCTCCGCGAAGGGCGCGGCGGCCTGAGCATGAATCTCCGGGATGCGGGAAGCCAAGCTCCCGAACGGTACCGAGGGGGGCACTGCCGGTTCAGAGTTGACAGGGGGCATTGCCGATTCGGCCAGCGCGGGCGAAATGGCCGGTACGGTCTGGCCGAAGGGTTGGCAGGGTGACGCTGCCGGTTCGGTCTGGTGGGGGGGACGGCAGGGAGGCGCTGCCGGTTTCGCCTGGCCGAGGGGACGGTAGGGAGGCGCTGCCGGTTCTGCCTTGCCGAGGGACGTTTCAGAGTCAGGCCGCTTTGGGGGCATTGGTGCGGGCCGGGAGGTTAGCAGAGGCCCGGTGTCAGGGGCATGGGCAGCAGTTAGACTGGATGAGGCAGGCGGCTGCAGGGCTCCGCGAAGTCCCGCCAGGTACCTGAGGGCATTGACCACCGCCGCAGCGGCAGTCTGGGTCATCCCGGCAAAGTCCACGATGTGGACGCCGTTTATGCGAATTTTATTTCCGTCTATGGTGAAGGACGGGATCGGAGGGCCCAGGGGGGCGGAGACGGTGGGGGCCCACAAATCTTTCGCGTAGACCATGTCCAGCGTGGCCAGCATCCCGTCCCCCGCGCTCCCGAAGAGGGTTGTGTCCGCGAGCATGAGCACGTCGCTCTCCTGGACATTTGGCGCGTACGACTTGATGGCGGTCGACAGCTTTTCTGACGGGATGGAAGGCTTCAGGAAGACGGAAGAGAGGTTTTCCAGTTTGGAGGAGAGGACGGAAAGAATTTCAGACATCTCCGGCCCTGCTGACTGTGAGGAAGGCTGGTTGCCTGGCATGGAGCCGGGCGCAGTGGAAGGAGCGAGGTCAGGCTGGGGGAGGCGGGGGCCGGTCAGTCCTGACAGATATTGTAGGGCGGCGACAACCTTTGCAGCTGTTTCTGCGGACATGGTCAGATCTGCGAGCGGCTTGCCGTCCACCATGATTCGCTTTCCGAAAGCCTGGATGTACGCAGGCGGCGGCCCGAGCCTGGCTGAGACGGGGTCGGACAGGAATCCCTTGGAGTAGACCTTTTCACGCGTGGCCATTAGCCCGTCCCCCGCCCCGCCGAAGACAGTGTCGTCGATCTGGAAGAGCACGTCGATCTCTCGAACGCCTTTGGCGTAGGATTCCATGGCGCTCTTGAGCTTCATGGGAGGGATTTTCGGGCTTACGAACGTGTTGGCGGCACCGTCCAGGATGGTCCTCAGTTTCGTGAGGATCTCCTTCTCGGAAGGCGGCGGAGAGAAAGCCAGAAAACGCTGGCCGGACAGTTCCCGCGCGATCGTGCCAGACGTCTGGTTCTTTGGAGCGAGGTGTCCTGTCCGGGAGGTCTCCGGCACGTACATGCCGGAGAGGTATCCTAGTGCACCGGCCACGGCTGCAACGGTCGGTTCCTTCACCCGCACAAAAGAACCGAAATGTTTCTTGTCCAGGAGAATCGTTTTCGCCGTCACTGTGAAGTTCAGCGGACCGGGGCCCAGGAGCCTGGAAACAGGAAGATTTTTCACCCATTCCCTTACGAAGGCCATGTCCTTTGTGGCCAGGAGACCGTATTCCGCATCTCCATGGCGGGAGTCGTCGACGATGAAAAGCACGTCGTCCTTGTCGACGACTTGGGCGAAGGACCTGATTGCACCCTTGGAAACTTTTCCCGGGATATCCGGCTTGACATGCACCCTGGCCTTTCCGGCCAGGCGGTACATTATCGCCTCGCGGATCTCGCCGTCGGAAGGCAGGTCCCTGAATTTCCGGCGTTGCGGGCTGGACATGGCGGTATTGTCTTCGGGGGATAAAACCCCGGCAAAATGTGATAATATATCGGCCACTCCGAGTAACGTCGCCGCATCGATCTTTTCGAAATCATGGAAGCGGTTGCCGTTTAGGAGAAGGCTCCGTCCCTCCGCCTTGACTGACCTGACCTGTTCCAGTGGTATGGACATAAGGAACCTACCCCTGGACCATGCGTTAATCTTGTGGACAGTCATCAATAGTCCCAGCCGACCGTCACCTTCGTCAGAGTCGTCCACCAAGAGCACCGGAAAGTCACCGTCCGAGGAAAGTTGCCATTTTTCCTTGGAGAGGTGGTGCGCAGGCACGGAACCAAAGAAGACACGACACCTGTCCTGTGGCGGGAAAGTTGACCAGGAATGCTCGTCTCTGTCGAACTTGTTGCTGGAATCCATGATTTATCTGCCTATGAACGCGGTTAACTGACGCGGGAACAGTTCCTGGCTGAGGCCGGGAAAGGCAGTGCCGAGTTAGTGAAGCGTTAAGGGAAGAAGTGCTAAGGGAAGAAGTGCTAAGGGAGAAATCCTGAAAGATAAAGCCGCGAGGCAGAAGCCAAAGACTCAGGTTGCAATCTTGCCGGTTGTCCGGCTGATCTCCCGATCCCCTGGCACGTTGACCTTAGAATTTGACTCTAGCGCTTTTCTTGGCTGAGGTCAAGATTATTCCGACGTTCCGAGACTACGGGATATGGAGTGCGCTGACATGTTTCTGGGGCGACGCGGGGGTTCCTCATGAAAACCCCCGGGGCGCCGGTAAAGGTCTGGCGCTGGTCAGGCAGGCCAGTCGGCACTTTGTCAGCCGCTCGATTTTGCTCCGCCTGGCTCGGCCTGTCTTTGCCTGGCCCGCAGTGAAGTTGCGGCCCCTTGAGGACCATGGCCAGCACTTCAGACGCAGCCTCTACGAGGCGCGTTCCTCGGGGGGATTGTCAGTCCTGGCCGCGTTGACTGGACTAACCCAGCGCAACAGGACGGATTCCTCTCAGTTCGGTCGCGGGCTGGCCCGCTGGCGAGATGCCGCCCCTGCTGAGAGGGTTTCGCCTGTTGTACGGGCCTCTGGCCCGTCCCGTCCTGGCCGCGAAGATTGGCCGAGACCTCCATCAGCCGAGCCGGCTTATTACGAGTTCGGTTAAATGTCATAATTTTGGCTATCGTTCCAGGGGTGAGAAATCAACGCAAGGCCCCAGGCATGGCATCTCTTTGCCGTGACTCGCCCCCATATTGTGTAAATAGCTTTCAGCATTTTCTAATGTTTATCCGGAAGCGTAATACCTTTGAGCCGGGCCGGGTCATGGTCATGGCCTGAGTGGGAGATGACGCGCCGGCGGCGGGAGCCTCAGGACAGGGAGCTGACCCCGAACATCGCTTCAGAAGCCCGTACAGGACCAGGAGGCCTGTGCCGCTACTCAATCAGGAACTGGGGGGCGATGGTGCTGTCCTCCAGGATTAGGAGGCCGATGCCGCTGCTTCCTCAAGAGCATGGAAGCGATGTAACTGCTGCCCCAGGAGCATGTGGCAGATGACACGGCTCCACCGGGATCAGGCTGTCGATGGCGTTGCGGCCTCAGAACAGGGGACAGATGACACCGCTCCGCCAGGGCCAGGCTGTCGACGGCGTTGCTGCCCGGGTTCATGGGGAAGATGACACGGCTCCACCGGGATCAGGCTGTCGATGGCGTTGCGGCCTCAGAACAGGGGACAGATGGCACCGCTCCACCGGGGCCAGGCTGTCGATGGCGTTGCTTTCCCGGGAACTGGCGGCCGAACTCCAGCTTCCCCAGGAGCAGACGACCTGTGCCGCTACTCCCCCAGGACCATGGGGCCAGCACCCTCGAGAATGGCCTTCAGGGTTTCCGGGCCGGAGAGGCTCTCGGCGTAGAGCTTCATCTTGGGCTCGGTGCCGCTGGGGCGCATGGCGAACCAGGACCCGTCGTCCAGTGTAACCTTGAGCCCGCCCATGGCGGCCCCGTTGCCCGGGGCGCGGTCCAGGGCGGAGGAGACGTGCCTGCCCGCGAGCTCCCTGCCCACGAGGCTCTCGGGGGAAGTGGCGGCCAGCCTGGCCTTGGCCTCGGGGCTGACGGGGGTGTCGACGCGCTCGTAATGGGTCTCGCCGTATCGCTCAGCGAGGCCGCGGTAGATCTCGTGGGGGCGGCGTCCGGTCACTGCGGACATCTCGGCGGACAGGAGGGCCATGCAGAAGCCGCACTTGTCCGTGGTCCAGACCGTGCCGTCGAGCCTCAGGAAGGACGCCCCGGCGCTCTCCTCGCCCCCGAAGCCGAGCTTCCCAGTGAAGAGGCCGTCCACGAACCACTTGAACCCCACCGGGGTCTCGCAGAGCCTCTTGCCCGCTCCGGCCACCACCCTGTCGATGATGCTGGAGCTCACGAGCGTCTTCCCTATCATGGCGTCGGCGGGCCAGCGGTCCCGGTGGGACGTGAGGTAGCTTATGGCCGCGGCCAGGTAGTGGTTGGGGTTCATGAGCCCGCCTCCGGAGACTATGCCGTGGCGGTCGAAGTCGGGGTCGTTCCCGAAGGCCAGGTCGTAGCCCCCGGCGCTGTCGAGGAGGTTGGCCATGGCGTAAGGGGAGGAGCAGTCCATGCGCACCGCCCCGTCCGCGTCCAGGGTCATGAACGAGAAGGTCGGGTCCACCCTGGGGTTCACGACCGTGAGGTCGAGCCCCCAGCGCTCGGCAATGGGTCCCCAGAAATGCACCCCGGAGCCCCCCAGCGGGTCGGCCGCGAGCCTGAGCCCCGAGGCCTTCACCCTGGGGAGGTCCACCACCTCGCCCAGGGCCTCCACGAAGGGGGCCATGAAGGACGTCTCGGAGACGCAGGATGCCTTCAGTGCCTTCTCGAATGGCACCCTCCGGATCTTCGAGGGATCGGCCAGGTACTCGTTGGCCCTCCTCTCCACCCAGCCGGTGACGTCGGTGTCCGCGGGGCCCCCGTTGGGGGGGTTGTACTTTATGCCCCCGTCGTCAGGCGGGTTGTGGCTGGGGGTGATGATGAGCCCGTCCGCCAGTTTTCCGGGGTTCGCCCTGTTGTGGGCCAGGATCATGAAGCTCACGACCGGCGTGGGGGAATATTCCCGCCCGGAGGGAATGACAGTGGGCACCTCCCTGGCCGCGAGCACCTCCAGGGCCGTCCTCCACGCCGCCTCGGAGAGCGCGTGGGTGTCCCAGCCAAGGAACATCGGCCCCCCGTGGCCGTGGTCCCTGCGCCAGTCCGCGCAGGCGGAGGCGATGGCCGCCACGTGGAGCTCGTTGAACGATCCCCTCGAGGCGCCTCCCCGGTGCCCCGACGTCCCGAAGGCCACGGGGGCTGAAGGCGGCAGAGTGTAGTAGTCTGCTTCGAGAACGGCCAGGTTGACTATCCTGTCGGGCGGGGCCGGCTTGCCACGAAGGGGGTCCAGAGGCATGGGCGGTTCCTTGTCTGTCTGTGAGTGTTGGTGCGGGTCAGGCCGTTACGGCCTGGAGAGGCCAGGCGGACGTCCGCCGGAGTTCGCGCGGCCGGGGGACGCCCTCGACTAATGTGGGGACGCCCGAAATTGTTATAAGGTGAGCTTGGGCCGCAGGCGCTCGGCGGAAAGCGGGCGGTCGGGACAGAAGGGGGCTCCGGCACTGGCCTGGCAGTGAGCCCGGGCTGGAAGTAACGGACATACGTCCTGACGGAGACCTGGCCGGAAGCATCTAGGGGCGGGCAGGGGCGTTCGCGGGCCGCGAGAATCGGGCCTGGCGGGGTAGCGAAGTCCGGGAGAATGGATCCGAGCCAGCCAGCGAGGACGGGAGAAGCTGGCCGTTCTGGGCCGGATACCGGGAGGACATGAGGACATGCGACCCTCAGCCGCCGGCATAGGGTCCATGAAACCGACAGCTCGGCCAGCTGGATCTCGGTTCCAGGACAGCCGGGCGTCCTGCCTCATGGCGCTCGGTTCCAGGGCCGCCTGGCTTCCAGGCTCCGGCCCTCGGTTCCTGAGCCGTCGGGCGTCCGGGGTCCGGCTCCCGGTTCCAGGGCCGCCTGGCGTCCAGCTCAGGGCCCTCGGTTCCAGGGATGCCTGGAACTCGGCCTCACAGCCCCCTGTTCCTGAGCCCCAGGCGCTCGGTCTCACAGCCCTCGGTTACCCAGGGCCCCGGGCGCTCGGCCTCGCAGCCCTCGGGTCCAGAGTCCTGGGCGCTCGGCCTCGCAAACCCGGTTCCTGAGCCCCGACTGCTCAGCACGAACCCATTGCTTTTCCACGGATGATGCCCTAGGACTTACCGGCCTAGGGACCTCCTGGACAGGTGTCCGGGAGCGAGATGGCTACCCAGCCCCGGCCTCAGTACCCGGCCGCGGAGAGTAATGCCGCGGCGCCCAGCAGGGGGGCGTTCCCTCCGAGGGCACCCTTCACCACCTTTATCTGGTCCATTGTGGCGGTGACCAGGTGGCGGGAGAGGACATCCAGCATGGAAGGGGCCAGGAACTCGAAGGCGCCGGACCCGCCGCCGCCGATGACGGCCGCCTCCAGGCTCAGGAGGTTGAAGACGCCGGTCAGCACGATGCCTATGGCCTCGCCGGCGTCCCTGAAAATCGAGAGCGACATGGGGTCCCCGCGGGACGCCAGGTCCTGCATGGCCAGCGTGTCTATGTCGTCAGGATTGCCCAGGTATGTGGTGTCCCGGCGGTCTGCTATCCATTTTCTTGCGGAATTAGCCATCCCCCTGGCCGAGGCGACGGTCTCCAGGCATCCCGTCCTGCCGCACCCGCAGACGCGGTCGACGCCCTGAAGCGGGATGTGGCCGATCTCGGCCGCGGATGTGAATGAGCCGTTCCAGAGCTTCCCGTCCAGGATGAGCCCCGCCCCCACCCCGGTGCCCAAGGTCAGCGTGATCTCGTTCGCGCATCCCTTGCCCGCCCCGAAGTGCCACTCCCCCAGGGCGTAGAGGTTCGCGTCGTTGTCCAGCACCGCCGGGATGTCGAGCGCCTGGCTCAGGAGGCGCGTTATGGGCAGGTTCTTCCAGCCCGGCAGGTTAGGGGCCATCACCACCACCCCCTCGGCGCGGCGGATCCAGCCAGGGGCGCCTATGGCCAGGGCCCTGGGCTTCCCCGAAGGGGACGCCTCCCCGCACAGCGCCTCAAGTCTCGCGGCTATCATGGCGACCAGGGTCTCAGGGCCTCCCAAGTCGGTCGACGGGAAAGTGTCGAAGGCCAGGATCTGCCCCCCGCGGGTTATGAGGCCGCTCTTGACATTGGTCCCCCCGATGTCCAGGGCCAGGAAGGTGTCCTCGCTAGAAGGCATCCGCGTCTCCCTCCATGCCCCGCGCGGGGCGCGGCCCGGAGAGGTTTTCGGGCCGCGGCGATTATATCACAGGCCCGGGGGCACTGCACTGAGGGTGCGGCTGACAGCGGAAAGGGTCGGATGGGCTGGAAATGCGATCTGGGGGCCGGGTCGGGAGGGGCGGAAGGGGCAGAAAGGCGCTCCAGGGGGCAGGGTCGGAAAGGCAGGAGGGGCGAGCTTGCGGGAAGGATGAGAATGGGATGGAGGCTGCAAAATATGAGAAAAACTAAGAAAAGCTGAGAAATAATGTGAAAAGCTGAGGAATACTGAGACAAATTGAGATAGGCTGAGTGAAGACATGATACAGGCAGAGAAAGACCGAGGAAGAAATAAAAAGACTGATTAATTATGAGGAATGCTGAGAAAGACGGAGTAAGAATGAGGAAGACAGATGACGGAAGAAGACTGAGAACACTGATCAATGCTGAGAAAGAGGAAGAAAAATTGATATATACTGAGAAAATGTGAGGATGACTGAGAAAGATGGAGGAAGAATTAGGAAGAGAGGTTGACCGTGGAAGATCGAGGAAGGCAGAGAGATTCTGAGAAAATTTGAGAAAGGCTGATAAAGACTAAGGAAAACTGAGAAAGACCAAGTAAGGTCGAGGAAGAGCGAGAAAGAGCGAGGAAGAGCGAGGAAGAGCGAGGAAGAGCGAGGAAGAGCGAGGAAGAGCGAGGAAGAGCGAGAAAGAGCGAGGAAGAGCGAGGAAGAGCGAGGAAGAGCGAGGAAGAGCGAGAAAGGCAGAGGAAGGCTAGAACGAGGAAGGTTAAGGAAATCTGAGAAAGACTGAGAAAAAGGGAAAAATGGCGGGGTGGACGGGAAGGAGAGAGGCTGGTTAAGACAGGGGAAGACTGGAAGGATGGAGACTGTCGAATGCCGGGGAAAGCTGGGGAGGCCTGAGGCCTATGGAACAGCCATCCGGGGGGCCGTTTCTTCGGGCAAAGCGAGGTCACGATTCGACTCCAAGTCAAGGTGGCACAGCGACGGAACTGGTCAAAAGAAGGCAGTGCAAAATGAAAAAATGTATCATTTTTAAAATGTTATCGGCAAAATATGAAGTAAAGCTTGAGGTTTTCAAGGCTTGCTGCGAAGACGGGGCACGCGAGGGGATTTATAAAGATGGAGTGGTCTGGCAGCGGGCAGGGAATGGAGGACAGGAACGGGCCCTGGGGAGCTGGAAAGCTTGCTGGAGGACGACGGGATAGTCTGACAACTGGAAAGCGGCTTGTTTCCTGTTTCCGGGACCGCCTTCCGGTTTCGGAATGTCACGAAACAAAAATCCTCCCTGAGCAAAAAAAACTGCTCCTGATCCCTTGACAGGGAAAAGATGGTGATTACCTTCTCTGCATGGGCTCGTCCCCTGGCGCTTCCGCCTCAGGCTCGCAAGCCCGTCTTTTTGGCGAGCCCCCGTGGCCCGCCTCCCTGCCCGGCGGGCCTCCCCTCCGGGCCGGTGCTTCAGGCCTTCTGCCCGGCAAGTCTCGCGGGCCCGCCTTTCTGCCTTCCCCCGCCTTCCGGGCATGTGCCCGGCGGTCTCCTCCCGCTCTTTCAGCAAGGAGGTCCAGGCAGTAAAAAACCCCCCGTCCAGGGGACGGGGGGTCTGAAGTGGCTGGGGAACAGGGATTCGAACCCCGATAGGCAGATCCAGAGACTGCTGTCCTACCATTAGACGATTCCCCAACAGAACTGCCGGAACTGCACCGAATTCGCGGCAGGAATAGGAAATACCACAATCCTCCCTTCCAGGTCAACAATTTTTTCTTGGGCGTCCCCGATTTTTCAGGGATCCTGCCCCTCCCGCGACCCTCCGGGGCCTCCCTGAAGCCTCCCGAGGGCCTCTGGCGAGCTTCGCGAAGCCGCTCTGGAAGCCGTCAGGCGGGTTCCTCCAGGCCCTCCCCGCAGGTTCGCCGGTCCCTCGGGCGGCTTCGCCCGAGTTCCGGGACCTTCCTGTCCTGGCCCGGCGGCTTCCTTCAGCCGGTCACCGCACCTGGGACAGGGCCTGGAGGAGCCGGGCGGCTCCATCCGCTTCACCTGGGCTGAAGGGCCGCGAACCGACGGGTGGGCCGAAGGGCCTCTGACCGGCCGGAAAGGAAAAAGCCCCCTTCTCCAGCTTTTTTCGATCGGGGCGGCTGTCGATTTTATCCAGTGATTTCAGGGGGTTAGCCCTGGGGGAGGCTTGGAATTGGACGCAAAATTCTCCTGTTCCCCAGAAAAGGTGCATAAAAAATATGGTATAATGTAAGAGTGTCACCCGGTTCCGGACCGGACTGCGGGCCACCCCCCTGGATTCCCACTCCGCAGGACGGGGGACAGGCTGTAAGCCGGGAAGCACCAAGGGCTGGAACCGGAGGAGAGGGCGAGCCGCAGGGGCTCGGTGCTGGGCGGAGGGCCTGGACGCCGTCGCTCGGGAGGCCTTTGGGGCCTGCCGCACGGACGGGAGGCAAGGAGAAGGGAAGGGGCCGGAAGCCCCGGAAATCTCGCAGGCTGGGCTTTCCGGAAGCCGCCTGTCCCCGTTGACGACCGGCGGAGCCGGGGCCCTGGCTGGGCCAGAGACTGCGGGTCCAGGATTCGGGACTTGGGGCGTCGGCACGGCGCGGAAACCCGGACGGGCCGTCGGCGGCCTGAGAGGAGCCGCCAGGAAGGCCGGCCAAGGCGTTTTGAGGGGACAGGGACACTCTAGAGTCTTTCCCTGGAAATTGCAAGCCGCCCTGAAGGATTTTTTCCGGAGGGGGGCCCAGAGCCGAAAAACCGAATACGTCTGCCCCGGAAAGCCCCCGAACGGGTAACCCTTTCCGGGAACGCTTCACGGATCACTTAAGACTCTTGACCGGCACCGGGACGGGCATGCGGCCCTCACCGGAACCAGGCGCGGGCCGCACGTCGGCCCCGGCCTGGCGGACCCCTTCGGGCCGGCCGGAACGGGCCCCCGAGCCTCCCCTCATCTATCGTGTCGGAGGCGGGACCGGAAGGACGTATTCCACAGATGGGCTCTAACGATATTCCAGAAGACGCGCTCCGCCGCCCCCGCCTGCCGGGGGCGGCCGGACGCTCGCCCTCCCCTGTCGAGGGTGCCTTTCCCGTGACGGGGCGAGCTGTCCCCGTGACGGGCACGGTCGGGTTACGCCCCCAGGAGGCGTTCCGCCCTTCGGTGGGGCCCCGCCCCCCGGAGGGTTTCCGCCCCCCGGAGGGTTTCCGTCCCCCGGAGGGGTTCCGCCCCCCGGAGGATGGCCCCCCTCCCGTGACAGGACACCCCGTCCCGGGGACGGGCACCGCCGCGCGCCGCTCCCCGGAGGGAGAGGCGTCCGGTTTCGCCCGGAGGTTTCCGGCCGTCATGCCGTTCGCCTCCTCCGGCCCGCTCGGGGCTCTGGAGGCTTTCGGCTCCCTCCGCCCCTACGCGGCCTCCGTCCCCCTCCCGTGGCCCTCCGCTTCCGCGCCCGTACGCCCGGACGCCCCCTTCCGGCGCTCTGCGGCCTCCCTGTCCCTTTCGGACCCCGCCTGTCACCCTGGCGTCACGGCCGCCTTCAGTCCGCCGCCCGGCCGGAACGGGCCCAGGACGGGATGCCGGGAGCCGCCGGCGCGGCCTCTCCCGTGAGGCCAGAGTTTCTCCGCCCCTGACCACTCCGCTGGCATCCTGCCCCATGCGGGCGGAGGCCGTACTCAGGAGAGGCCCCTCCCGGATGCCGGGAACGGGGCCGGGGGCCCGGGCACCTTCCGGGGCGCCCTCCCGCGCCCTCGCGGCGCTTCCGGCGCCCGCCAGGACGCCCCTTCGGCGCCGCACGGCGCATGACGGGCCGCCGCCGTTCCCAGGACCCCTGGCGGCAGGCCCGGCAAAGCCAGAAAAACATAATACGACTTGGCCAAGGGAGCCCCCGGACGGGTAGCCCTCCCTGGCGGCAAAGGACCCCCTAAAAGCGACAGCAGAATCCTTACCAGACCTAAACTGACGGGCCCCCCTTCCCTCCGGAAGGGCCGGCGCCGCAGGACGCGGGGGCGCCCGTGGCCCCCGCCAATCCGGAGGATAAAAGCAAGTGACAAACCGCCAGACCATCAGGAAGGCGTCCCCCAGGGGCAAGAGGCGGAGCGATCCGCTCGACTACCAGGACCCCAGCGAGACGGCTTCCCCCTCCGAGTTCTACGAGGACGGCGCCGTCCACGAGTTCCTGGCCCTCCTGGGAGGCACCGGGCTGGAGCCGCGCGAGGACTCCGACTCCATTGACGCCTCGAGGAAGTTCGGGACCATGACGCTCGCCCCGGAGCTCGTCCCGGACCCCCTGCCCGAGCCCTTCCGCCCCGAGGACAGGGCCGACGCCCGCATTGCCGACCCGGTAAAGATGTACCTGCGCGAGATGGGGCTCGTCAGCCTCCTCTCCAGGGAGGACGAGACCGAGATAGCCATGAGGATCGAGCGCGGCGAGAAGGAGGTCATAAGCCTCATCATGCGCACCGCCGTCGGCATGGACGCCCTGGCCGACATCCGCCGCAGCCTGGAGGCCGACCAGCTGAGGCTGAAGGAGGTGGTGAAGGAGGCAGAGGACGACTCCGAGGGCCGCGACGAGGCCCGCCGCCGCGACCAGGTCATAGGGCTCATCCGCGACATCGAGCACAAGCTGAGGAACCACGCGTCCTACGTTCGCAGCCACTCGGCTGAGGAGGTGCCGCAGCGTATCCGCGCCATCGAGAAGCACAAGGAGAAGTGCCTCATGGAGATCGAGGAGCTCCTGCTCAAGCTGGGGCTCGTCAAGAGGCAGTACGACGGAATGGTCGACCGCCTCCGGGGGCTGGACCGCTCCCTCCGGGAGACCGAGGCGCTCCTGGCGGACGGCTGCGCCCGCCTGGGCGTCACCCCCGACGAGCTCGCCTCCCTCCCCCAGGAGGTCATGGCCGGGGACGGGGTGCCCGGAACCGGCACGGGCCCCGAGGCCAGGGCCGAGCTGGTCGCCCAGGCCCGCCGCCACAGGGCCAGGCTCGCGGAGCTGGAGGGCGAGAGCAAGATGGGCCGGGAGGAGCTCCACTCCATCCTGCTCACCATCGAGCGCTCGGAGCGGGACGCCTCCGACGCCAAGCGCCACCTGATCGAGGCCAACCTCCGGCTGGTCGTCTCCATCGCCAAGAAGTACACCAACCGCGGCCTCCACTTCCTCGACCTCATCCAGGAGGGGAACATCGGCCTCATGCGGGCGGTGGACAAGTTCGACCACAAGCGCGGCTTCAAGTTCTCCACCTACGCCACCTGGTGGATCCGCCAGGCCATCACGCGGGCCATAGCCGACCAGGCCCGCACCATCCGCATCCCGGTCCACATGATCGAGACCATCAACAAGCTCATGAGGGCCAGCCGGACGCTCACCCAGGAGCTCGGCCGGGAGCCCGTGCCCGAGGAGCTCGCCGAGCGCATGGAGATGCCGCTCGACAAGGTGCGGAAGGTCCTGAAGATCTCCAAGGAGCCCATCAGCCTGGAGACCCCCATCGGCGACGACGAGGACACCTCGCTCGGCGACTTCATCACCGACAGCGAGTCCGTGAGCCCCCACGCCGCGGTGCTCACCCTGGACCTCCAGGAGCAGATCCGCAAGGCGCTCGCGACCCTGACCGACAAGGAGGCCGAGGTCATCCGCCAGCGATTCGGCATCGACCGTAGCACCGACCTCACCCTGGAGGAGGTGGGCCGCCGCTTCGGGGTCACCCGGGAGCGCATCCGCCAGATAGAGGCCAAGGCCATCACGAAGCTCCGCCACCCCGGACGTGGCAAGGAGCTCAAGTACTTCGTGGACGGCTGAGAGGCCTGGCCGGGCTGCGCCCGGCCTACCGGCGGCTTTCCGAGCCCGCGCCCGCCTGGCCGCCATCCGCCCGCGCAGACTGACACAGCCCGCGTCCCCACGGGCCCGCAAGGGCCTTCAGGGGCGCGGGCTGCTTTTTTGTCACGGGGGGCTCCACGCAAGAGCCAGCTGCCAGTGCCTGGGCTTTGGCTGGAGCCCGTCCCTTGCCAGGTGCCCTGCTGCCCGGATTCCTGGCCCCGCCCAGGAGTCAGGCCCTGGCCTGATGGCACTGCCCTGGACCCCGT
>JAISFP010000234.1 GCA_031263525.1 Deltaproteobacteria bacterium | reverse complement strand
TATTACCCGTTTAATTAAATGTCGGAATCTTTTCCATAATTTAGTAGCGAATCATAATGCGAAGATACCAGGCCTGGAGGTTAGACCGACATTTCCACACCTGGACTGATAGCTAAAATCCGACATTTGATTAAACGGGTAATACATTTTTATGACAGGAACCTGTGGGGCCACAGGCCAGCCACCCCGGTGTAGGCCGGCTGGGCTGGGTCCTCTAGACGCGTTCAGTGCCTTGAGCCTATCCCCGTCCAGCACAGCCCCGTTCCGGGGCAGAAGAGCGAGCTGCGCAGGAGCACTGCCGTCCCCGCGTCCGGCACTCCCGTCTCGGGGATGCCCACCTCTCCCTGGAACCGCCGCAGGGCTTCCGCGAGAGCGACCGGGTCGCGAGAGGCGTCCAGCATCCCCAGCTCCTCCAGGGTGTTCGCGGCCTCGTCTGGGGAGACTTCAAACACGCCGCCAGGCGAGTGCGAATCCACATACCCCGGACGCACGGCAAGCCGCGGGTTCCTGATCCTCATCTCGCCCAGCAGTTCCCGCAACATCCGTACGCCGGCCCTCCGGGCAGGACCCAGGAAAACTCCCATCGTCAGCCCCTCCTTCGCCTCAGCCCCTCCGCACCACTTTGCGTGACGGGCCTCGGGCACCCAGTCAGGGAAGGAGTAGTCCCAGTCCGGCGAGAAGACCCTCGTGATGTCCCTCCAGACGAGCTGACGCTGGCACCACCTGAACTCCCTTGCGGGAAGAACCGCCCCGGACGCGCCTGACGGGGGCCTCGCGTACAGGACGGGGTCAAGGCCGCCGTCCCAATCCAGCAGGGGCGACACCTCGCTCGAGAAAAGAAAGGAAATCGGCTCCACGCTGCGCAGGAAGAGCGAGTTGCGCATGAGCCCTGCCGTCAGCGTGTCAGTCTCCCCCGTGCCCGGAATGCCTGCGGCCCGCTGGAACGAGAGCAGGGCATCCCGGATCGTCAGGCTCGCGCTTCCGGCGTCCGCAGCCGGCAGGATGCCCAGGTAGTCCAGGATTTCCCTCGCCTCTGCCTCGGAGAGAAAGGCGTCGCCGCCAGGCGAGAGCCTCGACTCGAACTCGGGGCGCATGACGAGCAGGGGATTCCTGGCCCTCGCCTCGCCCACGGCTTCCCGCACAGTGCCGATCCCCAGAGCCAGCGAGGGCCCCAGGGCGTCTTTCAGCACAATCTCTTCGCTGTCCCCGGCTTCAGGACACCACTTGGCGTACCGGGCATATGCATCCCCGGCCGGCCCCGCCCCGTCCCCCGCCTGGGCGAACCTGGTCAGGATGTCCCACCGGACCCACTGGCGGCGGCACCACCTGAACCCCCTGAGGGACAGAGGATCGCCGGGGACACCTGAAGGCCTCGCGTACAGCGCCGCGTCAAGAAATGCCTCCGGATCGTCCTCCGCCTGCACCGGGGCCGTCCGTACCGCATCCGCCGCCCTCCCGGCCATGTCCGTCGCATTCGCCGCAACAGGCGTGTCCGGACGCCTGACATGCGGCCAGATGAAGGTAACCCAAACGCTCCAGGCCAGGAGGACCACGAATGCCGCCCAGAACAGGACGCGCCTTGCCTTCCTGGACTTCGGGGAAGGAGGGGCATTGCCGGGCCCTGTCCCGCCTGAACATACGGAGGGGCACGGATCCGGCACGGGATCTTGAGCCGAGCGAACCGCCGTGCTCCCGGAAGGCGGCCAGCCGGCCCCGACCAGGCCCGCGTCGTCCCGTGGCGCAGAGTCTTTCGTGAAATCCTCTTTCTTGAGCTCCACTGCCATGTCGTCACCTTTCTCCGGACCGTAGCCTGACGGCGACCGGGGTTTTCAGGACCTCCGCTGCCCGTGGACCCTCAACCCCTCCGGACACCTCGCCGTACGCGCGACCGTCCCCGGGCGGTCCCTTCCGCGACCTTTCCGCCGCCTCTCCGGAACGGCCAGGCACACTGACTGAAGGGGTCAGCCGAAATGCTGGCACTCCGGCCAGGAAACGCAGACAAGCCCGGTTGGGAAGGGAAGGACCGACAGGCCGGGCGAGGCAGGCTCGATCTTCCTGGATGCCGGACGAATCAGGCTGGAAAAATCTGGCCGCCCGGCCTGGATGCCGGACGAATCAGGCCGGGAAAGGCTGGCCCGCCCGGCCTGGATGCCGGACGAATCAAGCCGGGAAAGGCCTGCCCGCCAGGCCTGGAAGGGGGGTACTGCAGGACATGAAAGGCAGAATCGGAACGGCGAGGAAGGCCGGGAGCCCTGCCCCGCGCGGGGCCAGGCCTCAGTTGGCGCAACTACTCCCTGAAAGGCACCAGGCTGTTGTGGAAGACCGCGCTCCGCAGGAGCGACCCGGTCCTCCGGTCCAGCTCCCCGGTCTCGGGGAGTCCCAGATCCTTCTGGAATGCCTTGATGGCCGAGGCCGTGGCCCGGCGGTCGCCCCCGTCCTCCGGCCCGGGGTCCAGGCCTATGGCCCTCAGGATGTCCTGGGCCTCGGCCAGGGTCGGGGCGAGGGACATGCCCGGGGGAAGCGCGGCGGGGTCGGGTTCCCTCATTATCAGCCTGGGGTTGGCGGCCCAAGCCTCGTCCAGGACCTCCCGCGCCACCTTGACCCCGAGCCTCCGGTCGGGCTCCAGCAGATCCGAGAGACTGGGGGGATCCCGCTCCTCGGCTACCGAGCATCTCACCCTGAACTGGGTGTCGGCTTCTATGGCCGCCGAGGGGTAGCTCCCCACCTGCGCGAACCTGGCCAGGAGATCCCCCCGGACCTTCTCCCGGGCGCACCACCTGTGCTCGGGAGGGGAAAGCTCGGTCAGCCCGCTCGCTGGCATGCCGAAGGTCCCGGCAGGTATCGCGTAGTCGGCCACGGGCCTCCTTGCCCCCGCGGCAGGCGGGGGCCCGCTGTCAGACCCCGTCCCGGACCCCGTCGCCCCGGACAGGCCCGCGCCCTGCCCGGCGGTACCGGCAGTCCCGGCATTCCCTGCAGGGGCCGGGGATCCCGGCGGGACGGAGAGCCCCGGAATCCCCGCGGAATCGCTGCGCCCGCCCCCGGCGGGGGCAGGGGATCCCGGCTGGCCGGAAAGGCCCGGAAGCCCAGTGGCCTCGGCGAGCCCGCCCCCGGCAGGGGCCGGGGATCCCGGCTGGCCGCCGGACAGGCCTGGAAGCCCCGTGGCCTCGGCGAGCCCGCCCCCGGACGGAGGCCGGGCGTCGACGGCCCCCTGCGGCGCGTCGCCTGGGCCGGTCCGGCCGCCGGGGAGCTCGTCGAGCAGCCCGCTCTCTGCCTGCATGCGCCTGACGCTCAGGTTCTGGGAGGTGAGCCAGACGTTCCAGACGAAGAGGACGGCGAAGGCGGCGAGAAAAACTGCTATGGCGACCCCGCCCAGGCCCCGCCGGTGCGGCTGGGTCTCCGGGGGGACGGGGGCGGCACCCCTGGCCGGATGATCCTGCGGGCCCGAGGCGGACGAGGCCCGCAGCCCGTGCGGCGGCTCCTTCCCGCCCCCGGCATCCGGGGGCCCGGACGGCTTCTCGGGGCTAAGGCATTCCAGGCGCTCGGCCATCTTCGCACCTCCCTCACGGAGGGCCGGGACGCCCCGGGGCCCGTTCCCCTCGGCACCTCCCTCCCGGCCGCCGGAACGTCCGGCGGCACGGGAGATCGTATCACACGGGGCCGCAGGCACGGCCTGAAGCGGGCCCGGGAGAAAACGAGCCAAAAAAACGGGTCTGGGTGGCAACCAGTGATGGCGGAAATGCCTGAGATGGCGGGCGAGGCGCCGGAAAACCGGCAGGGGATGTCCGTCCCGGAAGAGGCGGCCCGGAAATCCCGGCCAGGGGTAAATTCCTGGAAATCTAATTGGAACGCTGCCGAAAGGGTGGTGCAGAAAATGGGAGGCCACAGAAAGGAGAGAAGCCCGACAGGAGTGCAGCCGGACTGGAGAATCTGTAAAACAGCACGCCGCAGAAAGGCGGGAAGCCTGACCGGGACGCAGACGGACGGAGGGATGCGGGAAACGTGAGGGTGCCTGAAAGGGGGGACTCGGGAAACGTTAGGGTGCCTGAAGGCGGGAGCCGGAACAGGGAAGCCGCAGAAAGGCGGGAAGCCTGACCGGGACGCTCCCGGAAGGGGGGATGCGGGAAACGTGACAGCGCCGGTAGGGGGGAAATTGAAACTGCGCCCTGCCCCCTCATCGCAGGTCACAAAAGGCTCATCCTCTCAACCACCGGACAGGCCGCCGGCTTCGGAGAAAGACACCTCTACCTGTACGGGTACAGGCTGTGCAGGAACAGCGAGTTCCGCAGCAGGGTCCCCGTTCGCTGGCCGTAATTGCCGTCCGCCGGGAATCCTACGGCAGTCTGGAATTTTTTCAGCGCCTCCGAGGTCCCCGCGTCGAAAGTCCCGTCGGTCCGGCCGGGATCGAGTTCCAGGACCTGGAGGATCCTCTGCGCCTCGCCAAGCGGGACCGGCGGGGACATGCCCGGCCGGAGCCAGCCGGATTGCATGGGCCGCATCTCGAGCCCTGGATTCCAGGCCTTCGCCGCCTCCAGGGCGTCACCCACGACCTGAATCCCGGCGTCGCGGCCCTCCCCCAAGAGCCCTGCCCATGTCCTGGCCTCGTTCCTGTCCATGCCGTTGCACCACTCCTGGAACAGGCCGAAGGCGGTCCGTGCGGGGCCCAGATCGCCCCCCTCGGGGGTGAACCTCGTCAGGACGTCCGTCCGGACAGCCTGCTGCAGGCACCAGCGGTACTCCTCGATCTTGAAGACGATCCTGCGGACATGCCTCGCCCTCAGGGAGACGCCCGGGGGCCTCCTGAAATCGCCGGACGATCTGTAGACGAAACCGGCGGAGCCGGGAAGATCCGGAGGCAGCAGGAACCTGTAAGACTCGTCCAGGACGCCCAGTTCGGAACTCCGGAACCGCAGAACATTCCCATCATCCATCATTGAGAACATGATGAGCCCCACCGTCAAGAGAAGAGCCAGTACAAACAGAAAAATCCCCAGAATATCATCCATGCTGCTCAAGTCCCTTTCAATTTATGCGAAGCTGTTTCGACATCCAGGAAGAAGTAGCCTCCCCGCCTATTACGCTTCCGGAAAAATATTAGAACTATTACGCTTCCGGATAAATATTAGAAAATGTTGAAATCTTTTCCCACATCATGGGAGCGAGTCATGGCAAAGAGATACCAGATCTGGAGTCTTGCACTGATTTCTCACCCCTGGAACGATAGTCAAGATTATAACATTTAACCGAACTCGTAATAACTCCCTCAAGGCGGCAGGCGGCACAATCCAAGAGACAGCCCCTGCCAGCAGGGTTCCTCTCCGGACGTGGACGGCCTCGCGCCCAGGCGTGCCGGGACGAGTGAAACGCCTGACACGTCTGGAGGATCCTGGCCCGACCCGGTCGTCACACGCAGAACACCTGGCCGGGACAGGGGCCGCTCCGGCGGGGATCGGCCGAACCATGGACTGGGCCAGGCACTCGCCGACTGGATCCTGCCGAACCATGGACTGGGACAGGCACTCGCCGACTGGATCCTGCCGAACCTCGAACTGGGACAGGCGCTCGCCGACGGATTCCTGCCTAACCTCGAACAGGGACAGGCGCTCGCCGACGGAGCCCGACCGCACCGCGGACCGGGAAAAGCGCACGCCGACGGGTACCTGCCCACCCCGGACAGGGACAGACGCTCGCCGGCGGAGACCTGCCGGACCAGGAACAGGGCAAGCCTTCCCGGCGGGGACATGCCGAACCCCGGACCGGGACAGGCGGTCGCCGGCGGGTGCCTGTCGCCCCCCGTGGACAGGGAAAGGCGCTCGCAGGCTGGGACCTGCCGCCACAGGACCTGGGCAGGCCGCCCCGGCGGGGACATGAGGACCAACGGACCGGGCCTCCCGGCCTACCTGCCCCCGAGCGCCCTCCCGTCCTCGGCCACTGCCTCGCTCACCTCGGCCACGTCAGCGAAGGCCCTTCCCAGGACGGACGTCACCTTCTTCGCCAGCGCCGGATCCGCCCCGGCGTTGTGGAGCTCCACCGTGGTCGACCTCACCTGGAGGGCGACGCGCAGGCTGGGCCCGTGGGTGACGCCCGTGCTCTTCAGGAACGTCAGGAGCGGAGCCGCCACCGAGTGCCAGTTCATGAGCACCTTCTCCAGGTCGTCCGCCACGGCCATGGCCTTCCTGGACGCACCGCGGTCGCCGGCGGCGGCCTTCAGGGCCGCGAGGAGGGCCTTCACCGTGGCCTCCTCCCGCTCGAAGAAGGCCCTGCTCTCCAGATCGTAGATTTCCATCATGTCGCGGACCAGCACCGGGGGCGGCTTCGTGGCGTTGTCCGTCTCGGAGCGGACGGCATGCGAGCAGGCCGCCACCAGATCCCTGGAGGGGAGGCGGTCCAGGGCGTCCTTGACCACGTCGCGGCAGTAGAGCCGGAGCCTGTCCAGCTCCTCCTCCACGTCCGAGACCTCTGGCACGGCGGGGAGCCCGGCGGCGCGGCGGTCGGCGTTGATGGCCTCCATGACCCCCCGGGCGTCCGCGTCCTCGTACGCCTGGGACAGGAGGCCCACCCCGTAGGCCGTGCCGTCCGCCCCGGCGGACTCGAGACGGGAAAGGGCCGCCGCCGTGAGGTTCACGGCCGCGGCCGGGGTCACCCCCCGGCAGGGCTGCATGCGCCTCACAGCCCCCTGGAACCCGGCCATGATCCCCTGGGCGGACGCCCTGTCCATCCCCGGCAGGTAGAAGACCTCCGCCGAGAGCCGCCTGCGCGGGTTGGAGAGAGCCGCCGCGGCGTCCGCCGCCGTCTCGGGGTCACCTGAGAGGCTGGCCCCCTCGGCCGCGTCCAGGATTTCGGCGCGGGTGGAACGCGGGCCCACGCCCAGGATGTGGAACGGGTTCTGAAAAATGTCCATCTCGCCTCTCCTCGCCCGGGCCCAGGCCCCCGGAAAGTCCGGGCACCGTGCCGGAAAACTGCCCTGCCGGAACTGCCGGCCGCCCGCCTTCTGATTGTCGCGCCTTCAGTCTCCCGCAATTTTGGCATCTGGCGTCTTCCGCCACTTGCCAGCCCAACCTGCCGAGCCAGCCGCCTCCGGCATCTCAGAAATCCCTCGTCTTCCTCCTCTTCTGCCGGCCGGTTCGCCCGGCATCTCCCTTGGCGTCCGCCCGTCCATGCCGGCCGGCCGGCCTCCCGCTACCCCCGGATGATGTTGGTGGGATCGAAGCCGCCCTCTTCCCCGCCCCGGCTCACGCGGATGCGCAAGAGACCCAGAATCGTCTCGCGGAGGCCGTTCATGTCGCCGGCCGCCTCCTGGCGGCGGCCGAGGGCCAGGAGCCGGGAGCGCTCGGCCGGGTCCGAGTACCTCCGGGCCGGCTCGTCGGCGAAGAAGCCGAGGGTGTCGGACACGAAGTCGTTCTGCCGCCAGAGAACTCGGTGCATGCGGCCCATGAGCTCCCCCTGGAGGCTGTCGAACTCGCCTCCGGGGCGGCCCGCGGCCTGGCGCATGGCCGCGAACAGGCTTTCGAAGGGGGCGAGCTCCGCCGGGCGGGCGTGGGGACGGACGTGGGAGCGGAAGAAGGCCTCGTGGCCGGCGAGCGACCCCTCCCGGATCTCGCGGAGGTTCTCCTTGCGGACCCTGGCCAGGGTCCTCTTGGCCTCGAGCACCTTCTCCCTGGCCTCCTGGGAGCGTTCGGGGTCGGCCTCGTCGGGATCGGTGCCCATGGCGTCCAGGATCTGCCTCCTGGCTGTCTCGAGCCTGGGGTCGTCCACCGCCTTCATGGCGTCCTCGACCCTCTTCAGGACGTCGGCCGCCTCGTCCAGGATGGCGCCGGCGGCGACGGTGAAGTCCAGCTGGCCCTCCTGGCGGGAGTAGAGGGAGTCGCCGGACCTGAACGTCCCGCCCACGTCCGGGGCGGAGACCTCGAGCACTATGACGCCCGAGTCCTGGACCTCGTAGTCGCAGACCAGCTCGGATCCGGACCGGATGGACCCGCTGTCGAAGTCGGCCCCGGTGATCTTCAGCACCCCCACGGGCCGGTTGTCGGTGACGGGATCCTCAATCTCGCCCTCCCAGACGTTGAAGTTCAGGCTGCCCCCGGAGCCCGCCCTGAGCGCCTCGGCGGCGCGGAAGACCTTCCGGCCCTTTTTCGGGAGCGCGTCGCCGGCCCGGACCAGCCAGTCCAGCGCGGGCCTGCCGCCCAGCTTCTCCAGGACCTCCACGCCAATGGAGTGCGATGCGGGAATGGCCGCAACCGTGGCCGCTGTCCGGGTCACCACCAGCCGGTCCTGGGGGAGCCTCACCTTCCCGCCGTGGGGGTCGAACACGGAGACCCTGAAGACGTTCTCGCCGGGCCTGGACAGGGCCACCTCGGTCCAGGCGCCGTCCTTAAGCGGCATCCTCCCCGAGCTCCAGCCGGTGTCGGCGCTGTCCACCTGGAACTCCGCGCCCTCCGCCGCCCCCCGGGGCAGCCTGCAGGCTATCCTTGCCTTCGCCGCCGGGGTGCGGGCTATGAAGTCGAAGGAGAGCTCCAGCCGGCCGCCCTCAGAGATGGTGCCCCTCGCCCCCTTCCGCGCGTGGCTCCCGGAGAGCCAGTCCACGGACTCGGCGAAGAGCGCGGCCCCCTCGGCCACGGCGGTCATGGGGTTCACGTCCAGGCCCCCCTCGACGCCCAGCTCGAGGCAGACCCTGTCCCGGAGGGGCTTGTAGTTGGTGGGGCCGCCTATGAAGACCACCCTGCTGAGATCGTAGGGGGACAGCCCCGCCCTGCGGAGGGTCTCCCGGGCCGCCTCGACGCTCTGCACCACCTTCTGCTCAATGAGCCTGTCCAGATCCTCGCGGGAGAGATCGATGTCCAGGTAGATCTCCGTCCCGTTCAGGTCCTTCGCCCTTGCCTCAGCCTCGGAGAGGGCTATGGTGGTGGCGACGGCGCTGGAGAGCTCGATCTTGGCCTTCTCCGCCGCCCAGACGCACAGGCGCATGAGGGTCCTGTACTCCTTGGAAATTGGCAGATCGCTCGGGAGCTCGAAGTTCCTGGCCAGCCAGGGCCTCACCACCCCGTCCACTATGACGCGGTCGAAGTCCCTGCCTCCGCACATCGCCACCCCCCCGTGGGCGAGCAGGTTCACGCGCCCGCCCACTGACTCCGCAACGGCCGTGTCCAGGGTGCCGCCCCCCAGGTCGTAGACCAGGAACACCCCGCCTGGACCCCCGGCCTTGGCGACGCTCATGACGGCGGCCACGGGCTCCTGCATGAGCGCGCAGTTCCCCAGCCCGGCCATGGTCGCCGCCTGCATGGTGGCGTCCTTCTGCATCTGGTTGAACGCCGCCGGCACCGTGACCACCGTGCCGGTCGAGGGATCGTTACGCACCTCCTCGGGCAGGTACCCGAAAAGCGTCTTCAGGATCTCCGCGGAGCACTCCTCCGGGGTCCTGTCGCGGCCGACGCCCGGAAGCGGCACGGGGGTGCTCGTGCCCATGAGCCTCTTGAACAGCATGGCAGAGCTGTCCGGGCTGTAGGGGGCCGCGTCGTAGGCCCTCTTCCCCACGAAGCGGTTCCCCCGGCGGTCCCAGGCTATGACCGACGGGGTGACGTCGTTCTGCTCCGGGCTCTTCCACACCCTGACGGATGTCCCGTCGAAGGTGGCGATGGCGCTGTTGGTGGTGCCCAGGTCGATGCCGGCGTAGCGGATCATGACTCCCCTCCCCCCGCCTTCCGGAGCGTGACCGTCCCCGTCCTCACGAGGCTGTCGTCGTTCCGGTCGATTATCACCGGCTCCAGCATCTGGTCCACCACGAGATCGTCCCCTTCCGAGAAGTCCTCTATGTTGATCGGCGTGGCGGGCATGCCCGGGTCGTACGCCGCCCCCTCCAGGGTCACGATGCCCAAGCCGGCCCCGGCCAGGCTCTCCTCCACCTTCCTCTGGAACCAGAGGAGCTGGCTCGAGAAGCGGGCCTGCTCCGCCCTGTCCACCCTGGCCATGAGCCTCAGGAAGACCCGCGCGAAGCGCCAGGACTCCACCGCCAGCGAGACTATGATCCTGCGCCCTTCCTCGGCGTCGAGGGCGGCCGGAGATTGGGCGTCGAGGGCGGCCGGAGCGGGTGTGTCACCGCCTGTGGGGCCTCCGAAGCCGGACTGAGCCGAGATGCCGGAAGCGCCGGGGCTGTCGGAGAGGCCGGATGAGTCCGAGGTGCCGGAAGAGTCGGAGCCGCCGGAGAGGCCCGTAGTGACGGAGAAGCCGGAAGAGTCGGAAGCGCCGGAGAGGCCCGTAGTGACGGGGAGGCCGGAAGAGTCGGAGAGGCCCGTAGTGACGGAGAGGCCGGAAGAGTCGGAAGCGCCGGAGAGGCCCGTACTGACGGAGAGGCCGGAAGAGTCGGAAGCGCCGGAGAGACACGTAGTCCCGGACGAAACGGAGTCGACGGAAAGGCAGAAAGATTCCGAGGCGCTGGAAAGTCCTGAGGGTTCGGAAGCGTCATAGCCGACGGAGGTAGCGGAGAGGCCTGTGGTGCCGGAAGAGTCGAAGCCCCCGGCGGCGTCGGAGCCGAAGGGGGGGCCGGACGAATCGGAGGCGCCTGGCGGGCTGGCTATGCCGGAGGGGGCAGAAGCGTCTGGAGGCCCGAGGTCTGCGGGGGCCGGGGATGCTCCCGAGCCTCCGTCGGAATCCGGGCTCCCGGAGACGGCCGACTCCTCGCCGGAATCGACGGGTCCGGAAACAAGGGGGGGTCCGGCTGCAGACAAGGTTGCCTCCGGGCCTGAGGTCCCGGAGATGCCGGAAGCGCCAGGGGTGCCTGCAGGCTCCGAAGCGCAGGACGCTTCGGGAGGCCCGGATTTGTCGGCGGCTCCGGAAATTTCTGGATCTGACATGCTCCACCCTCACTATAGCCAGGGTCAACAGCTTGATCGGGAAAGCCGAGCGGCCTGGACCTGAACACGGACATCGATCAAGACTTGGACATGGACAGAGGCAATGACTGGCACGGAGCTGGACTTGAACCTGGACACGGGCAGGGCCTGGACACGGCCAAGGGCTGTGACTCCGGCCTGGACACGGCCAAGAATCGGGACTCCGGCCTGGACACGGCCAATGGCTGGGGCTCGGGCCTGGACTCGGCCAAGAATCGGGATTCGGGCCTGGACTCGGCCAATGGCTGGGACTCGGGCCTGGACTCGGCCAAGAATCGGGACTTGGACAAAAGCAAGGGTCTGGAGGAACCGGGGCCGACGGGCGGCTCCGGAGTGCGGGCTACCGAATGAACCGGCCTGCGCAGGCAGAGAAGAACAGGAGGAAACCTGACGTTGACGAGCAAGCTGCTGTCAGGAACTTGCCACCGAACTGTAGACGTTGAAAGGAAGACCGGACGGGATCAAAGATGCCAACTGGGATTACGACGCAACTATATAAACCTTAAATGTTGCTTTGTATATCACTTAGATTACAAGTTGGAAACCTCCCTGCCCGCAATAGGTGTCGCCCCGCGCGGAACCTGGCCGGGGCCTCGCGGATGACAGATAGGTCAAATGGGACAAATAAATGTCTATTATACCACAAATCGACCGGGTTCCCGTGGAAACCTATCATTCTCATCCTCTCCCCCTTTCGCGCCAGCCAGCCACCCCTGTTAACTGGCAACTTCATCCGTCCATCCTCACGCCCTGATCTCCAACCCGTCCTGGCCTCCCTCTCCATGCCAACCCCGGCTCGCTGGCCATGCAGCCGCAAGCAGCGCTGCCCCTCTCTCCCATCGCCAAAGGCTCGTCCATCACATCTGCTCGCACCTCCCCGACCTCGAATCCCTTTTCAGAAAACTCATTTCATCATGCCAGCGCTTCATCTTGCTGACTATCCATCTTGCGGACTCTTCATCATGCGGGCGAACGACTTCACCGACGAACCCTTTGCCGTATCATGGTTTCATGGCAACACAGTTTGAAGTTTTAAAAATAGAGACAAAACAATAGCAGGTCCAAAATGTCAGGCAGGACTAAACTCTGTCAGCATGAAAGCGACAGCTATCTGCTACTTTCAGCTTTGAACGTTTGAATATTTTCCATTGACAAACAGATAGCAAACAATACAGACTTCCTTCACTGACTATTCATTCACGAAAGATCAAAACAGGCATATTCATTCACGGAAGATCAAAACAGGAATATTCATTCACGAAAGATCAAAACAGGCATATTCATTCACGGAAGATCAAAACAGGAATATTCATTCACGGAAGATCAAAACAGAAAT
>JAISFP010000197.1 GCA_031263525.1 Deltaproteobacteria bacterium | reverse complement strand
AAGCTCTCCGGGATGAGGATTTCCGGCCAGCCCCTCCACATCGAGGCGATGCTCGACGGCTCGGCCTCGATGCCCCGCTACGAGGCGACCGTAAAGAACGGATCGCTCAACATCGAGGGATCGGCCAAGCTTTCCGGGACGGAACTCTCGGTCGTGGCCACGGGAAACCTCCTCTCCCCCGCCCTGGACCTGAAGCTCAGGGAAGGCCCGGGCCAGGCGGCGGGCTTCAGCTGGTCGCAGGGGGAGGCGACGGCAAGGAGCTCCGCGGCCGGAGGCCCTGTGGAGCTCTCGGTCTCCTTCAGGGAGAAGGGCGGAAGGGATCTGGTGGCTCTCTCCGGCGTCTACCGCCCCTCCGGCGCCCTGGCTCGCCTGGACACGCTGAAGTTCCTCTACCCAGGCTCGAAGGAGACGCTCACCCTCCGTAGGCCGGCCACCCTCAGCTCCCCTCCGGGCCCGGCAGCCTCTGGCGCCCGGCGCCTGGCAATCGACCGCCTGGAGCTCGCCCTGGGGAAGACAGCGCTCTCGGTCTCCGGGACGATAAGGCCCCCCGATCTCTCCTTGGAGATAAGGGACGCCCCCTTCTCGCTCGCCAAGGACTTCGGCGGCCCCGAGCTCCCGGAAGGATCGCTTTCCGAACTGAACGCCCGGCTGGGGCCGGGGGGGTCGGGGCGCTTCAGCCTAAAGGCGTTCGCCCTGATGGAGGGCGAGACCGACTCCAAGCTCCGCTTCTCCGCAGAGGCCAACGGCGCCCTGGAAGGCGGCAGGGCCATGGCCGGGGAGATCAACGTCACCCTGCCCTCCCGGCCCAGGAGGGCAGGTCGTGCCGGCCGGGGAATCGCCTCCGGCCCGAACCCCGGCGACCGCCGGGGAACTCCGCAGTCGGCCAGAGCTTCCGGCCGCTCGGGGGCCAGGGCCGTGCCGGCCTCGGCTGTCGGCAAGGACTCGGCGGTAGCCGGACAGGCCGACGCTTCTGCAGGAAAGGAAGCGCCTGGCGCCGCATCGGCAGGAACGGAAACGCCGCCCGAAGGCGCTGGAGGGACGGACGGGACAGGGGCGGTCGACATTTCGGACGACCCCACTCGCAACGCCCCGGACCTGGCCCCGGTGCAGATCAGGTACCGCTTCCCATTCAGGCAGTCCGGCGACTTCCCAGTGCCAGACACGGCGGGCCAGGTGCAGGCCGATCTCAAGTGGACCGGGAGGGCCGAGAGCTTCTGGCGGTTCCTGGGCCTCGACGACAGGTTCCTCACGGGAGCCATTGACGTCGACGCGAAGCTCCGCGGGACCCTGGCCAGCCTGAATGCCGGCGGGACCGTGTATCTGGCGAACGGCGGCTACGAGGACCGGGCGCTGGGCATCTCCCTTACCGAGATAAACCTGGAGGGGCACGTGTCGGAGAACACCAACGATGTGTCCGTGGTCCTCGAGGCATCGGACGGGGCGAGGGGGACGATAGCCCTGGAGGGCAAGCTCGCGCTGGGCGTGACGCCAGAACTGGACGTGCGCGGCCAGCTGAGGCACCTGTCGCCCCTGCACCGCGACGACGTGAGCCTGACCCTCTCGGGTCTCGCGAGGATCTCCGGCCCCTTCTCGGGACTGAAGATTTCCGCCAGGGCCATGGTGGAGGGCCTTGAGGTGGACCTGAACGAGACTGCGGGCGGCTCCTCCGTGAGGACCCTGGACATCGACACGGGCGAGCAGAAGCTCTCGGCGGGCCCGCTCCTGGACATCGCGATCGACATCCCGAGGGGAGCCTACGTGAGGGGCCGCGGCCTCGACAGCGAGTGGTCGGGCAGCATCAGCCTGGGCGGGACCACCGGGGCGCCCCTGTACAGCGGAAGCCTCAAGCCGGTGCGAGGGTACTTCACCTTCCTGGGCAAGGACTTCACCTTCTCGGGCGGAGGCGTCAACTTCAGGAACATGAAGCGCTTCAACCCCGGCCTCGACATCGAGCTGACGCGGGTGGTCCCGGACCTCACGGCCTACCTGAAGGTACGGGGCACCCTGAACCGCCCCCAGATAAGCTTCGAGAGCAGCCCCCCCTACCCCCAGGACGAGGTGGTGAGCCAGGTGCTCTTCGGCAAGGAAGCCTCGCAGCTCTCGCGCCTGGAGGCGCTGCAGCTGGCGAACAGCCTTATGGAGATGACGGGCGTCGGCAAGGGCATGCCCAACCCGCTGGTCACCATGAGGGACGCGCTGGGGCTCTCGGTGCTACGCCTGGGCGAGGCCTCGGGCGGCAGGAACGATCGCCACATAGAGGGAAACGAGTTCCGCGACAACCTTGGCCTGGACGGGGACGATGAGAACGCCTCCGCCGAGGGGGGGGGATCCACCCTGGAGGCCGGCAAGTACCTTTCCGACAACATCTACGTGGGCCTGGAACAGAACCTCACGGACAACACGACCGGCGTCCGCGTCGAGGTCGAGCTCAGCCCGAGCATAAGCCTGACCGGCCGCACAACCACGAGCTCCTCGCGAATCGCGCTGGGGTGGAAGAAGGACTACTGATTCCGATTCTGTTCAATATTACCGACAGGCGATTTCGATTTTCCGCGCGGAGCTTCTCCGGCAGTTCGTTCTCTTCCAGACGCTCCGTCATGGGCGGCTGTTCTGCCCTCCCGTGCGTGACGCCAGGACCGAATCCGTTTTTTCCCGATGTCATATCCCTCCAGTGCCTGCGGCGAATAATTTGGTACGTTTCAAGGTCAATCTGAAACGGAAGAAACAGGACAGGACAGGACAGGCCAAGTAAAGTCATCAAAGGGCTACATGGCAACGGGCATGAACCCTTCAGCAAAAAATTCTCTCTTCAGGCATGAAGATCATAAAATCGTATAAATACATGATTTATCTTATTATTTCAGTATCATCACAATAATTGTATTTATTGCCTTTGAGATCAACTCCATCCGTTTCCAATCGCAATCTGCCGGATAGCGTATGATAAAAGGAATTGGTCAAGGTTAGATGAA
>JAISFP010000171.1 GCA_031263525.1 Deltaproteobacteria bacterium | reverse complement strand
GCCAACTTGGCAGCCTGGCGAGTGTCGGACGGGGGAGCGAGCAGGTTGGCGCCCGCCAGCGTACCGTAGGTCCGGAGACTATGGAATCCGTACCTGGCATGGACTTGCGAGCGGGGGGGTTGTTGGCGCCCCGGCGGCACGAGGGTGCCGCAGGGACCGGAAGACGCCGGGCAAGGGACCGGACGCGGTAGCCGCAGGACACCTGGAGCGGTCGCTCGGGGTGGCGGCCCGGAAATGTTCCCTGTCCCGGGCAACAGTGCTTTTTTAAGTTGGAAACTTGGGCTAAACGGAGGCAAAGGGCCCCTTTGAACCTTCCCAGACATGATCAGGCATCTTCTCTGCAGTGTCAAGGGGGCGCGAAAAAAAATTTCGGGATACGATACCGCTCGCGCCGGAGCCTTGATCAGCCGGCCATTTGAGGTCGAGTCCTCCTGCTCCGGAGTCAGTCCCGAGGCCTTCGGTCACCACCAAAACTGAGTCCAGCCATGGGCTGTCCAAACCCCCGAGCTGCGTGTCAAAAGCACTCGCCGCTCTGCCTAACTCCGCGATCTCTTTTTCGCAGGACGCCCCCTTTCCAAGCGCGGGAAGCCCGACACCCCCTCTCCAGGCGCGGGGAGCCAGGAATCCTGCAGCAGGACCCGTTACAGTCATCTCATAAAATCGCGTTCGGAAATTTAACAACTTTCGACAGCCTTCATCACTGCCTGGTTACAGCTTGAAACTATCATAATTATGTTATAAAACAATTAAAATATAATCATTCATATCCATTGATATGCTGTTATATCCTTTAACATTAAATGCATATTATTAAAAATTTGATTTAAAATTAAATGATAATTAAATCTCTATTTCAACAGTATTTGGCTTACTAATGTGGAAATACAATTAATATAACATACATATTTAATTGAATATCTTTATTTGTCCATATCTGTCAGAATTTCCTGAATTTCACTGCTTTGAAATTTCTACAATTTTGGTAACTGTTCAGGCACCCCTCCATTGTGGCCTTTTTCGGAGGAAGAGAGCCCCGATGAGGAACCTTTAAACGTATCAGTTCACGGGTAGGTCGCCCTGGCCACGGAGGTAGCCTGTCCTGGAGATGGAGGAAGACTGTTCTGGCCTGGAGGAAGACCGCTCTGGACCTGCAAGGAAGGCCGTCCTGGCCCCGGAGGAAGGCCGTCCTGCAACATGAATGAGGGAGAACTGGGTCCTGCTGCAGGTTCCCCGCTTTCGTCAGTGAACAGATACTAATGGCGCAAAGTCAACAGATGTAAACCAGCGTCCCTCCCCCGACGGCCAGCAGGTTCTTCTGGACTCAAACTTCTGGCGCGGGGGGCAGCCTTCCCCGTCGGCCCGGGAGGCACCCAGCCTTTCCGGGCCGGGTTTCGGGCCAAGCCTCTTGCCTGTTGGTCACGTTTAACCCCGAGGCAGCCAAATTGACCTCAGAAGGGTAAATCTGACCCCGTCTTCATCCCTCGCCCGTGAACAGATACTTAAAACTCGACTGATTCCTGTTCCCTATCCTCTAGTTTTCACAACTTAACTCAATAAATCACATAAACTATAGGAACTTTATTATATTTAACGTGATTTGTTCCTGTTTGCACCCTAAACGAGTTATTTTTAATCAGATAGATGTATTGAATTATCATTTTAATTGAGGTCCAAAAACGATTTTTATCCTCAGCTACCCAAGCGACCAAATGCATGATATTATAGCTATAGTAAAATCAAAATACAGAAATCTGTAACTGCACAAGAGAATTTAGCCTTGTGGGCAGTCGAGTATCAAGTCATAATAGACCAAAAACCATATGGAGGAAGCTCAGTTTTCAAGATAAAGGGGAATTTTGAAATATATACCGCCTGTAAATGTATAAATATTAGCAGAAGTCTACTTTTAGATATGTGATTTATCATGGTTGTAAATTACAGCTTCTGGATATTTTGACTTTGAAAATATTAAAAAATTTGAAAAAGTACGCTGTGTATAAACAATTTAGCAAAGGGACATAAAAATGAATTCAATTCTAATTTTAAATTGTATCCTAAACTCCATTTATTTATCTGTACCCGCTCCGGCGCGGGGAGGGCACCGCCAGGGCTCCGGACAGCTCCGGCGCGGGGGCGTCTCCGCCAGTCGCCGGACAGGGGCTGGGGGGCGGCCCGGACCGGCCCCCCCCCGCGGTCACCGCGGCCCGGCCCCGGAAGGGGGCCGCCGGACGTCCAAGCGGTAGGCTGCCTACTTCACCAGGCTTTCCCCGTCCAGAACCAGGACGGTGTTGGTCAGGTCCGCCCTGGCGAAGACGGTGGAGGCGTCCGGGCGCGAGAGGTAGAAGTTCGCGGCATAGAGGCTCGCGGAGGAGAAGTTGGCGCCGGAGAGCTGGGTCGCGCCCAGCCCGGCCCTCATCAAGTCCGCCCCGTAAAGGTCGCTCCCGCGCAGGTCGGCGCCGTGGAAGCTCGCCTCGCGGAGGCTCGCCCCCTCGAAGGAGCAGTTGCGGAACCTCACGCCGGCCATGAACGCCCTGTCGGCGGCGGCGCCCCTGAACGTGGCGCCCGAGGCGTCGGCCACATCAAGGGTCGCGTCCGTCAGGTCCGCGCCGCTGAAGTCCGCCCCGGAAAGGCGGGTCAGGAGCTGGAACGACGCCGACCGGGCCCTGGCACCCGAGAAGTCGGCGCGGGACATGTCGCAGGCCACGAAATGGCACCTGTCCATCACGGCGCCCCTGAAGCTCGCGGCGGACAGGTTCACGTTCGCAACCGTGGCACCTGAAAGGTCCGCCCCCTCCAGGTTCGCGCCCTCCCCGTTCCAGCGGGAGACGCGGGACCCGGCAAGGTTCGCCCCGGAAAGGTCGGCGGGAAGCCGTGTCCCGGAGAACACCGCATCAGGGCACCTGGCCCCCCGGAGCACGGTCGCCGAAAGGTCCGCCCCGGTGAAGTCCGTGCCGGTCATGTCCGCGTCCTGCAGTATCACGGCCCCACCCGTCATCCGGCTCATGTCCGCCCGGGCCAGGACGGCCAGGCTGAAGTCGGCGCCAGCGGCCTCGGTCCCGTCGAGCGCCGCCCCGGTCAGATCCGTTCCCGCGAACGAGCAGCCCTTCAGATCCGATCCCGTGAGCCTCGCGCCGGTCATGTCAAGACGCGAGAAGTCCATGCCGGAAAGGGCGAGCCCCTGCATGATCCGGCCCGCGAAGACGGCCCTCATGGCCGGATCCGCCCTGCACCCGGCCAGGAGCGTCTCCGCCTGGGCGCGGCTCGAGAGGGTGAGGGGAGGCGGACCCGGCTCCGGCGGCGGGGCGGGTTCCGGGTCGGGTTCCGGATCCGGCTCGGAACCCGGTTCCGGCTCGGGCTCCGGTTCCGGCTTCGGCGTGTCGGGCGGACCCGTCCAGGGATCCAGGGCGTCGACTTTCGCCAGCAGCGCCTTCGAGGCCACCCCCGCCATGCGGGCGGCCTCCTCAAGGCTCTCCGCGCTGTCGGGCGCCTCCAGCCGTATCCGGTTGAGCTCGGGGAGCGCCGCCCTCACCTCCGGAGACTTCTCGGCGAGCCTGTCCAGCGCCTCCCCCACCTCCTTCTCCTTCCAGAGCACGGACTTGACCAGCGCCATGTTGTCCACGAGCTTCCCGGCATAGGCCGCGGCCCCGGCGCCCATCCCCTCGGCGAGCTTCGCTCCCATGGCCCTGAATGCCGCGGTTATCTCCTTCATGCCGCCCGTCGCGGGCAGGGCGTCCATGCCGGAGACCGCCTCGGCCAGGACCCTGGCGTCGCCAGGCGACATGAGCCCGCCCTCTGAGAACAGCGCCGCCAGGCCCTCCGGTCCTTCGGGCAGGGGCGGCGGCGCGTCCATCTTGAGGGCCAGCTCCGCCGCCTTCTCCTTGCCGAGGGCCTGGCCGACGACGGTCTCGAAGGCGCGCCCGGGATCGCTTTCCATGACGGACGCGAGCCGCATGCGCTCGGCATACTGGACTCCCTCCTCGGGACTCCTCCTGAGGAGCCCGGCCCACTCCTGCCCGTGGGCCGCGAGCGCCAGCTCGAACTCCTCCTCCGTCCTGAACTGGCTCAGGAGCGGCACGGGCAGGTTCAGGGCCTTCAGGGTGTCCGCGGCCTCCTCGGGCGTTGCTCCGGCACTGACCAGACTGGCTATGAAGTCCTCCTCCTCCAGCGCCAACCTATCCTCCGGGCTCATGGCGGCCCTGGCGGCGCCGGCTGCGTCGTTGGCGTCCATGTCCTCCAGCCCCTTGCGGAGGGCGCCCCCGTAACGCCCGAGCGAGTCCTCCACGTGAGCCTCCGTCACGGGACTCAGCCCCTCGTTTTCCAGCATGCGGTTTATCATCGGGAGCTCGCCCATGATCTCCTCGCGCGCGGTCGCCACCATTGCCGCGACCGCCGCAGCGGGCGGCACAGGAACGGGCGCGACCGGGGGCGGGGGAGGCGGGAGGACCGCGGGAGGCGGGGGCGGCGCGGGCTTCTCCGCAGGCTCGGGGACGGGTGCCGGCTCCGGAACGGGCTGGGCCGGAGGCTCGGGCTGGGCCGGAGGCTCCGTCGCGAAGGGCAGGAGGACGGGCAGGTCCATGTATCCGCCGACGCCCCTGGCGAAGAGATCGCCTGCCGGCTCGCGCGGCAGGCCGGCCTGCGAGGCCGGGGGAAGCGGCCAGACTGACGAGGCGACCCCCCAGACCCCGGAGGCCGCGGCGTCGGCGAGCGCAACGGCCCCGTGCCAGATCATGATGCCGGCCCCCCGGTCCGGGAACAGCCAGACCGTGTCCAGGGCGAGGGCGGCCTCCTCGAAGACGGCTCCGTCCGGCACGCCGGGAAGGCCGGGGATCTGGCCGTCAGGACCCGGAGATATCTCCGCAGGCTCGGGGGGATCTGCCCCGGGGGCGAGCTTCGCCACGACCGTCCTCGGGAACACCGACGGGAGCCGGGACTTCAGTTCCGGGCGGACGGGGTGCATGCCCCGGACGCTCACGCCCTCGTCCCCCCTGAAGAAGCCTTCCGGGAGCCTCTGGGGCTCCTGCGCCATGTTCAGGGCGTTCAGGTCGAAATCGGCGGGGAATCCCGGCCACGCGTCCAGGAGCCAGTTCCGGTCGTAGGTCCCGGATCCCGCCACCGCCGGCCCGAAGGGCTCCGGCAACGGGGAGGCGCCCGGCGGCCACGCGGCGGACAGGGCGCCGCCCGTCTCCCGACGGTCGGTGACCTGTGGGAAACCCAGCAAGGCCCCGTAGGCAGTCCTGGTCACGCCCTGAGTCTGGCCAGCAGGATGGGAGGCGTTTGCGGCCGTGTGTCTCCAGTCCAGAGGCACGGCACGGAATGGAGCGGGCTTCCCCGGTCCGGGGCCCAGGAGCGGTGCCTCGCCTATGGCCAGGAATTCCCTCGCGATCCGGCCCAGCCTAAGCAGGGCCGCGGCCGATCCGGCACCATCCGAGCCCGGATGGGGATAGCAGAACCCGGCCGCCAGCATCTCGCCCCGCGGCTTCGGGAGCCCCAGGTCGAAAACGCAACCCTGGCCGGCAGCCGGCCCGAGCGACTCAGCCGCCGCCCCGAAGGCATCCGAGAGGGAGAGCATCCCAGGCGCCCCGTCCATGTTGAAGCCCAGGCATGCCGACACGGCCAGGAAAGGCCTCCCCCCGAAACGAACCGTCTGGCAGGATGCCAGAAGCGGGCTCTGCGTGAACTTCCTTATCTTCATCTGGATCTTCTTCCTCTGTAACTGTTCAGCTCCCCTGCGACCGGGGACGCCCGCTTCTTCATTGCAGAAACAAGGGGGTGCCCACGGGCGAGGCTGCCGGCGCTCTCCGCGCCCGCCCGCAGGGCCGGCCTTCCTGCATGCTGCGTCCAGGCCTCCCGGCACAGCTTCCAGCTACGTCCGGGACCCTTGTTTCATACTAGTACCCCTCCCGCCGCGGCCAGCGGGTTCACCAATGCTGAAACTTGTGTACGGGCTCGACAAGCCCGTGCGCCGGGCCCCCGTCCGCAGGACCGGCCGCCGGGAGCCCGGCACCTCCGGGCGGTCCTCGGGGGCCCTCCCGGAGGCCCGGCATGTCGCGGCGTCAGCGAAGTTCGCCGCAACATGTCGGAAGTTTCGTAGTAGAATTTAAAGATTCAACAATTGATACTTCATGTGGAGTGGAAAAGTATCTGAAGATGCCATTTTGGTTGGGAAACTCCTCCTGTCAAGCTCCCCATGGGGGGGCACCTGAACAGTTACCCTTAATTGAGACTATTCAGGCAAACGAATAGAAATTTTGGCATTGGCATGTAAACTGCGTAAAACGCACATGGCCAGACGCCATTGCGGATCCGGCAGTCTGAAGCCCCCCCGCCCCCCTCCAGCCTACTTGTCAAAGTTGATCAGCACGGCTTTACTGATGTCCGCGCTCGCGGGAGCCTTCATGACCAGCCCGGTCGGGCCCGCCGTGATCTCGGACGCGCCCGCAACCGACGCCTTGAAGTTCTGGACGAAACTCATGCCGGCCGTCCCGGACCCGAGCTTCACGCCCCCCTGCTGTCCGGTGACGCTCAACGTGCTGCCCTTGAGCTTGAGATCAGCGCTATCTCCCCCGCCGAGGCACACTCCGTCGCCCTCATCCATGACGGCCAGCCTGTCCGGGGAGTCCATCATGAGGACGCCCTTGGAACCCAGCTCCAGGCGGCGACCATCGACCACGCCCGGGGCCGGACGGGCCGCGGCGGCCTCCCCCTGGAGGAGCTGGACCGCCCCGTCCCCGTCGAAGCAGCACATCCTGGCCGCGGCACCCTCCCCGGAACGAGGAAGCACCTCCACGGAGATCCCCTTCACTATCGCGGGGCCCGGATCGAGTCGGACCAGGCTCGCGAGAGCGTCCCCGGCACCTTCGCTCGAGACCTGGGGGCCCAAAGGCATCTCCACCATCGGCCCCGAGGCCAGGCGCACCGTGCCCGGGCTCTCCAGGGTGACGAGCCGGGTGGCAGTGAGCGAGAGCTCCTCGCAGAAGGTCCGCACCAGCTTGCCGCGGAGGAGCAGGGAGCGCGAACTCATGAAGATGCGATTGGCCGCCTTTCCGCGGTCCGGCTCCACTAAACTGTCCCAGGTGCTGCAGCGGGCCCTCAGTTTATTGAATCTCAGATCGTCCCCCATGAGCGCCGTGCCCCCGCTCTCCAGCACCATCGGCCCCCGTGAGGAAAACGTCCCGAAGCTATTCGAGAGGAATGAAACGTAGGACGCCGTGTCGCTTATCAGAATCCCGCGCGCCGGGACATTCGAGTTAGATAAAAGGGTTAAGACCAGTATGAAAGTGGTTATGAAGTCAGGCAGTATCGACGCGTAAGCCGACGGCGTGCCCCCCGTGGCCGCCTGCGGAACGTTCATCAGGCTGATGAAAAACGTCGGCATCCCCGAGGCGGAAAGCATTTTGAAGGGCGGCTTGCACTGCCAGACGGCAACGGCCCCGTCCTCCGCCCCTTCCAGCGTGAACAGGTGCGTGTCGGCTGCGCCCTTCTTTACATCGGTCATCTGGCGGGCGGCTTCATAGGCCGCCAGCAGGCCGGGGTATCCCACCTCGACAAGCTTCGCGAGAATCGAGGCATACCTGAAGATGTCCGAAACTGTGCCTGCTCTCCTCTCTTCGGAGAACATGTCAGTGGTCATATCCCATAGACGTTCCCCGAGCCATGAAGCATTCGTGTACTTCTTCTCCCTTTTCTCCGTCTCCTCGAACTGCTCCTCCTCGGTTTCCACCTTTCCCTCGGTGTAGTCCGCCACCACCCCGGCCACGTCAGACCCCAGCTCGAGCGCGGAGGCGGCCGCCGCCATGAACGAGGCGAGTCGCATGCACCCCAATTTGCGCCTGGTGTCTATCTCGTATTTGAAGCCAGCCCCGTGGCATGAGGCCAGCAGGGAGTTGGAGTTGCAGACGACGGTGTTGACGTCGGCGGCCTGGGCATGGAAGGACGCCACCGTGGGCGATCCGGCGGAGATTGAGACGAGGCCGCCCCCGGCTCCGGAGGAGAGCGTCAAGTGCTGCTTTTCCTGCTCCTCCCCGAACATGAGTGACGATCCGCCCCTGGTGGCCAGCCCGGACATGGGCGGGACTTCCGAAGTGACGGGGGTCACCGTGGCCGCGTCAGGCACAGCCCCGACTATGACGGGGCGGTCCGGGTCCCCCCCCTCGAAGGCCAGCAGCACCTCCACCCCCGGCGAGAGCGGGAAGTTCTGCCCGTAGCCCGCACCCACGTAGGGCTGCGCCATCCGGATCCAGTGGCTCGCCTTGCCGCCGGCCCTGCGGACGAGCTCCTGCGGGAAGCTCACCCTGTACCGGCCCGCCCAGTCCATCTCGGGCATGCCGTCAGTGCCTGCCCCGTCTATCCTGGCGGTGATCATCCCCGCTTCCGGGACGGGGGTGACCCGCCTCGGGCGGTACGTCCTCGCCGCCCGCCCCAGCACCAGCCGGTGCAGGAGCCCTTCGGGCAACGCCTTCCCGTCCGGACCCCCGGACGCCTCCGGACCGCCCCCGCCGGCGAAGGACCGGGCGAGCGCCGCGGGATCCGCCCCGAGCCCGGAGGCCACCGCCGCGGCCTGGCTTCCGGAAAACGCGGTCTCCGCCACCAGGTAGCTGCCGTCCAGGCCCTCCGAGCCGCTCACGGAAAAGATCACCCCCGGCATGACGCCAGGCTCGCGGGTCAGGGCCGTCAGCCTCTCGCTCGCCCAGAGCTCCTCCTCGGCCCTCAGCGACGCGAGGCGCCTGCCTTCGGAATCTGTCGAGAAGTTCTCCCCGTAAAGGTATATTTCACCTTTGCCGTGCGCGGATATGGCCCTCTCCGCGTCAAGGTTCCTTGCCGGGCTCTTCCAGTCGTACTCTCGGAGCCTCACCGAGGCGGCGGGGACCCGGATCTCGGGGGAAAGCCCGAAAATCCGGAGCGCTCCCCCGTCCGTCCCGAGACCCGCCGGCGGGACGGCGCGGAGGACCGCCTCGTCCCCCGTGACGGGGTCGATGAGATCGGGGAAGCCCGCGTTCCCGTCCCTCAACACTGCAACCTCGGTCCTCCCCGTCTGGTCGAACGCGAGCGAAAGCCCCTCGCGCTCCAGGATGCGCATGACGAAGCGGAGCGTGTCCTCCCGGTGCTGGAAGGCAAACTCCCTTCGCGGGGCCCGTCCGGCGCCCCCTGCGGAAAAGAGATAGCCCGGAGACACCCCGGAAGCGCGTGCCGCGTCGGCCACAGCCTCCAGCGGACTGTTCCCCAGGAGGATCCTGCTCCGCACCAGGCCCCGCATCAGAGAGAACTCGGGTTCCAGGCGGATGGCGACCGCCTGCCACCCGCCGGCGAGCTCTATGCCGGCCGATGCCGCGGTGACCAGCCCGTGCCAGCGGGCCGCGTGCGCCACGGGCTGCCCGCCGCCGCTAGCGGCAGGACCCGGAGGAGATGCGGGAGCCGGGCCCCGGGCGGGCCCTGCTTCGGAAGGCACGTCGGCCCCGCCGGCACCGAACGACCGACCGTCGGGTCGGCCGGCCTGCCGCGCCGTCCATCCGGCAGCGTGCGCCGTGCCCGCGTACCCCCCGCCAGTGGGCGGGACGGGACGGCTGACGGACAGGACACCCCTTGTCCCGCACAGCGCAGGCGGAGCCAGGGGCCCGGAGCCTCTGGCCAGCGCGAACACGTCCACCCTGTACATGGAGTTCAGGGCCGCGCGGCCCTGAAACGAGACCACCTTCCACTCGAATCCGGGCGCCCCGTCCAGCTCGACGGAGAAAGCCGGCTGTCCTTCCGCCTGAGATCCGGTCATAATTCCCCCGCGAGGAAACACCCGGAGCCTGCTCCGGGGAGAAACCGCAGCCTCCCGGTCATGATCATCCTGCAACCTCCGTCGCCAGGCAGCTCCTGATGTCGGCCTGTCCGGCCAGCGGGCGTTCTTCCCTCGCCACATGATCTGGGTCCTGCCAGCGATGTCCTTAAGCTCCATGCGGTCGGCAGACCTGTAACCCCGGGTGAAGCATGCGGTGCCATTGTACAGCACATTGGCCTGCTTACGAAACCCGGACGCCCTAATCTCGGGGAGCAGTGTCTCCGGCTGCCTGGCCATGGCCTGGCCACGGTCGCCCCCGCCAGCGCGCCTCTTCCGGACGGGCGGATCGGGCAGCACCGCCTTCCCGACGCTCCTGCAGCGTTCAGCCAGGTCCGACGGCACGGGTCCTGGACAGTCCCGTCCGGTCCCTGACCGGTCTGGAACAGAGCCCGAAAGGCTTGTGCCTGGACAGGGGGGGGCGAATGCCTTGACCGGCATACGGCAGTCCCGGTCCGGGTGTCATGCCCGGCCTTCGGCGCCGGCCTCTTCCCGGAGACGTCCGTATCCCCCACATGGACCGTGCCGCGGCACTCGGGACTCAACCTGATGGGTTCCACCGGACAGCTGCCCATCATCCTGATCTTTGAAGGACATGGTGGACATGGCCAGAAGCCTTAAGCTAAATGTTGCCAGATCTCTCGTTCACTGCAGCTAATGCCGATGAACGGATACTCATGACGTGCATTGCGACTGGAGCCGCTGCCGGCCATGGCTTCCTCCGTCAGTCATCCCGGAGCCGCCTCACGAGCAGCGCTTCGCGCGCGTAACACGCCTCAGTCACCGAGTTTCATGAATTTGCCCGAGATGTCTATGGTCTTGCGGTGGTCGATCTTTAGGTCCGTGGACGACAGCGTCAGGATCCCCTCCCCCGCCGAGAGGTCCAGCTCCTGCTGAACCTTGATGTCCATGTCGCCGCCGGCATCGACCGACAGCGCGTTGCCTTCCTCCGCCTCCAGGGTCGAGACCCCGTCCTTGAGAGTGAGCGAGAGACGGGCCGCGCCCGAAAGCTTCGTGCCCGTGTCCGCCGACATGACCAGGTTCCGGTGCACGTCGTCCTGGAGGATGGTCCCGCCTGAGAAGAGAACCAGGCGCCTTCCCCCGTCCTTCCAGTTCTCCGGCTTGGCCGAGTCGTCCGAGAAGGTACCGTGCAGGAGGGTCACCGCCCCCGAGTCGGACTTTGCCAGCATCCTCGCGACAGGCGGCCCGGCGGGCTGCGCGGGCGGCGGGGGCGGCGGGGCGGGAACCGCCGACCAGACGTCGGGGATCTCCGGGACCGCCTCGTCGGCGCCGTCCGAGGCAAGGGCCGCCAGCGCCTCGTCCGTCGGGGGCTCGGGGACGGGGAGCTCCGGCCCGGGAAAGGCGTCCAGCGGAGGCGGCCCGACCGGGGCCCCAGGGTAATCCTCTTCAGGGGAGACCTCGATGGTCACGCCCTTCGCGAGCGGGGGCCCGGCCTTCAGCACCACCAGATCCTTCAGGGCCTCGTCCTTGCCGCGACCCTCCTTCAGGCCCTGGACGGCCCTGTTGTCCCCGGTAGCCAGGCGCACCGGGCCGGGGCTCTCCAGGGCGACCTTCCGGGTCGCGGCAAGATCGAGCTCGGCCGACAGCGTCCGGATCAACCTGCCGCGGAGAAGCGCCACCTCCTGCTTTCCGAAATCGACTGGCACAACGCCGTCCGCGTCCATGGCGAGCGACCTCACAATCGAACGGTCGCGGACGGAGACGAAATGCAGGTCTTCCCCCACCCTGCCGGGAGCCGATTCCAGGAGGAGAGGGCCGCGGGAGCTCATGACCCCGAACTCGCTGGAGTCTATCGACACATAGGAGTCACGGTTCTCGATACGCACCCCGGCGACCTCGCCCTTTATGCCGAGCATCTGCCTGATGAGGTTAACGGTGGTCAAAACGTCCGACACGACCTTGCACACGGCCGATCCGCCCACGCGCCATTTAAGGGACGTCTTGGAGGCTTCGGTAGGCCTGGTCGTGCCCGTGCCGGGCCGGGCCGCCCCATCCTCCTTGTCCTTAGCATGGGCCTGGTCGGTCACCCCCGCGTCAACGTCCCGGAAGCCGGAGACGCCGTCCCGCAGGGGTTTCATGATCATCAGGAATTGTGTGATAAACGTCGCCACGTCGTCCCAGGTGCTCGTCGAGCTCACCGAGCTAGCCGAGCTCCGCCAGGTGCCGACCGCTCCGTCCTCGTCCGTCGTCAGGCGGAACACGTTGTTGTCCGCCGGCCCGCGCAAATCCACCTCGGCGGTCTCTGTCTTGAAGTCCCGCAACATCTGGTAGAAGGTCTTCGCCGGGGCTGCGGCGAAGTCGGCCATGGCGAACGCGTCGGCCACGATGGCCGCCCTCCCCCTGACAGATTCGCAAAAGTCACCCGAGGCTGCCATCGAAGCGGCAACGTCCGAGCCGGTCTCCCCGAGCTCGCGCAGGGCCATGAGATTAGTCAGGAAGTCCGTGGTCCATTTCCCGGACGCCTTTATTTTGTGGAAGTAGCCGGACTTCAGCGTGGAAGTGAAGACGGACGTGCTGTTCGCAATCGAGTTCAGCTGGCTGACAATGTCTGCATGGATCACGGAAAACGTGGGCGAGCCCGCGTGCAGCGCCAGGTGCCCGCGTCCGGAGCCGGTCGAGATCACTGTGTCGGAGCCGTCCTTCCTCTCCGCGAACATGAGCGAGCTCCCGCCCCGCGTCCCGACTCCCGCCCCTGTCGGGCTTGCGGAGTTCACGAAGTTCCCGGACTCGGCGTTCGGCATTGCTCCGGCTATCAGCGGGCGGTCCGGGTCCCCGCCGGTGAAGGTGACCAGCACCTCGCAGCCGGGAGCGAGCGGGAAGTTCTGCCCGTAGCCCGTGCCAACGCTGGGCTGGGCCATGCGGATCCAGTGGCTGGCCCGGCCCTGCGCCCTCCCGGAAAGGTCGGGAGGGAAGATGACCTTGTAGCGGCCGAGCGAATCAGTCTCGGGCACGTCGCCCGAACCCGCGCCGTCTATCCAGGCGCTCACGGCCCCGGACGCGGCGGGCCGCGGAACTCTCCTGAGCGGCCGGTAGGGCCTCTCCAGCCTTCCCAGCAGTATCCTGTGCCTGACCGCGCCCTCCGCCGGGTCGTCCGGGCTGCGGGTCCGGCCTCCGTGCGGCGCGTCGCCCGCAAGCGCTGCGCCTGCGAACGCGGCTTCCGTCCCGCCGTTGTCTGCGGCGGTCCCGAAGGCACCCGGCCACCCGTCCGGGAAGTCGGCAAGGTGGTCGCGGAATGGGTGGCATGTGCCGTCTCCCGGGGCGTCCGGCCAAAACCCGTCGCGTCCCGCTGCTCCGGCGTCTCCTTCCGGGCCGCCTCCGGAAGCCCCGCACGGCCAGCCGCGGCAGAATTCCCCGCCTGTCCCGATTGTCCTGGATGTCCCGGACAGGCCGAATTCCCCGGACGGCCCGCATGACCAGGGCGGGCCGAATTCCGCAGAATGTCCGTGCCCGGTCCGGACGAACGGCAAGCTCGGGCGGTCGGGCATGCCGCCACCCAGAAGCTCCAGGACGGCTCCCGCCTCCCCGGTACCCGGCGCCGCGCCTGCCGGGAAGCCCAGCGACCCCAGCTGGCTCCCCTCCATCTCCTGGGCCTCCACCAGATAGCGGCCGTCCAGCGAGCCTCCAGGGGAACCGGCGAGCGTGACGGTGACCCCGGCCTGGAACCCCGGCAGGTGGCTCGTGCCCGTCACCCTGTCCGAGGCCCAGAGCTCCGCGTCCCCGACGCAGCGCGCGAGCCTCGCGGCCTCGGCGGAGGAGGTGACGTTCTCCCCGTATAGGTACGTTTCCCCGCGGCCCCAGGGGCAAATCTCCGCCACGGCCTCGAGAGCCCTGCCCGGGTTCATGAAGTCGAAGTCGCGGACCCTCGCAGCGGCCCGCGGGACCCGGATCTCCCTGGAGACCCCGTACAGCGCCCCCGCGGCTCCGGGCTCGGGGAGCCCCGAGACGCCCGTGACATGCAGCTCCGCCTCCTTCCCGCCGGCCCTGAGAGCCGGGTAGCCCGAGTTGGAGTCAAGGAGGACCGCCGTCTCGGCGGCCCCCGTCATGTCGAAGCGCAGCCCGACCCCGTCCCGCTCGAGTATCCGCATGACAAACCGGAGCGGGTCCTCGTCGCGCCGGAAGGCGAACTCCCTTGCCGGGTAGGCAGCGCGGTCCGTCTCCAGACGCACCTGCGCGCAGGACAGGCCGGCCTGCCCGAGGCATTCCAGGACCGCCTCCGGCCCGCTCCTGTCCAGGTGGATGCTGTTTCCGACCCTTCCTGCCATAAGGGCCATTCCCGGTGCAATCGTCATGTCGAGCGCGACGAGGCTCGCGGCCCGGCCTATGACGCGCAGGCCGACCACCGTGCCGGGCCAGCGTCCGAGCTCCGCGGACGGCACGCCAGCGGCGGCCGTCCGCCCCTCTCCGGCGTCGGCCCCGCCCCGCGGGGCCCTTATCTTCAGAGTCGCGCCGGCGCCCAGGACCCCGCGGGCCCCGACCCCGGAAAACTTGGCAGCGTCCGCCAGGCAACGCACGGTGACGGCGTAGAGCCTGTTGAGGCCGCTCCACCCCCGGAAGCCCGCCACGCGGAGATCCAGGCCGGAAAACTCCATCTCGAAGCCCAGTTCAGCAAACGATCCCATGCCCTGCCCCTTTCGCGGCCCCGGCCGCAGGACCCGCACGGAAGACATCCCCGCGTCCCGGCCCCGTCCGGCCCGACGGCGCCGGTCCAGCCATCTTCATGCCGGTCTAAAATTTATCATGCGCGATCGACGCCGGTCCCTGTACCGCACACTCTGCAGCGGACAAATCCCGTACGGAATCAGTATCTGTCCCTGAACAATCCCTTTCCCGCAAGACCGTCCACGTTTCCATGCCTTGCATCTTCCAGGCCAATCCGCTGCGTATTACCTGTCCCGCACGTCCGGCAGCCAGTCCCGCCCTCCCTGTTTCCAGGAAAAATGTGAGCGAAGTCCATGTCCCGCAGGCCCCTCGGCCAGTCCGTCCCCCAGGGTTCCGGGCCGCGCGGCTGAAAAGTCCATGTCCCGCAACTTGCGGGAGCGGCCCCAGGGGCAGCCGGACTCGGCCGGACTCTGAGACAGGTCCCCCCAATTCCCGCAGCGTGCGGACCCCACCCTCCCGGTTTCCGGCCCGGATCATCAGGCGAGTATCTTGGACTTGATCTCCACCTTCCCTTTCGATGCGGCGGCAACGAACTCGGTGCCGTCTATCGTGATCTTGTTCCCGCCCGCGCCCTCGATCTTCACCGCGTCCGACGCTGTGACCTTCAGGCTGCCCACCCCCAGGACGAGCTCGGCCTTTTTGCCATCATTCTCCTCCGCCTTCATGGTCGCCTTCCCGCCCTCCAGGACGAGCGAGAGATTTTTGCCGTTCTTCAGGGCCGCTCCCGCCGCTCCCGAAAAGGTGAGCGTGCGTTCATTGCCGTCCTGCAGATGCACACCGTCCGAGGACAGCTCCAGACGGCTCCCCCCCCGGAAGCCTTTGCCCGTCTTGGCATTGTCGCCCCTGTGGCTCCCCAGCAGAAGCTGGACCGCGCCCGAGGGCTCCAGGCAGCACATCCTTGCGACCCCCTCCCCCTGGAGGACCTCCAGGGAGACGCCCCTCGCGAAGCCCTCCGGACCCTTGTCGAGCTTGACCAGCAAGTCGCTCTCCACGGACTCCATGGCGAACAGTTTCCCCTGCCTGGCCACGGTCCTGTTCTCGCCTGTCGCGACGCGGATCCTCTGCGGACTCTTGACGTCCACCCTTCCGGTGGCGCCGAGGCACAGTGTCTCGGCGAAGGTCCTCACCAGCTCCCCGCGCAGGAGCACCGCGGAGGCGCCCTCCCAGTAGGCGGGCCCCGTCCCGTCCTCACCGGCCAGGAGCGCGGACAGCCTGGCGTCCCCGCGCACGTGCGGGTACCTCAGATCCTCCCCCAGGCGCGCGGCCCCGCCGGATTCCAGGAGCAGCGGCCCCTTCGCCGAGAAGGACGCGTGGGTCTGGGCAGTCACGGCGACGTAGGAGTCGGAATTGAGGACATGCAGCCCCCTGGCCCTGCCATCGACTTTGCCCGCGAGCGTCAGCAGGAGATGTGCCGAAACGAGCGTGTCGGCAAGCGTCTTCCCGACGGCGGAGCCTATTCTGACGGCCCGGTTCGAAGCCTTGGCCGTGGCCGACTTGGGCGCGGCCCTGTTCGCCCTGTTCCAGGCCCTGGTGGCCTTGTCCCGCGCCTTCTTGGCCTCCTCGGTTTGGGAATTTTTGCCCTCTTCAATCTTTGCCTCGTTGTCGAGCCTCGACGCCTCGGCGTCCAGTTCCATCTTCTTCTGGGCCTGGTCCTTCTCCTTCTGGTCCCCCTCCAGAATTTCGACCGCCTTCCGTGGCCCCTCGCGAAGCGTCTTCACGAACGTGAAGGGTCCGGCCAGCTTCACCGCCGTGGTCGGCTCCGTGGTCCGCCAGACGGCCTTGCTCCCCTCCGGGCTCCCCCGGAGGCTGAAGATGCCAACGTCGCAGTAGCCCCGCCAGTCCACGGGCGGGGATTTCTTCCTCTGGCGGGCCTCGCAAATCCACTGCATCAGGGGCTGGAGCGGCCCGGCGAAGTAGCTCGCCCACGCGGACGCGTTCGAGGCCAGAGTGAGCGCGTCCGACTTCGCCTGGCCCTGGTCCGGGTCCGGGTCCTGTTTCAATTTCTCGATCTCTTCCTTTGTCTTGTCCTCTTTCTCGTCCTTGTCCCTCTTGAAAGCGGTCCAGTCTGACACTATCCCGGCGGCCTCCCTCAGGGCGGTCATGATCATGATAATCCCGCGGACCCAGCCCGACTCTGCCCTGACGGAAAAGAGGCCTCCGGAAGAGTTTGTCGACCCGAAGAAGGCCAGCTGCTTGAGAGAGCCCGACAGCTGGCTCGAGACGTCGGCAACCACCTCGGCGGTGGTGGGGGAGCCTGCAGCGAGCGTCAGGGTCCCCCTGCCCGAGCCACCTGACAGGGTGACGCTCTGGCTGTCGGGCTTCTCGCCGAACAGGAGGGCGCTGCCCCCCCTGGTCCCTATCCCGGAGAAGAAAGAGGAGGCGGCTCCAGTCAGGCTCCCGGTCGCCGCGTCCGCCACCGCCCCGGTTATGACAGGCCGGTCCGGGTCCCCCTCCGTGAAGGACACCTGGACCTCGCAGCCGGGAGTGAGCGGGAAGTGCTGGCCGTAGCCCGACCCGACGCCAGGCCGGGCCAGGCGGATCCAGGGGCTGGCCTTGCCGTTGGCCCTTCCGGAAAGATCGAACGGGAAGAGCACGCGGTAGCTGCCGAACTCGTCCATCTCGGGCTCTCCGGCGGTGCCGGACCCGTCGATCCAGGCAGCCACCGGGGCCGCCGCAGGGGGGCGGGGGGTTAGCCGCGCCGGGCAGCAGGCGAGTTCCGCCCGGCCCAGGGCCACCCGCACGGCCAGGCCGTCCGCGGCCTCGCCCCGTGCCCGGGACGCCTCCCCCGAGGGAGACTTGGCCCGGAGGCCCCAAGGGGCCTGCTGGCCGCCGGACGCCCGGCCTCCCCCGACAGGCCCCGCCGGCCCGGGCATCCCTGCCGCACCCGCTCCCGCCATCCCCGGCAAAACTCCAGCTCCCGCCGTCCCCGGCATTCCTCCCGCCACGGACTTGCCGGGCAGTCCCGAAAGCGACCCCGGATCCAGGCCCAGCGCCGCCGCCACCCTTCCCGCCTGGCTCCCGGTCACTGATGCGGACCTCACCGCCCAGCGGCCGTCGCAGGTGGCCTGCCGGCTCCCGCGGACGCCCAGCGTCAGCCCGGGCATGATCCCGGCGAGGTGCGTCATGCCGGAAAGCGACTCGCAGTCCCAGAGCTCGGCATCCCTGATGACGGCGGCGAGCCTCCTCCCCTCCGCCTCGGTCCTGAAGTTCTCGCCGTAGAGGTAGATCTCCCCGCGGCCGGACGGGGAAATCTCGAGCTCTGCCTCCACGGGCCTTCCCGGACGCATCCAGTCGTAGTCCCGGAGCCTCACGGTCCTCCTGGGGAGCCTGGAGGCAAGCCGGGCGCCGAAAAGCGCGGGGACGTCCCCCGGGCCCAGGCCCGAGACCCCGGACACGTCGAGCTCCGCCTCGGAGCCCCCGTCCGTCAGGGACGGGAACCGGGAGCAGGAGTCCGTCAGGACCGCCACGTCCGTGCCGCCGGACTGGTCGAAACGGAGGGTTATCCCCTCGCGCTCCAGGGTCCTCATGACGAAGCGCAGCAGGTCCTCCCCGTGCTGCATGACGAACTCGCGGCTGGGGTATGCCCCGGGGTCCAGGAGATCCAGGCGCACCCCGCCCGGGTCCATGCCCCCGAAAAGCATGCTCTCGCGGACTATCTCGGGCGAGGTGGCGTCCATGTGGATCCGCGACTGGATCTGGCCGCGCAGACGCGACATGGACGGCTCGAGCGCCAGATCGACCGTGGCGAAGTCGCCGATGCCGGCACCCAGGGAGACGGACGTCACGACCCCGTGCCAGTCACCCGCCCGGGCGGGGCACCCGCCCGGGGCGACCGCGCCCGGCTGACCGGGCCCCCGCAGGCGGAGCGTGGCCGTGCCGTAAAGGAAGTCTTCCGGCCCGGCGGAGGCCAGATCCCTCGACAGCGCCAGGGCCCTTACCCCGAAACGGTACAGCCCGTTCAGCCGGGCGGCCCCCGACACGGCGAGCACGTGGAAAGCCAGCTCAGGAACTGAATCCAGGCCGAAGGCCATCTCCGTCTGGGTGTCGCTCATGTGCTTCCCCCTGTCCTGATGCGAGGCTTGTGGAGGTGCCTCGGGCGAACTGACCGGCCGGCCCGCCCATGATTCCGGGACGGTGCGCGGCGGGACGCCGGGGCCGGGGTCCCAGGCACACGGCCCTTCCGGCCCGCCCCCGATTCCGGGGCCTGTCGCGGGGCCTCGGACGCCCGGGCAGACCGGCCCGCCCATGATACCAGGACGCGGGGCCTCGGACGCTCGGGCAGACCGGCCCGCCCATGATACCAGGACGCGGGGCCTCGGGCGCACGGGCTGACCGGCCCTCCCGAGAGTCAGGGGCTGGATGCGGGGCCGCGGGCACCCGGCCCTCCCAAGAGTCGGGGGCGGAAGGCGGGGCCCAAGGCTACCGGACCGGCCAGCGCGGCCCTGATGGAGGCCATGGCAACGCCGTCCGGAGCGGTGCCGTCTGAGGGCCGGAACGAAAAGGGACGGCAGGTCACCGGAAGAACAAATCCCGCGAAGGTTAGCCCCGTGGCAAGGTCGGCGGAGCCAGCCGCCTGACAGCTCTGGCAGTCGCCTTGCCCGGGCAGAACACATGAGCTCTGAGTCAGCCGGCATCCTTCGCTTCCCAGTGGCTGATAAGCCCCGGTCCGGGAACCCCGCCCAGCAAGAGGCAAGGGGGCTGGAGCCAAGACAGCTGTCTCCCCGCCGTTCGGGAATCTCGTTCCGCGAACATGGCCGCCTGCACTTCCTGCCGCTCCGAAGCTGCCGGGCAAAGTCAGTTGGCACTGAACCGGCAAAAGTTGGCGCCAGGGCGGGATAAGCGAACTGCATTATTTTAACATTGATTACAAGTAATTGTTCAGCTCCCCCGCGACCGGGGACGCCCGCTTCTTCATTGCTGAAACAAGGGGTGCCCGCGGGCGAAGCTGCCGGCGCTCACCGCGCCCGCCCGCAGGGCCGGCCTTCCCGCATGGTGCGTCCAGGCCTCCAGGCACGGCTTCCAGCTGCGACCGGGACCCTTGTTTCCTGCAAGTACCCCTCCCACGGTGGACCGTAAGTTCTTCAGTGCTGCAATTTGTGCCGCGGGGCCGCTCGCCCCGCCTCCCGCCGTCCGGGGCGCCGACGGCAACGTCACCCGGCCTGAAAGGCTGGGTTCCGGGCATGTTTCAAAGCAGTACCCCTCCCACGGTGGACAGCTGGTTCTTCTGTACTACAAATTGTGCCGCAGAGCCGCCCGCCCCGCCTCCCGCCGGCCAGGGCGCCGGCGGGAACGTCACCCGGCCTGGAAGGCCGGGTTCCGGGCAAGTTTCATAGCAGAACCCCTCCCACGGTGGACCGCGGGTTCTTCTGTACTGCAAATTGTGCCGCGGGGCCGCTCGCCCCGCCTCCCGCAGGCCCGAAGTGCCGTGGCAAGAAGGACGTCAGGTCCTTCGAGGCGGAGACGACCGGCCTGATCAGGACGGACGCCTTCCTGCGGGAGCAGGGGACCGGGATTGTCGCGATGGAGGCCACCGGCGCGTACTCGATGCCCGTGTTCAACTTCTTCGAGGACCTCGGGTACCAGTGCATGCTCCTGGATCCGCGCTCCGTCAGGATGGTCCCGGGCAGGAAGAGCGACGTGTCCGACTGCATGTGGATCAGGAGGATAGTGGCCTGCGGCCTCCCCGCGGAGTGCTTCGTCCCCGCGAAGGAGTTCAGCGCGCTGAGGAGGATGCTGAGGACGCGCGCCTGCACGGTGCGCGAGAGGTCCTCCGCGATCAACCGCATCGTCAGGTGCATCAGGGAGGCCAACATCAACCTGGAGAACGCGGTGACCGACGTGACCGGGAAGACCGGGAAGACCGGGAAGTCCATCATCAAGGCGATCCTCGGCGGGGAGAGGGACCCCCTCGTCCTCGCCGAGCTGAGGGACGACCTCCGCAAGAAGAGCAGGGACGAGATCGCCCGCTGCCTCGACGGCGTCCACACGGCTTCCACAGTGATAATTCTCGGCCACCACGTGAAGGACTTCGAGAGCAAGTCGGCGCTGGTGGACGCTCTCGACGAGAAGATTGTCGGCTGCCTGGAGGAGCTCGAGTCGCCCCTCCCGGTCCCGGAGGACGCGTCTGCGGCGGCCCGGGCCTCCCGGACCAGGAAGAGGAGCTCCCTGAACGACCAGGACAGGGTGTGGACCCAGCTCGTGAGGCTGTGCGGCGGCGTCGGCCTCACGGAGATTCCGGGGACAAGCGTCCTCCTGGCCCTGGTGATAGTCTCGGAGATCGGGACGGACATGACCCGCTGGCCCACGGTCAAGCACTTCGCGTCCTGGCCGGGGCTGAGCCCCGGCAGCAAGAAGAGCGGGGGCAAGGTCATGAGCGCCGCCTCGAGGAAGGTGCGCGGCCCGGCGGCGCACGCGTTCATCATGGCCGGGTAGTGCGTCGGGAGGACGGACAACGGCTTCGGGGAGTTCTGCAGGAAGCTGAGGACGAAGGACGGCCCCATGAAGGAGCTGACGGCCGTGGCCCACAAGATCGCCAGGGCCTTCTGCGCCATGCTCAGGGACGGCGCCCGGTACGCCCGCGAGTCCGGGGCGGAGAGTGAGAAGAGGCGGAGGCAGGCCATGGAGAGCCGGCTCGCCGGGTTCGCCGAGAGGATGGGGTACAGGCCGGTCCCCGTCGGCGGGACGGAGAAGGCGGCGGCGCAGGGCTGAACTCGCGGCCCGGGCGGCTTTCCGGGCTCCTTTGCCTGCCGGGGCCGGAGCAAGTTTCAGGGCAACAGTGAGCGGACGCGCGGGTCGAGGGTTGATGTTGCGGAGTCCGTTCTGGCGCCGGCCTGCCAGGCCGATGCCCGTGCCGTGTCAGATGTCCGCAAAACAGGCGCCGCCCGCAGTGCTCCGAAGCCGGCGC
>JAISFP010000444.1 GCA_031263525.1 Deltaproteobacteria bacterium | reverse complement strand
ACTACGGCAGGACCCAGAATCATCCTCATCCCTGGTCCTGAACGCTCCTCCTCCCGGTCCAGAGCGCCCGTCCTCCTGGTCCAGGACAGGCTCCCTCTCTGGCCAGGGCGACCTACCCGTGAACGGATACCAACCCTCCGTGAACAGATACCTTCATCATGAGCGAGTTAGTGATCATCTAAGAGTTAAGACCCCAACAAGGGCCTCGTCAAGTGTTAAACTTAGGCCGGCCCCGATTGACGCAGGCGACCCGGCCCCGATTGACGCAGGCGACAAGAAGAAGATCGCCCGGCGGCGCTCCCGCAACCCGGAACGGTTCCGCGAGATCGAGCTGAAGGTCGCCGCAAGCCGGGCCTACGTCAGGGGCGGGACGGCTGAGGCTTTACGCAGGAGCCGATACCCTTGCGGGCCGAGCTGTTCACCCCGTCTTGGCCGTCACGGAAGGGAAGGAGGGGAGGGGGGCAGGAGAGACTGGAGAGGCAAGGTTGATGGGGGTTTGATTCGGGTGTGATTCAGGGATGGATGGAGAGACTGGAAAGAAATTATGAAGCAGGAGAGGCAGAAGAGGCAAGAGGAGAGGCTTGAGAGGGATTCAGTGGCTTGAGAGGGATCAGAGGCCTGAGGGGAGAGAGAGGCCTGAGGGGAGAGAGAGGCTTGAGAGGCAGGAGTGTCAGGAGTGGGGCATGGATGGATTACGAGGTAAAGATATTTTCCAGAAAATGCTTAGCATGTAAGGAATATTTGTGAGTGATATATATTTCATTTGCATTAATAAATGATGTTTCGAATGGATGGCACAGCATGTATCATTGACATATGATAAATATTAAATTCTTAATTTTAACAAATTCATTAATTTGATTGATGAATGTATGACACTATGGAATTTATGAAATGGATATGAATAATTTTCATTAGTAAATTTAATATAAAACATTTTTAAACATAATAACGTACGACAATAGATTGGTGGCAGATAAATGAGATGAAGACAATTTATTGTTAAATAGCATCATTAAGAATAATTGTATAAGTGCCTGTGTCAATAGAGATCAATGAGATAAATAATATCATTTAATTTTATAAATAATTATTAATTTATAATTTTAATGAATAACATGTTCTGTTCAAAGCATGACAGACTAAAATATGTTTAATTTTATTGTTAGCTAGATTTAAGTATAAATATTGCAGATGTCGAAATATATTGTAATAAAGCGTGAATAAAGAGATGAATAAAAAAAATTATGATAAATTTAAAGTCTTCAAATTTGCCTATAAAAAGCATATGAAGATAAGGCCTCATGAACAGACGGAGTCCTTCGGCCTTCAGAAGTTCTTTCTTTCCCGGACGGGCTTCCCCGTCTCCTCCGCAGGCCGGCCCTGTGCCCTGCTCCCGTCAGTGACCCTCAGCCTTGATGCGGTCTTCAGTCCTCTGCAGGGCGCCGCTTGCGGAGATGACGTTGCCGCTCCCGCCGGGGCCAGGGCCGGCATTGCCGCCTGATTCAGGGCATGTCCCCGAGCCTTCCGGAGATCTTCCGAGCCCCCTTCCGGGGTGCCTTCCGGAAACTTTCCCGCCCGACTCCGGTCCGCCTTGCGGCGGCATTCGGTCCGCTGCCGGGAGGGCTTCAGCCTGCCTTCCGGTCGTTTGCCGTCCTCCTTCCGGCAGGTCCCGTCCGCCTTCCGGAAAGCGCCGTCAGGCCTTCCGGCGGCCTTTCCGTGAGAAAGCGCAGGCATTCCGCCGCAAATCCGGCCTTCCCGGCCTGTTTCGGGAAGAAATACGCCTCCGGCGCCGCCCCGGCGGGCCGGGACGGGCCGCCGGGGCCGTCTGAACGGGGAATTGCGAATAAGGCTGCATATAGATATATTTCTGCATGATGACATATCATGCGCCATAGCAAGACGACTTTTTCGGGGCCGGAGAGGGAGGCCGGAAAAAAAGCGATCCTGGCGGCCTAATTTCGTTGGAAAACATGCCTCCCGATGTGGTATGCTTCCAAAGATTTTCTGCCGCGCGAAAATAGGGCCCTCAACGGCCTCGGGCCGCCGGCGGGGTATCCCCGGAGGGGCGTGAGCCCCTGCGGAATCTCAAGCTTGGGGACAACATGGAAAACAGTTCTAACAACACAGACAGCGACTTCAACGCCCCCGGCGCCCCCGGCGCCGAAAACAGCCAGCCCGGCGCGGCCCAGGAGGCCGCCGCGGCCGAGCACGACGAGCACGGCCCCCAGGGCGCCGACGCCGGAGGAGGGACGGCCCCGAAGGCCCCGACCTCCCCCGACTACGGCCCCATGGAGCCCGACGACGACGACGACGACGACGGGACGGTCCCGGACGAGGACGGCGGCGCGGGCCTCTCCCAGGAGGACCTGGAGGAGATGAACCGCCTGTACGACGAGAGCTTCAAGCTCCTCACCGAGGGCGAGGTGCTCTCCGGGAAGGTGGTGCAGATCGGCAAGGAGCACGTCATGGTCGACGTGGGCTCCAAGTCCGAGGGCCGCATCAACCTCCGCGAGTTCCTGGACGAGAACGGCATCCCGCAGGTCCGCATCGGCGACAGCGTGGAGGCCCTGCTGGTCAAGCGCGGCGACGACGACGGCGACATGATCCTCTCCAAGGACAAGGCCGCCAAACAGAGGCTCTGGGACGACCTGACCCGAATCCACGGGGAGGGCGGCGAGATAGAGGGCGTCGTGACCGGCAAGGTCAAGGGCGGCCTGAACGTCGACATCAAAGGCATCCAGGCCTTCCTGCCCGGCTCCCAGCTTGACATCAAGCAGGTCAAGTCCATGGAGCCGTACATCGGCAAGCCCTTCCGCTTCATCATCATAAAGATGAACCGGCGCCGCTCCAACGTGGTGCTCTCCCGCAGGGCGGTGCAGCAGAAGGAGCAGGAGGAGAAGAGGGCCCACACCCTTGCCACCCTCGAGGAGGGCGCCGTGGTCGAGGGCGTCGTCAAGAACCTCACCAACTACGGGGCCTTCGTGGACCTGGGCGGGCTGGACGGGCTCCTCCACGTGACGGACGTCACCTGGGGCCGCGTCGGCCGGCTGGAGGACCACCTGAAGGTCGGCGACAAGATCAGGGTGAAGGTCCTCTCCTTCGACCGCGCCAAGGTCAAGGTCTCCCTCGGGCTCAAGCAGCTCCACGAGGACCCCTGGACCACCGCGGTCAAGAGCCTCCAGGTCGGCCAGAGGGTGCAGGGCAAGGTCGTGTCGCTCACCGAGTACGGGGCCTTCGTCGAGATCTGCCCCGGGGTCGAGGGGCTCATACACATCTCCGAGATGAGCTGGACCCGCAAGGTCCGCAACCCGGCGGCCGTCCTGAAGGTGGACGACATCGTCGAGTGCGTGATCCAGAACATCAACAACGAGGGCAAGCGCATCTCGCTGTCGATGAAGCAGGTCGAGCCGAACCCCTGGACCACCGTGGCCGAGCGCTACCCGATCGGCACCATCATCGAGGGCAAGATCAAGAGCATCACCGACTTCGGGGTGTTCATCGGCATCGACGAGGGCATCGACGGGCTGGTCCACATCTCCGACATATCCTGGAACCGCCGGAACCGCCACCCCTCCGACATCTACAAGAAGGGCGACTCGGTCCGGGCGCTCATCCTCGCCATCGACACCGAGCAGGAGCGCTTCTCCCTGGGCGTGAAGCAGCTCGAGGACGACCCCTGGCAGGCGGCCGAGCTCACCTACGCCGTGGGCAACACCGTCACCGGCAAGGTCTCCAGCATCACCGAGTTCGGCATCTTCGTGGAGCTCCAGGACGGCATCGACGGGCTCCTCCACTCCTCCCAGGCCAACATCCCCAAGGGCAAGCCCCTCGCCGACGCGTTCCGCATCGGGGACGACATCACGGCCCGCGTGAACTACATCTCCCCCCAGGAGCACAAGATAGGCCTCACCATGCGCCCCGTGGGCGAGGAGGGCGAGATCCCCAGGCAGTTCACGGAGCCCGCGCCCGAGCGCGGCGGCCGCGAGAGGGGACGGGACCACAGGGACCGCGACCGCGGCGGCGACTTCACCACCAAGGACACCGGCGGGGGCGGCGCCTTCGGGAGCGGCGCCTTCGGCGACCTCGACAAGCTCCTGGCCATGAAGAAGCAGGACGCCACCACGGACGACGAGTCCGAGTCCTAGCCCTCCCGTGGAGGAAGGTCAAGACATGGAAAAGCCCGGCGAGCCCGGAACTGCGGGCGAGTCAGGAACCCCTGAGACTCCCGGAACGGCGGGCGGGCCAGGCGCCCCAGAGGCGCCCGGCGCGCCCGCCCATCCCGGCGAGCCTCTTTCAGCAGGCGACTCCGCGCCCGGCTCCGGCCGGGCCGCGGACGAGCCGCCGTACCCCGGCGAGCCCCTGGGCTCCGGGGCGCCCGCCCCCCCCGGGGAGCCCGCCTATCCCGGCGAGCCCCTGGTATCCGGCGCGTTCCCTCCGGTCCCCGGCCTCTCGGCCGGACATCCCCCGGAGGACGGCCGGTCGGACGGTCCCGCGGGCTTCCGGGGTCCCGACAGCACTCTGGCACCCCGGGACTCCGGATTCGGTTCCGTCCAGGGCGGCGGTCAGGACATGCCCGGCGGTCCGGGCATTCCAGGAGATTCCTTCGGCCAGGGCGGCGGCCCGCAGGGAGTCGGTCCCTACGTCCCCGGCGGCCCGCGGTCAGGCGAACCCAACGCTGCAGGCGGCCCGCAGGCAGGCATTCCCAACGGCCAGGGCGGCCCGCAGGCAGGCGATCCCTACGGCCAGGGCGGCCCGCAGCCCGGCGGTCCCTACGTGGCAGGTGCCCAGCAGGCCAGCGATCCTTATGGCCAGGGCGGCGGCCCGCAGGCCGGCGGTCCCCACGGCCAGGGCGGCCAGCAGGCCGCTGGTCCCTATGTTGCAGGCAGCCCGCAGGCCGGCGTTCCCTACGCTGCAGACGTCCCGCAGGGAGGCGACACCCAGGACCCGGGTCCGGCCCGCTTCCCGCCGTCCGACGATCCGCTGCGCCCCTCCGCGGGGGCGGAGAGGCCGGTGCGCCCGGACTCGGGGGAGGGGGCTCCCAAGCGGCCCCCGGGAGGCTATCACCGCGTGCCCGTTCCCAGAAACGTACCGAAGGCCGCGCCTGCCGAGCGCAGGCGCTTCTTCCTGGGGGGCTTCCCCCTGGTGGTCCTGATCCTGGGCATACTGGGCATCGGCTCCTGCCACTACACGGTGAACGACTGGGCCGCGTCCGTCGGCAAGGCCACGGACGGCAGCCTGTCCGAGCCGGGGGTGGCGGTCATAGCCATCCGCGGCGAGATAATCTCCCTCGACTGGGCGGTCAAGGCCGTGAAGAGCTACCAGGCCGACCCGAACGTCAAGGCGCTCCTCATAAGGATAGACTCCCCGGGAGGCCTGGTGGCCCCCTGCCAGGAGCTCACGGCGGCGCTCGCCAACTTCAAGAAGCCCAAGGTGGCCTCCATGGGGTCGGTGGCGGCGTCGGGCGGCTATTACATAGCCGTGGCCGCCGACACCATCTACGCCAACCCCGGCACAATCACCGGATCCATAGGCGTCATCATGGAGGCCATGGAGTTCTCCGGCGCGATGGAGAAGCTCGGCGTGAAGAGCGAGGTCATAAAGTCCGGCCGCTACAAGGACGCCGGCTCCCCCTTCAGGGCCATGCGCCCCGACGAGCGGGAGGTCCTGGAGTCCATGCTCATGAACGTCTACGAGCAGTTCGTGGCAGAGGTCCTGAAAGGCCGGAGCCTCATGACCGAGGAGGCCGTGAGGGCGCTGGCCGACGGGCGCGTCTATTCCGGCCAGGAGGCGCGCCTCCTGGGGCTGGTGGACGAGAACGGCGGCTACGAGGACGCCCTCGCCGAGACCATAAAGAGGGGGGGACTCCCTGCCGACCGAGAGACCCCGATGACCTACGAGGACGGGCAGAGCTCCATCATCGGCCAGCTCTTCGGGAGCAGCGCGGACTTCCTGGATCCCCTGAAGTCCGCCGCGCTGCCCGGCCTCACCATGAAGTTCATCTACCGTCCCGGCCTCTAGGCCGAAGCGGGACCCGGCCCGAGACGCCATGAAGAAGCCCAAGGCCCTCTCCAAGTCCGGCCTCCTGGCCATGGTGAGCCTCCGCGTCCCCGACATCCCCCCTCAGGTGACGCGGATGGCGGTGGAGCTCGTCCTGAAGTCCGTCCCGGAAGCCCTGGCGGAAGGCCGGCCCGTCTCCCTGCGCGGCTTCGGCAGGCTCATACCGCGCCGCTACCGGGGCAGCTCCACCAAGCAGCTGGGCCTCCTCTTCCACCCGAGTCCCAGGCTGGCCCGCCTGGTGGCCTCCGGACCGGACGCGGAGACTGACTGGAAGGCCGGGAAGGCCTCCGGGCCGGAGAAGGCGGACACTGGGACCGGGGCAGGCCCTGACGGTGCCGGGGGCCGGATCGGTACGGTCGAGGCCAGCCCGGACGAGGCCGAGGCTCTGATCGGCCCTGCCGGGAGGGGCGAGTCCTCGGACTCCGTTCCGGATGCCGTCCCGCCCGCGTCGGAAACGTCCGCTGCGGGCCCTGGCGACCCGGCGGCGGCTGCCGACCCTGATCCCATGTCCGTCAGGTCCTTCGTGGACGGAAGCGATCCCGCCCCCGGCAGGCCGCCCAGGCCCCCCCGCACCCGCGGCGGCAGCTAGCCAAGACATTCCCCCGGCCCCGCCCGGCCATGCGTCCGGGACTGGGAGCCTGCCCCCGGTTTCCCCGCCCTCCATTCCCCCCGTCCTCCGGACCCTCTGGCCTCCCAGGCCTGAAGCGGGCCCGGCATCGGCATTTCTGCGCCTTTCCCCCCTTCCTTCCGGTCCTTCGGCCTGCGGCTCCGAAGACCCCGGGCCTTCCGGCCAGGGCTTCGTCCCGCTCTGAGGCCTTTCCGCCCTGAGGCCCCGCCCGGCTCTCCGCCTTTCTGCTCCCAGAGGCCCTTCTGTTTCGCCGCCTTTCGGCTCTGCCTTCCTTGAGGCTTGCCTTCTTCTTCTTCTTCTTCTTCTTCTTTCTCGCCTTCCAGACTTTCACAGCTTGTGCTTCCTTGGCTCTCAAGGTCTTTCTTTTGTAACTGTTCAGCTGCCCCCGCAAGGGGAGTTCAACAGGGGGGCCCTTCCAACCAAAATGCCCTCTATAGAAATATTTCTCCGCCACATAAAGTATTCGTTGTTGACTCTTAATCTTTAAGAGTTCCTCATCTGGGCTCTCTTGCTCCGAAAAGGGCCTGAATAGAGTGGCACATGAACAGTTACTTTCTTTTTTCCACGTCCTGCCCCTCTAGTCCGGGGAGGCGGGAGCAGATTCAGTCCAGTTGAACGAGGGTGCTATTTAAATGACAATCGTCGCAGTCAACCGCTACATAGAGGACGGGGACATCGTCAAGGCCATGGAGAGCTTCAGGTCAATCTCGGAGGGGCCGGGCATGACCCCGGAGCACGCCAACACGGCCTTGAGGCTGGTGGTGGCGCTCAGGAAGAAGGGCATGTACTCGGAGGCCAGGGAGATTTACGGGTCCATGAAGGATCAGGGAATGTCCGAGGAGGTCTCGGGGGTGAGGGCCCGGACTGCCTTCAACCTTTTCGAGAGCTACCGGAAGTCCGGGATGCTGAAGGAGGCCGAGGAGATGCTGGCCGCGATGGCCCAGCTCTCAACCTCGGCGGACGTGCTCCTGCTGAGGGCCATGGCCTCGGTGAATATGGTCGAGGCGTACATCGCCACCGGGGAGGACCAGTCGGCCAGGAGGGTCTTCGAGTCCATGGAGCTCCTGGGCGAGTCCGAGGAGCTGAACCTGGTCAGGGCCACGGCCGGCTTCTCCCTGCTCGCCCGGGCCGAGAGCCAGGCCGAGCTGGCGCGGGGCAAGGAGATCTTCTCCGAGATGCTGGGGCTGGGCGACTACGAGGACGTGGCCATCATGCAGGCCAAGGCGAGCGTCACGATGTCCAGGCTGTCCGTGGCCGGGGGCGAGCCGGCCTTCGCCAAGGAGATCTTCGCCCGCCTGGGCGAGCTGGTGGAGCTCTGGCCCGAGCTCTGGACCTACCGCGACGAGGTGTTCGGCGTCATCTACGAGGCCACCGGGGAGACGGACTTCTAGCCCGTTCCGCCCGGCAGCCCGGGGGTCTCGTCTTCACGGGCGTCCGGGCCGTCCGGCCATGCCCGGCTTTTTTCGCCGCAGTTTTCCGGGCCTTTCTCTCCCCGACAGACATGGCCTTCCTGGCCGCGGCGTCCTTCAGGACCGTCCCGCTCCCAGACCGTCATGGTCTCCCAGGCCGGCAGAGCCTTTCCTGACTTTCCCGGGCCCTGACCGTCATGGTCTTCGTGACAGTCCAGGCATCCTGTCCATCCCGGCCGTGCGGACTCGGCTGGCCATTGCGGCCTTCCGGCCGTGCCTGACGGGTGCCAGGGCCGGTCGTGACGCTTCTTGCGGCCTATTCAGTTTTGAACCCTCCCGGGCATGTCAGTCCGGGAGGTTTTTTTTTTGCCCGGCCCGGAAACTTTCCACGCTTATGTCGATAATTATCTTTATAAAACTACGGGAATGTTGGTTTTTCATGGCCGCCACGGGGGGAGCCTGGTCCCGATTTTGGACAGGATGGCTTATGCCGTAAGCCTTGCAGAGATCTGTCCCCCTGCCCGGGACGATTGGTCCTGATTCTGCAATGGGTATGACGCGTCCGCAAGCCCCTGCGGGGCGCCCGCCGGTGACATGCCGGACTTCCGGGGGCATCTCAAGGAGGCAGGCCCGTGGAAGAGGAGGATCTGGACGAGTCGCCTCGTGACGGCGACGGAGGGATCCTTCCCCTGCTGATAGACGCCACCCTTCCCGTCCTGCATGCCTCAAGTCCCGCCGCGGTGAACGCCAGAGGCAGGGCTTGGAGGGCCCTCATGCTGGAGACGGGGATCACCGCGGTCAAGGCCGCAGGCAGCTGCCCGTACTCGACGGACGCGGCCCGGGGCCTGGACTGGGCGTTCCGATGCGACTGGAGGAGGCTTTTCGGCGATCTCCGCGCGCTGGGGCTCCCCGAGATTGCCTTCGGAAACGCCGCCGGCGAGGCTACCGCGCTGGCCTCCGCCTGGCTCGTGGCGGGGGGCGGAGGCACGGTCTGCTCCCTGGGAGGCGAGGGGGGACTGCCGGACCTGGTCGAGCTGAGGCTTCTCCTGCACGTCAGGGGCATCATGCCCATGAGGGCTCCCGACACGGACGTCAGGCGCATCCGCGAGCTCGGAGGGTCCATGAAGGGCGGCATCCGGGGGCCGTTCGTCGTCAGGGCCGCCTGACAGGCTGGCCCGGTTCTCTGAGCGCAGGCTCCCGGCCTGCGGCCCTGTAGTTTCCTCGGCTAAAGCCCTGAAGGTTCCTCGCCTCCTGCTCCGATGTGTCACCGGGCCCGGTCGCTGGCAAGCGAGCCCCGTGCCTGGTTTTGCCTTTGTCTCATGCCCTCGAGCCACGGCCTTCACTTCTGGCCTCGCGCTGCCTGAAATCGGCACCCGGCCTCTCCTTCTGTCCTCCGTATCGGTCCTGCCGACGCCCTTCCGTCCCTGTTCCCCCCAGCCTCGGTCCTTGCCCACGGCCGGTCCAGAGCACGCGTTATCTTGTCCCCGGCCTAAGTCCCTGTCCCCGGCCTAAGTCCCTGTCCCCGGCTCCGGCTTTGGCCCTTGTCCTTCTCCGTCTCCGCCTTTTTGCGCCGGCGTCCTCCAGGCCCCCTAGGCTGGCCGCGACCGGCACCTTCCCGAATTTTCTGCTCCCCCGGACGCCGCACTCCGGAGGGGCGCGGCGGCACTCCGGCGGCCCTGGCCGCACGTAACCGCCAAGACCGTTGCGGTGTCCCTGTGTCGTTCCTTTCGTTGCCCGCCCCGGGGGGGGAGGCCGCATCGGCTGGGACTTGGCAGGGATGCCGTAAACGCAGAGCCCCGGGCTCCCCGTGAGTTCCGGGGCTTTTTATTTGGCAGCAGTATTGCCCCGGCAATTGAATCTGGCCCTCTGACAGGGGCAAGAGGCGAGAGGGCGTTGGGCATGGGCGAGTACTGAATTTTTGAGAGCTTTGGGGGAAGGGTCAGTGGCGGAGGGGGAGGGCAGGGCCAGTTTCACTGCCTGGCTCACAGTGAAGAGGTCCCATAGGGCCAGATTTTATTTCCGGGGTGATACGGCGTCCGTCAGGGAGCCAATACGGAGCTTCGGCCGGAATATTCCCTGCTCTGCGGAAAAACCGCCACTGTCCATGATGGTATGATCGGCCTGAATTTCATATTTTAAAGGATTCCCATAACAGCAAATGACATAATCCAAAGTTCATGACGGAAAGTTCTGTCCACAAAGTAGACAGCATCAAATGAATTGTCGCCTCATGTTTTTGTTGTCATCCTTTGGCCATGTTTTTGTTCAGTTATAATCCTTTTTCTCTATGACAAATTATTTATAAATTTTATTTCAAATTTATATTTCTACTTCAAAATTAATTGTTCTATTTGGCATAGCCTCATATATTGTAAAATTTAAAAATTACTTGTTACATATTAATTTCAATTTTAAATAATTAAACCTAACTGCTTGTTCTATCGGTGCGTTAATGTGAATGCTGGGTGTCGGAAGATGGACATACCTGTCCTGCGGGAGAGCTTGCCAGGTAGCTTGAGCGGAAAGATTCTGCACGACGGAGCGCTTGCCGGGTGCCTGGAGCGGACAGCCTGCTCATGACGGAGCGCTTCCCAGGTTCAGGCACGGCATGAAAGTTTCAGCCATTTAACTGGACTTGTTTCTCCAGACTTTTTGGAATACAGCCTGGAGTCTCGACTTCTTCCGCCATCTCAGGAGCTGCGTCATGTTCTGTTCCGTCTCGTTTCATGACACGCAAGCTGCCATGTCGCGACATTCCTGTGCAGCTTTCTCAGATCTGAATCAGCCGGATGCATTAAAATGTCACTTTGTCCGTAACTGTTCAGGGCCACCCCCCATAAATGAGCTCAAAAGGAGGAGCTTCGCAACCAAAATGGCCTCTTCAGAAACTCTTCCACTCCACATGAAGTATCAATTATTTCCACATGAAGTATCAATTATTGACCCGTCAACTTTTAGGGTTCCTCATTGGGGCTCACTTCCTCCGAAAACGACCTCGATAGGGGGGCACCTGATAAGGCTGCCTTTGTCCTCCTGATGGAACGTTCTGCGCGCAATGCTAAATTTTTCACAGCTCGAGGAACCCTCCCGCGCCAGAAAGCCCTGGCCGGTGCCGCGTCCGCCGCGCGGAAACCCGCATGAATGCCGCTGGGCGGGCGATCCCGTCCCCGTACGGGGCGGCACGCAGGCCGCGTCTGGTCCGGGGGCCGGAATCTCCCTGCCTGCGGGTTCCCGGCCCAGGAGCTCCGGCCGACCGGCCGGGGGCCGGCGCCAGGGTCCGGCGGGATGAGGGGCCTGCCGGGCCCCCGGTCTCAGGCCCTGAGGTCAATCCCGTTTATGGCCTGCCTCAGCTCCAGGACCTTGACGGGGGAGACCGAGAGCTCGTCCACGCCCATCCGCAGGAAAGTCTCTGCGAGCGAGACGTCCGCCGCGAGCTCCCCGCAGATCCCCACCCACTTGCCGTGCCTGTGGGCGTTCTCGGTGACGGTCCTTATGAGCCTCAGCACGGCCTCGTGGTGGGTGTCGCAGAAGCGGTCCATGGCGTGGTTCTGGCGGTCCACGGCGAGGGTGTACTGGGTCAGGTCGTTCGTGCCGATGCTGAAGAAGTCCACCTCGGGGGCCAGGATGTCGCTTGTCAGGGCTGCGGCCGGGGTCTCTATCATGATGCCCAGCTCGACATCGGTTCCGACCGCGACTCCCGCGTCCAGGAGCTCCCTGCGGGCCGCGGCCGCGTGTCCCAGGGCCTCGCGCACCTCCCACAGCGACGAGATCATGGGGAACATGATTGCCACCCTGCCGAAGGCGGAGGCCCTGTACAGGGCCCGGAGCTGGGTCCGGAAGAGGACGGGACGGTCCAGGCACAGCCTGACGCCCCGCAGGCCAAGCGCGGGGTTCTCCTCACGGGCCAGGTTGAAGTAGCCGATCTGCTTGTCCGCCCCGATGTCCAGGGTCCTGAAGATCACCCGCTTGCCGGCGAGCGTCTCGGCCACGGTCCTGTAGGCCATGAAGAGCGAGTCCTCGGCGGGGTAGCCGTCCGACTCCAGGTAGAGGAACTCCGTGCGGAAGAGGCCTATGCCGCCCGCGTCGAACTGCTGCACGAGCCCCAGCTCCGAGGGGCTCCCGATGTTCGCGTAGACGTCTATCTCGGTACCGTCCAGCGTCCTGTTGGGCCTGCCGCGGAAGCGCTCGAGGAGCTTCTTCTCCCTCTCGTCCTCGAGCTTCCTCGCCTTCAGCCTTTCCGAGGTCTCGAAGTCCGGGTTCACGTACAGCTCGCCCGAGAAGCTGTCGGCTATCGCGTACTGCCCGTCCATGCGGGGGTGCAGGTCAGTCGCCCCGACTATTGCGGGTATGCCCATGGTGCGGGCCAGGATCGCCGTGTGCGAGTTCACGGCGCCTCCGGCGGTCACGAAGGCCAGGATCCTGGACTTGTCCAGCTGCACGGTCTCGCTGGGGGCGAGGTCGTCCGCGGCAATGATGACCGGGTCCCTGCCGGGGATGGCTTCCCCGGACTCGCCGGCCAGGCACCGGAGCAGGCGGGCGGAAATGTCCTTCACGTCCGCGGCCCTCTCGTTCATGTAGGGGTTGTCCTCCATCTCCGCGAACATCCTGGCGAAGTTCTCCCCGGTGACGGACACCGCGTACTCGGCGTTCACCCCCTGCTGCCTCACGATGCTCTCGACCGACTCCAGGAAGTCCTCGTCCTCCAGCATCATCTGGTGGATTTCGAAAAGCTTCGCCCCCTGCTCGCCCACCTCCACCATTGCCTTGCCGTGGAGCTCTGCCAGCTGGGCCTTGGCCTTCTCGGCCGCCTGCTCGAACCTGGCGACCTCGGCGTCCGCGTCGTCCGCCTTGACCTTGGCGGGCTCCCCGGTCTTCCGCTTAACGAAATACAGAGGCCCCATGGCGATGCCGCCGAACACGCCCTTGCCCGTCACCTTTTCCATAAATTTCGCGCCTCCTCGCCGCGCGCCTCCGGGCGCGCCCGTTTCCGTGAAATTGCCTCTCTCGGCTCCCCGTACCCTTCCGTGCCGCTCTCGGCGACATGACGTCTGCCCCGTCCGCGCCGCTCTCGGCGGCTTGGCGTCCGCTCCCGTCCGCGCCTCTCTCGGCGGCTTGCCGTCCGCTCCCGTCCGCTCCGCTCTCGGCGGCTTGCCGTCCGCTCCCGTCCGTGCCGCTCTCGGCGACATGACGTCAGCTCCCGTCCGTGCCGCTGGCGGCTTGCCGTCCGTCCCGTCCGTGCCGCTGGCGGCTTGCCGTCCGTCCCGTCCGTGCCGCTGGCGGCTTGCCGTCCGCTCCCGTCCGTGCCGCTGGCGGCTTGGCGTCCGTGTCGTTTTCGTCGGCTTGCCGTCCGCTTACGTCCGTGCCGCTCTCGGCGGCAACACGTCCTCACCCGTTCCGTGCCGCTCAGGGGCATGACGTCCGTTCCCGGACGTGCCCTTCGCGCTGCCTTCAGCGCCTCGGCCGGCGGCACGTCCGGACGGGAAGTCGCGGGGAGGGGGGACCCGTTTCCCAGTCCCTCGCCGGAAGGGCGGGGCCCGGTCCGGCTACTGCCCGAAATGCGCCAGGAGAGCCCTCTCAGCCTCGGCGTTCCACAGCCCGTTGTGCCTGCCGCAGCAGTCCGCGAGCTTCCCGAAGAGCGGGTCCTTCCCCGCAAGCTTCGGGAAGTCCTCGATGGCCGTCAGAGGCATGTCTATCTGGGTGTAGGTGAGCTTCTTGCCGCCCGGGATCTTCGGGAGATCCGAGACGGCCGCCGCTACCGAGTCAAGGCCGCCGACGTGGGTTATCATCACAGCCGGGCGGATCCTGCCCTCGGCCGACATGGAGATGGCCTCCTTCAGGTCCTCGGTGTTGCCGCCGGTGGTTCCCATTATGTGGGTCGAGGTGTAGTGGCAGTTGTAGAGGTTTATGGACGCCGAAAACGAGCTGTCCGAGGGTCCAGCGAAGAAGTTCATGCAGCCGTCGAAGGCCATGAGCCTGTCGCCCAGCTCGGCCAGCTCCCTTACCGGCGCGTAGACGAAAACGTCGTCGTAGCCGTGGCCGCCGGTGAGGCCCATGAGATGGGCGTGCTGGTCGTCCACCTCCCTCGGGTTCACGTAGTGAAGATCCACGCCGCGGCTCCGGGCGGCCTCCGGGCTGACGAGCTCGCCGGCCCTCGCTATCCTCGCGTTGTCCACGTCGGTAACGACCAACCTGGCGGGCCTGGCCGCCGCGTCCATGGCGAGGGGGTACTCCACCGCCCCCAGGCCCATGGGCCCGCAGCCGCCCAGGATCAGGACGTTGCCCCCGGGCCTGACGCCCATGGCGTGGGAGTAGTCCTGCTTGCTGGTGTGGTAGTTCGCGTGGTAGGCGCCGATTATGCAGCTCATGGGCTCGCCCAGGGAGGCCTGGAAGTAGCTGTCGCCCCCGTAGTGAAGGAGGCAGCCCAGCTCCATCACCTCCTGCGGGATCACGCAGTAGGTGCAGTCGCCGCCGAAGAAGGGGTAGGAATAGCCGGGGCTGGCGAGGCTCCCCTTGTAGTTCAGGGCCGGCTGCTGGGCGAACTTCTCCCCCGGCCTGAACTCCCCGGCCCACTTCCGTCCCACCTTGACGATGTCGCCCGCGAACTCGTGGCCGATGATTATGGGGTTCACGTCCACGTCCTGGGGACAGCGCTTGTGGGCCTTCCCCTGCCTCAGCAGCTTGTAGGTGGACATGCAGATGCTGTCGGTCACCACCTTGACGAGGATCTCGTCGTCCTTCGGCTCCGGGAGCTCGAACTCCTCCAGCCTGAGATCGTCTGCGCCGTAGAGGCGCACAGCCCTTGTCTTCATGCCTTTCTCCTTTCCTTGCCTTCTCCCCCGGCCGGTCGGAAGCACCGGCGCGGCGGGGCTCATATGCCCTTCGGGTTCAGCAACTTGCAGATCCTCTCCGCGTCGGCCGAGGCCACCAGCTCCTCCACCGAGGACTCGTCCTCGAAGGCGTCGCCCATAATCTCCAGGATCTCTATGTGCTCGACTCCCTTGGCGGCGATGCCCACCACGAGCTTCACCGTCTCCGTCCCCCACTCCAGGCCGGAGGGGTAGGTGCAGACCACCAGGCCCGTGTGCCTGATCTCCTTCTTGAACTCGATCTCCCCGTGGGGGATGGCTATCATGTTCCCTATTGCGGTGGAGAACTTCCTGTCCCTCGCGAGCATGCCCTCAATGTAGCGCTCGGTGACATACCCCCCCTCCAGGAGCATCCCCCCGGCACGGCGTATGGCGTCCTCGCGGCCCTCGGGGGCCAGGCCCGTCACTATGAACTTCCTGTCCAGCAGCGCTGGCTTCTTCTTTCCGAACAGCACGGTTCGATCCTTTCTTTTCTCTGCTTCGGGTTTACGGCTCCGGGCTTCGGGTTCCGGGTTCCCTGCTCCGGATTCCTCGCTCCGGGCTTCGGGTTCCGGGTTCCGGGTTCCCTGCTCCGGATTCCTCGCTCCGGGCTTCGGGTTCCGGGTTCCCTGCTCAGGGCTTGGGCTTCTGGGTTCTCTGCTCCAGGTTCCGGCCTTCGCCATGCCGGCCGGGGCCTCCGCTCGGTTTCCCTTCCCGGGCTCCGGCGGGGCCCGCTCGTCAGGCGACGCCTCCGGGGCAGGTCAAGGCGGCCCCAGCCTCCGAGGCGCCTGGCCCTTCCAGATCTTCACCACGTTTCCCTCCAGAAAATCCTCCAGGATCCCCTCAAGGAAAGCCTCCGCGGCAGGGGCGTCGTGGCGGAGCACGGCCCCCAGGAGCCCGTCGGGATTCAGGAGCGCGGCCGACACGCTCCCCATCATCTCCCTGCACTCGGGCGAGGACCGGGGATGCACGAGCATGAGGACGCAGGCCTTGGCCCCGCGGAAGTACGGGTCCGCGAAGGCGCCCCCCCGGGGCTGGAGGAGAGCTATCAGGGGCCGCGTCACCCCTTCTGTGCGGGAGTGCAGGAGCACCAGCCCCAGCTCGGGGATGACCTGGGAGGACATCCGCTCGCGTTCCGTGAGCCCATCCAGGACGAGCCGCTCCCTCTCCGACGGGCCTGGGCAAGTTCCGGTGGAAGTGCCGGAGGGAGGAGTACGGCCTGCCGTCCCGTCCAGGTCCGTCCGCCGGAGCCCGGCGGCGAGGCGGGCGGCTTCGCCGGCGAGTTCCCCGAAAGGGCACGAGGCGTCCACCTCGACGGCCACGAAGCCGTCCATGACCGCCCGGGCGTCAGCGAGGAGCGCCTCCAGCCGGCTGCACCTGGAGGCCAGGGCCCCGGGGCCCGCCGCGCCAGACGCCGGGCCCGGCGCGCCGGACCTGATCCTCGCTATCTCGGCGGCTATCATCCCGACGGAGACCTCGTCCAGTATCGGGGGCACGCGGACGTGGGGGACGTCAGCGCCCTCCAGGGGCCCGGCGGAGACGAGGAGCTCGTAGCCCTCCCACTCCTCCCGGCTCCCCCACCCGCTCACCTCCACGCTCGCCTCGCCCGCGAAGCGCCTCTTGACCTGCTCCGCGAGCAGGTAGGAGGTGCCTATGCCGTTCACGCACACGACACCCACCGACACAGCCCGTCTCCTGGTGCCCCTCTCCTCCAGCCTCTGGACGGCCGCGCCGAAGTGCATCGCGAGGAACCCAGCCTCGCTCGCGTCCCGGCCGTCCCCGAAGCCCCCTGGCCCGGCGGCTGCGGCGAGCGCCCTGGCGCTCCCGGCGAGGATGTCCGGATAGCGGGCCTCCATCTGGTCCAGAAGGGGGTCCTCCAGGCGCATGCCGGAGGCGAGCCTCGCCAGGGCCGGCCGCATGTGGGCGGCCAGGCCCCCCACGAGAACCTGATCGAGCTTGAGGGCCCCGGCCGATGCCGGGTCGAAGGCATCTATCATGCGCAGGGCCAGCTCCTCCATGGCGCGGTCCCCAGCGGAGGGCCCGCCCCCGGTGTTGGCCCGGCAGGAGGCTATCTCCGCAACTATTGCCGCCCGCTCGGCCGGGGGCAGGGGCCCGAAGGCGGACTCCAGCGAGCGGACCACCCGTCCCGCCGTCTCCTGGACCCTGCCGGAGGGATCGTCCGGAACGGAGCAGGTTCCTGCTTCGGCCGGTACCCGAGCCGCCGCCTCCCCGTCGGCCGGCAGCCGGGCCTCAGCCTCCCCGTCGGCCGCGATCCTTTCTGCGGAGATCTTGTCGGGAGACTCCCCCAGGACTCGGCCGTCCCGGCGTCTCTGGACCCCGACTGCCAGGAAGGTGTCCAGGGCCTCCCTGGACTCGGGAGTCATCCAGGCGCAGGCCAGGCCGATCTCCGGAGCGAGCGCCGCGAGCAACGCCTGGACTTCCGGAGCAGGGAATCCGTCCGCGCACGGGCAGCCGCTGCCCCCGCTCCCGCCGTGAGCTGCGGCGCGCGATCCGTCGAGCCGGCAGGCGCCATCCGGAGCCTTCAGTTCCAGGAGCAGGGATGTCGCGGCCCGTCTCATGGCGGATTCCGGCCCCCTGACCGAGGCTCCGGAGCGCCTGTCGCGTAGAAGCACGAGGCCCCGCGATGCCAGCCAGGGCTCGGCGCGGTCCAGATCGGCCGACACGGTAGGAACGCTCACGCCCAGCATGTCCGCCCACCAGAAGAGCTTGCGCGGCTCGGGGGAGACGATTACCGACAGAGCGAGCCTTGTGCGCCTCCGCTGCGGCGCCGAGGGCTCGAGCGAGCCGGAGAGCTCGAGATCCGAGGCGAGCCGCGATCGGCCCTCCCCGGGACCCTCGAGGAAGAGGCCTCTCCCGGCGGCTGTGCCCAGGGCCAGGCAGTAGCCGGAAAGGATGGCGTCGGCGTCCCCGAGCTCGCGGAAGACGGTGCGGCGGCTCACGCCCAGCATGGATGCAATGTCCCGCACGGGCACGGGCTCCCGGCTCCCGGCCAGGGCCGAGAGGACGCGGGCGAGTCTGGGCTTCACGGCCTGCAACCTGCCCCCCTTCCCCCCGGCGCAGCGGGGATCCCCGGCAAGGCCCCCTACAGGCCCTCCTGCCGCATGACCTCGAGGGCCGCAGCTATGGCCTCGTCCTCGTCCTCGCCCTCGGCGGTGACATGCACCGTCTCGCCCTGCCTGATGCCCAGGCCCATGAGGGCGAAGAGCTTTTTCAGGCTCACGCGCTTCGCTCCCTTGTCCGCCAGGATCTCGCTCTTGAAACCCTGCATCCTCTTCACCAGCACGCCTGCGGGCCTCGCATGCATGCCGGCCTCGTCCCTGATAGTGTAGTCGAGCTCTTTCATGGAGAAGCGACCTCCCTTTCCCGCGTGTCGCGGGCGAACTGTTGCGGCGTCAATCACGGGACGTCCTCCCGGCTTCGCGGAAGTGACGGCCTCCCGACGTGGCGGAATGCGGGACGCCCCGGCACCTCGTCTCGCCCTGGACGGCCTCCCGACGAGGCGGAATGCGGGGCGTCCCTGCACCTCGTCTCGCTCGGGACGGCCTTCCGAAGGGGCGGAAGGAGGGGCATGCCGGCATCTCGTCTCGCTCGGGCCGGCCTCCCGACGGGGCGGAAGGCAGGGGGGCCCGGCATCTCGTCTCGCCCGGGCCGGCCTCCCGACAGGGCGGGAGGCAGGGGGGGCCGCCTTCCCGTCTCGCCCGGGCCGGCCTTGCGGATTCCCGGAGGGCCTGCCGGGCCGTATCGGCGGTCCAGGGGAGCGGGGTGCCGCGCGGCCGGGCGGAGGGCTATCCCTTCTTCCTGGCCCCGGAGAGCTCCGACACCAGCGCGTCGTACTCCGGGGCGCCCATGAAGTTGGTGATCAGCACCAGCTTCGCAGAGGGGCAGCTCGCGGCGGCCCTCGCCTTGAGCTCGTGGTGGGTGACGATGACCTGAGCGTCCTTGGGTATCTCGCTCACCGGGGAGTGCTTCACCTCGATGTCCTCGATGCCGGCCCCCTTGAGCTTCTTGCGGAGCATGGTGGCTCCCATGGCGCTGGAGCCCATTCCGGCGTCGCAGGCGAAGATGATCTTCCGTACGGCGCCCATGTCCGCGTCCCCTGGCTTTTCCTGGCCGGCCGCCGACACGTAGGCCTCACCTGCCTCTTCTGCCTCTCCGGTCTTCCCGTAAGCGTGAGGAGCGGACGGAGCGGCGCCGGTGCCAGCGGCGGCCAGGCCCTTGGAGACGGCCTTCATGTCGGTAACGCGGTTCCTGGCCGCGTCAAGATCCGCGTCCTTGCCGAAGAACTTCAGGAGCAGGAACGAGATCACGAAGGACACGGCTGCGGAAAGAGAGATGGCCAGGATGTTCGCGGTGAAGCCCCCGTGCGGGGTCATGAGCATCTCGGCGAAGATGCTGCCCGGCGACGCGGCTGCTACAAGCCCTCCGTTGAGGACGATGAGTGTCAGGATTCCCGTCGCGTTTCCGGCTATGGTGCCCAGGATCACGACGGGGTTCATGAGGACGTACGGAAAGTAGATCTCGTGGATCCCGCCGAAGAAGTGGATGATGATTGCGCCGGGGGCGCTGCTCTTCGCTATTCCCTTTCCCGCCAGCATGTAGGCAACGAGGAGACCCAGGCCGGGGCCGGGGTTCGACTCGATCATGAAGAAGATGGACTTGCCCGCCTCCTCGGCCTGCGCTATGCCCAGCGGCGTGAAGATGCCGTGGTTGATGGCGTTGTTCAGGAAGAGGACCTTGGCCGGCTCCACGAAGAGGGCCGCGAGGGGAAGCAGGCGGTGGGTCACGAAGAAGTTCACGCCGGACGAGAGCGCGTTCGTTATTGCCACGCAGGCGGGATTTATCGCGACGAGACCCAGGATCGCGAGTATCCCTCCCAGGATTCCGGCCGAGAAGTTGTTGACCAGCATCTCGAAGCCGGCGGGGATCCTCCTCTCCATCAGGGCGTCGAACTGCCTGATGACCAGCCCGCCCACGGGGCCCATGAGCATGACCCCGAGGAACATGGGCATCTCGGCACCGACGATGACCCCGAAGCCCGCTATGGCCCCGACCACTGCGCCCCTCTGCTTGTGCACGACGTAGCCGCCTGTGTAGGCGATGAGCAGCGGGATCAGGTACTTTATCATCGGCCCGACAAGGGCCGCGAAGGTCACGTTCGGGAGCCACCCGTCCGGAATGAAGAGCGCGGTGATGAGTCCCCACGCTATGAACGCGCCTATGTTTGGCATGACCATGGAGCTGAGAAACCGCCCCGCCCTCTGGACACTCTCTTTCATCAGGGCACCCCCCTGCGTTCGGTTGTTGCGGCCTGGTTCCTGATTTTACGTGCCGCAGACAGGGGAGGCAAGCGTTGCTCGTTCAGCCTTGGCACCGGTCAGGCGGTGACAATCCTGAACGGCCCGCGTCAGATTAGTCTCCTCCCCCGGCTGGCCGGTCGTGCGGCTCCGCCGCTTACCGGCCTCCTCCTCTCTGCAGGACGCGAAAAGCCGTAAGTCAGCATGAGCCGGAGCCACGGCGTCCCCGCTCCCGGAGTTCCATGCGCCCGAGTCCCCGTTCCGGAGTTCCGGGCGTCTGACGGCCGGCGCGACCGTCCGCCGTCGGCGGGGTCGCCGCGCGACAGCGCCGGAATTTAACGGGCGCAGATTGGCACGGCGGGACTGGCCAGGCTTGCGCCGCGGAGTCTTTTCCAGGAATCAGTCGCCCTGCCGCACGTTCTCTGCCGGACCGGCGCGGGAGTGCCTCCCTGACCATTATTTGGCGGCACCTTCGACCCTGCCAGCCAAAAACGTCCAACGGCTCATTGTACCGCAGAGTCCAAACAAGGCCATTCCTTTTTTTCGCGTCGTCATGCCGGCCCTCCCTCGCGTCAGATGGCTCTGACCCTTTCCCCATTCATTGCTCTCATGCCGCAGGCGGGCGCAACAAGGGAAACGGAGATTGATTCGTCAGTGAATGACACATGTGGAAACTGAACTCATCCCTGCCGTGCTGGGCGACGCGTGGGGCGGTGGGCCTCCAGATCATAAATTTTCACAAAATTTTCCAGAGAATTCTGATCCTCCACATGCCAGTGAACAGATACCAATTCTTCATTGGAGCGTACGGCAAATATCAGACAGGATCTGAAAGCTCAAAGAAGCGAACCGCAACTTCGTTACGTCCGCGAACTGCAATGGCAACGGCTACAGTCTTCTTTCCGGCAACTCTGAAAGGTGCCGCATAATCTTTTGTCCTTATCTGATCGGCAGCTGAATCAAGAGCTGCTTTGAGATTCTTGTCGGCCTTGTCTTTGTCATCCGCGTCGATCTTGTCTGCCTTGCAGTATTTTACTTCCACCACAAAACGAATGTTCTTAAGAAATAAGCTCATGTCGGACTTCCCGTCTGAACTTGACGGAGTCTGCCCAAGGACCTCAAGACCGGTGGCGATAAATGCGGCCTGCATAACGGCATGATAATGCTTTTCGTTAGGCTCATGTTGTTCCGAAGAAATTGCGGAAAGAAGGTTGTGCAGCAAAACAGCGGTTTTTTTGGAGTCGTACTTAAGTAATGCTTCTGGCAGTTCCTTAGAAAATTTTCCAAAATAAAGCCCTGAAGGATCAAAAGCATAAAGAAAAAGGTTATACTCGAAATCCTGCCTCACTTCCGTGTTTGGAATTTTGAAGGAATACCCACTTTTTTTGACAACTTTATCATCTTCGATCTCTTCTATGATGACTGGCTTATCTATAGTCAAATAGCCACTATGAAACAGAATGGGGACTGCCTCAAGCGTGCTCAGTGCTGCTTTCCTGGTTATAATTGCCGGATAGGCTTCTAGCTTAGGCAGGATGAAGTCAAGCGGATTTTTCCTGACAAGAGCGGAAAGATGTGATGGCTGTCCGGACAAAGGCCAATATGTGTCGAATTCGTTCAAAGAAAAAAATCTGAGCAGAGAGTAAGGGTTTAGAACATTTTCTTTCCCGAGCCAGTTGTAGCCGTCGTAATAATCCTCAATCATCAGCTTTAAACCATCGATATCGGTACTTAACGGGATTTTGCCATTTTCTTTCAATGCAGTAAGAGCATCCTCGAATCTTTCAATAAAAAGGGTTCTCATCTCACTTTTAGTAAAGCCGCAGATTCCACCAAATTCTGGCACAAGCGAAATGTCAAAGAAATTGTTAGGTCCCGAGTCTAAAGCGGTCATGGCGAATCTGGTGATGCCGGTGACAAAGGCCAAACGGATGTATCTTATATTGCTTTTCAATCCCCTGTAAAAATCATGTAGGACTGTTCTGATTTCCTTGGCGGTATCCTTCTCCAATATATGATTTGCCAGAGGGGCATCGTACTCGTCAACCAGTATGACCGCGCGGGCCCCGTGCTTGTTGGAGATGCCCTTAAAAAGCTGCTGAAGCATCTTGCTGAAAAGTTTTGATTTTATGGTTACCCCAAAATCTTCGGCAAAACTAATCAAGTCCTCCTTGATGTTGTCGATGAGATCGTCTTTGGTATTTACAGCCGCGTAGGACATGTCGAAGTTCAGGACCGGATGCCTTTCGAACTTGTAGCCGCTATTGTCGATCTTCAGCCCCCTGAAGAGCTCCCGGTCTCCCTGGAACAGTTCCTCGATAGTGTTGAGCAGGAGCGTCTTCCCGAAACGCCTTGGACGGGACAGAAAGAAAAAATTAGTAGGATCGTCCTTGAGAAGATTGTAAATGTACTCGGTCTTGTCGGCATAGATATAATCCCCCTGCCGAATTTGCTGAAAAGTCAAATCAGTTTTTGACAGTTTTTTCATTCCCCTTGTCCTCAGCACCGGATTCGGATTTTAAAGCAGGTTCGCCTCAAGTGCTCGATGGCATCTCACATGACAGGAGTGGAAATCCTGCTTAAAGAGCCATTAGCGTCATTTTAAGTTATTTCCATCAGCAATGCAAGACACTGAGTTTCCGACTTCAGCACAGCCCCGGTTAAGGTATTCTTTAGCAAAGTACCTGGAACATGTCATCTGGAAAGCATGCCAACTCCAGGAGGCCAGGCCTTCGGGACAACCGCACTTAGGAGACAAATTGTGGCCAGCAAATACTAAGCCAGATATGAATTCCGGCGTTGCAACTATAGAAGAGAGAGCAAGGGATCAATCTACTTAGTTCATGATGCGGCTGTTCACAGACAAGATAGCTGGGGGACTGCATCATGGCTCAGATTGGCCTTGTTTCGAGATCAAGGGAGCTCCTCAATGTAGGGTTTCCTTCCTCCCCGACAGGGGTCTCCTTCCTCCCTGGCCAGGGGGTACTTCATCCCTGCCAGTGCCTCCTTCCTCCCCAATGTTATTACCCGTTTAACCAAATGTCGGAATCTTCTTCCATTTTTTAGTAACGAATTATAGTGAGCAGATACCAGGACTGGGGGTTTGACCGAACTTTCTCCCCCCTGGACTGATAGCCAAATTCCGACATTTGATTAAACGGGTAATAACAACTTAAGGAAGAGAGCCTATTCAAAGACAATTTAAAGTATTGAATAAGGTTTTGATACACTATGAGCAGTAACGAGATATTTCTGTTCATGAGGAATATTCGTCTCTTCTCAGAACCTCGCCCATCATGGAGGACTGCCTCAGACCAGCTAGCCACATTGGGTGACCAGAGCATCCCTTCGTAAGGATGGCTTTCCAGGTCGGACCTGTGGCCTAGGAAAATGCCAGAATTGCTTTCCCATGTCTTATCTGTGAATCGTTCCCTGAGGCCTTTCCTCAAGTTGTTGACATTGCCTTCCTCCCTGGCCAGGGGAGCCTTAATACCTGGCCAGACTCTCCTTTTCCCTTGGCGAAGGTTTCCGTCGTACGGATTTAGTTGCAATGCCGTCATGAATTGATACTTTAAGCGTAACTGTCCAGGTGCCCCTCTATTGAGGATCTTTTTGGAGGAAGAGATCCCTAATTAGGAACCTGGAAGTTGAAGAGTGAACAACGGATATTTTATGTGGGAGTGAAGATTTTCTGTGGATGCATTTCAATTGGGAAGATCCCACCATTGAGTTCCCATTGGAGGGCACCTGAACAGTTACAATTTTTGTTTGGAGTTCTTGGCCCTTCGGCGTCCTGGCCATGGAACTTTAGAATTCTCGGGTATCTTTACCCTTCAGGACTCTGGGGTTCGCTTTTTTTGGGGGAGCGAAGGAAGCGGTTTCGGACGCTCAGGGGCCGGCAAGCAGGCGGCAAATCTCATTATTACCCCTATAATCAAATGTCGGAATTTTCTATCAGTCCAGGGGTGGAAATGTCGTGCTAACCTCCAGTCCTGGTATCTACTCGCTATGATTTGCAACTAAAATATTGAAGAAGATTCCGACATTTGATTAAACGGGTAATATATCCGTTCACGGGTAGTTTGCCCCGGCTACTGAGGTAGCCTGGCCTGGAGCTGGAAGAAAGCCGCTCTGATCTGGAGGAAGTTCGTTCTGGAGCCGGAAGAAGGCCGCTCTTACCCCGTAGGAAGGCCGTCCTCCACCAGGAATGATGATGTTCTGGATCCTGCTGTAGGTTCCTCTGCTTTCTTTTGTGAACAGATACTCATATTGTTTCAAATGAAGTGCCCTGCATTTTTCTTGTGTTGGACGGGCTGGCCTGGCTCCTGGAGGCTCTTCAGGCATGGGGAGACACTGAACAGAATGTAATTAGTTTTTACGAATATATCTTCATTTTTATCATGACATCCCCTGCCTGTCAAAATGTATTGGGACTTTGCGTTGCCACGTTGCAGGTTTGATTTGATAAATCATTTGAAATACGATATCAAGTAATTTTCGGGATGTATCAAGTAATTTTCGGGATGTATCAAGTAATTTTCGGGATGTATCTAGTCGTTTTCGGGATGTATCTAGTCGTTTTCGGGATGTATCAAGTCGTTTGCGGGATGTATCAAGTCGTTTGCGGGATGTATCAAGTCGTTTGCGGGATGTATCAAGTCGTTTGCGGGAGATAACAAGTTGTTTGCAGGAGATAACAAACCATTTGTAGCTGATAACAAGTCATTAGCAGACGATAACAAATTATCGAAAGGATGAAAAGAAATCTGCAGGGCATACCACTTAAGGTATTGCCTGCATAAGGGATATATAGCGAACATAGCGTATGAACGCTTTAGTTTCCGACACCTGTTCGAACCTTGACGGAGGACGGCGAGGGGTGACGGAAGTTGCGTGCGGCTGTCCGTGGCCCTTCCGGAGGCAGTCCTCGTGGGAAATGTCCTGAAGGGCTCACGGGCAGAGGGGCGGCCAGTCTTCACATGAATTCCATGGAGTTCAGGAAGGGAAGGCAGATCCCGTTCACTGCGGCGTCATGGAGCATGCCGGATCTCCCGTTAGTCTCGCCGGCTCCTCCCACGCTCACGCAGGAGAGACGTATCCTGGAGCTGCCCTTCACTATCGTGCGCTCCACGAGCACCTCCTCCCCGGGAGAGGCTCCCTCGCGTCGGGTAATGTCCGTGAAGTCCAGGACGACTCCCGGAAGCCCTCCGTGGCCGGGAGTCCCGGCGCCGCAGGATTTTCCGCCGGGGCCGGAGGCGGACCCGGAAGAGGCGAGATTCCAGCAGATGCCGGGGTCCGCGGCTCCGAGCTCGCGCATCTCGCTAGCGTCCAGCTCGTCGAACAGGGCTTCCAGCCTGAAGTTCCCTGTCCCGGCGGGGCCGGGTCCCTCAGCCACCGTGAGCCTGGCGGGGATCCAGTCCTCCCAGCGGACCACCAGATCCCCGGAGAGCCTGAAGGTCGGCGGGAAGCTGACGGTGAAGCCGGGGACCGCGAACGGGAGGTGAGACTCGAAGCTCATGAAGGGCCGCCAGCCTGCCTGTCCCCAGGCGGGGGTGGCCAGGAAGGCCAGGGAGACAGCCGCGATGGCGAAGAGGGCGAGGGCGTCCGCGAAGGACCTGCTGGGGAAGGAGGAAGGTGCGGCTCTCATGGTCTCTCCTTTCGGGCGGGGATCGGCTTCCGGTATTTTGTCCAGGACCGGGCTGGGGTGGCGGGGGGCGGCGCGGCCGCCGGCGGGCCGCAGGGGTGGACGCCTTCTCCGGGTCCCGGGCTTCCGCCGGCATGGCCGGGGTGCTGCAGTCAGATACAGCCTTGTCCGGGGGAATTGTTCAGGATCCGTCCTGACACATCTTCCGGGGCGGAAGATGGCTCCACGACTGGACTTTGACAGGCTCTGCAAAACACGGGCCGAAAAATAGGCGTCCGGACTTTTGACACGGGGACCTGGCCGGAACCGGAAGGCGACGGTCCCCTCAGACGTCCGGGCTGGCCCGGATCGGGGACGGCCCGGACCGGCTCGAGAAGGCTCTCGGGAAGCCCCGCCCTGCCGGGAGGCCGGGGGGGACGGCGGGGCGCTCCCGGAAGATGCCTTCACATGCTGGGGAGAAGGGGAGGTCCCTCGCGGAGTGCCGGGAGGACGCGCGCCTGAGGTCCGTGAACTTCATGGAGGGGGCCTGGCCGAGCTGCGAGCTTCCGGCAGGCTTGGAGAGGGACGTGCGGGAACTCATGAGGTGGTGCTGGACGTCCGAGCGGACCGCTGCCGGTTCGCCCGGGCCCTGGAGCGGGCTGCGGCGAAGGAGGGGAATCCCAACATGTTCGCCAACGTGAGGAGGAAGCTCATGAGCAGCGGCAACGATCTGGAGAAGGACTCCATGGAGTGGCTCCTGAGCCTGTCACGATAAAGTTTGCGGGGCCACGGAGCCAGGGACGAAGCGACTGCTGATGTGCTGCATGACGAGACTTTCATGGTTCGGGGCGCCGCCGGGCCGCATGAGTGTGTGGGGAGCCTGTCGAAGGCCACGCGTCCGTACGCCAGCCGGCGGAAGACGGACTGCTGGACGATGGTGCGGCGCCCCCTGTTCGTCGAGGACGCGGCGTGGCCGGGGTCGTGCATGTCGCTGACGGAGGTGGCGATGGACGTCACGGAGGACGGGGAGGAGAAGCACGTGCTGGGGAAGACGTTCGGGAAGAACGATCCGGACAGGGAGAAGCTGAGGGGCCACCTGATGAGGTTCGAGATGTCCGGGGAGGAATGATCCCCATGACGCGGAAAGGCCCGCCAGTCTCCCGTTAAGGGGGCGTGGCGGGCCTTTTGAGTTCGGAGGGGGGGTGGAGGAGGTTGGCCGAGCGGCGGAGAGGGCTCTCTGGGAGGATCCGAACGGAAGTCCTCCAGCTCTTTCTCAAGGCGGCGGATCTTCTTACGGCTGAAGATGCCGTAAACGGTGTACATGATGACCATGCCCAGTCCGAAAAGGATAACCAAGCAGGCGTGCATGGCGATCTCCTCTTCAGGGATGCTTTTCATGCCGCTCTCAGGAATTCGGACCTTGCACGGGAAGGCAAGGGGGAGAGTTGCGGTGCCAGGGGCGGCGGCTTCAGGTCGATCAGTCAAGGGAACAGCCAGGGCCACCGTTTTTCCAGTCGTCTGCTGACATGCCACAGGGCGGTGGCCAAAAGTTAAGAAACTGGTCCCATTGCAATAGCTACGGCAATGATCAGCAGACCGACATGTCTGCTGAATTCGCCAGGAATAACGAACCAATCCTTGTCAGAAGAAGCGACGAGGCCGCCGTATACGATCAATATAGTGCAGACGACATAAGTAACTTTCGTGTTGAGTCTGT
>JAISFP010000425.1 GCA_031263525.1 Deltaproteobacteria bacterium | reverse complement strand
TCGCCCGCCACCGCCTCCATGAAGGTCATGGTCCAGGGCAAGCCGGCCGTCGCCATGACAGCCCAGACCTTCCATAACGGGGACGCGTCCTTCAACACCATGGGCATGTGCCCGATGGGGCAGAACACGAAGGTCATGGTCAGCTGACAGGACAGCGGGAGCCTGCTCCCTGCCTGATGCCGCTCTCCCCGCCAGGAGTTCGGCTGGTCGGCGGGCCGTGGCACGTGCGGCTCCGTGTCTGTGCCTCGGGCTTGTGCCCGGGCGGCTCCGGACCGGTGTCTCGGGTTGGCGCCTGGTCGGCTCCGGCCCTGTTCCGGGTCGCCCTTCGGGCTACGGATCCGAATCAGGTCTGCCAACATAAGTGGCCTTCTGGGCTTTCAGGCTCGTCATCCCTCTTCCTCAAGCTTCGGCAGTTACCGGGTCCTGCTTCCGGGTGGCGTGGCGGTCAAACTGGACCACGGCATGATCTGTCCGGCGGCAGAGGTCGTCTTTCCCTGAGGGCAGCGGCTGTCGGGTCTGCCGGCACCGGGCCGGGTGCGGAAAATTTTGTCCGTACCGAGAGCATTGGATAAGTTAATGAAAATTTATGCATGGCCTTTCCGGAGACGGACGGAGACGCGTGTATCTGACGGGGGGGGATGTTCCGGAGATCCGGCGATCGTCTTATCCCCGCAGGGAACCTCGTATTAAGCCAGCAGTCAGGAAAAGTTAAAAAAAATTAGTTTCAGTTTCATGGATATTTTTTGACCGTTTCAGGTTGCCCTGAACGGTATTGGCTGGAGGATCAGGTATCGGCATTGGCCAGGTTAATTAAAATTGTTAGGCTCGATCGACGCCTGCACGAGACGGCGTTCTATGCCGGCAGACTCTTCAGGACGTTCCGGTTGAAATTACGGAAAGTCATGCCGGACACATATGGACACATATGGATACATGGGGACAAATATGGGCACATGGCAAGTTATGCCGGACATATTGCAGGGAGAGAAAAAAAAGAAGGCTCGGGCATCTTGAAAAACAGAGATGTTTTGGTGTAAAAATGTTATGATGCTTTTCGCGATTAGCCTTGTTTCGTCTGTCATTTCGCGTCGGCATGAATGCTGAACCCGTTTCCATCAAAATACTGCGCTTGTTGCTGTCCATGTCAACAAGAACTGGCGCTTCGTCAGTTTTGTTTCTTTAAATTTGCGGCATGACGCAACCCGGCGAGTCTCCCGAGAGGTTCCGGGGTGTTCCGGACATTGAAAATCGAGACCTGATTGTTAGGAAAAATTATCTATGGCGCAAGACTGACTGCCCAAGATTTCTTGGGAAGCATATGCAGCCGCAGAAGATTTAAGAGCCGGCACGGAATCTACACGGACTGGCACCGGAAGGCTAAATTTTAAAAATTCCAAAAGTCTGATGCAAATCTAATGATATAAATCTTCTGATGATGTTAGTCTAATGTTAATCTAGTGCAAATAATGATCAGAGCATATAAATTATTAAACTTAACTTTAAAAATTAAAACATGCAATTCCTAATGAATATATGTTTAAAAGCATATTGATTATTTATCAAAAGATATATTTAAGTAATAAAATATCTAATGTCAAAAATCTATACGTCTCAAAGCATGCAGATTGTTAATCAAGAATCAAGAATTTTAAGCCTTAAATGCCTAATCTTAAATGCCTAATCTTAAATGCCTAAAGTGTATAACCCTAAGGCAAATATCTGAAAAACTAAAAGGTTTAACCATTTAAATGTCTTTCAGTAAAAATGCCAGAAACTATAAAGCCAACGGTAAATCTTCCGTTTGTAAATGATTCAATGCTTAAATGTTAAGAGAATTGAAGGTCCAAAAGCTTGATAGTTCCACGCGCCGCAAGGTTTTAGAGGTTGAAAGCTCATGAGGCTCAGGCTTCTCGAAAGGATAAGGTCCGCGTACGGCTCCAGGAAGAAGGGCCGTTCCAAGAGCGACGATCTTCTCGAGTCGCTCGAGAGGCACCTGAGACTCATGCTGAACACCAGGCAGGGATCGTCCAAGAGCGCGCCGGAATACGGCATGCCGGATTTCGTGAGCCTGATGGGCAGAGGCGATCTGGACGCCATAAGGGAGCTTTCCCGAGTGCTGACGGATGTCGTCCAGGAGTACGAGCCGAGGATTGCCGACGCCACGGTGACCTACAACCCCGGACGCGAGGAGACGGGAGTGCTGGAGTTCAGCCTGTCCGGTTCCATAGAGATCGACAACCAGAGGCAGAACATTTTCTTCCAGACCTCCATCAACCCGGACGGCGCCGTGAACGTGAGGAAGTAGAACGGGAGGAAGTTGGGAGGGAGCGGCCTCTCCGCCCGGGGGCCGCCAGGCGGGTCCCGGGCAGGGCCTGGCCATGCGTCCGGTTCCGGCCCGGAGGCAGGGCGTTCCGGGACATGCCGGCCGGCCGGGCCGGTCCGGGGCGGTTTCCGGCTGAAAGGGGGGCAGGGAGTCAGGCAGATTCGAGCGCGGTGACGGGCAGGGCAAGCAAAACGCGTGCCAGATCCTGCGGGATGTTGGCCAGGGGGACCCGGATTGATAAAGGACTATTACCAGGAAGAGCTGGGGGCGCTGAGGGAGCTCGCGGGAGAATTCTCGCGGGAGTTCCCCGCCCTGGCCCCCATGCTCGGGTCCAAGGGGGACGACCCGGACGTCGAGAGGCTCCTGGAAGGCGTGGCCTTCCTGTCGGGGCTGGTGCGGGAGCGCCTGGAGGACGGGTTCCCGGATCTCATCCAGTCCCTTCTGCGGCTCCTCTTCCCGGAGGCCCTGGAGCCCGTGCCCAGCCGTACCGTCATGCATTTCAGCCCGGTCCAGGGCTTCGCCGAGACCATCCAGGTGCCCCGGGGGACCCTTCTGGGGAGCATGCCGGTGGACGGGGCCCAGGCGATGTACTCCACCACGAGGGCGCTCACGGTCATGCCGGCAGCCATCACCAGGGTGCAGCTGGACGACGGGCCCCACGGGGGGGCGCTCCTCAGGATGACCCTCTCGGGGGCTAGCCCGCTCGCCATGTGGCTCCCGGACAGGCTGTCCGTATACTTCGCGGGCGAGTACCCCGCCGCGAGCGACAGGAGACGGCTCGTCATGCAGGGGCCGCGGCGGGTGCTCGCGGGGGCCAAGGGCCAGGAGCGGCTCCTTCCCAGGGGCGCCGTCACGGCCGGCGGCCTGCCCGCGGAGGCGGAGGGCCAGTGGGGCGTCCCCGGCGGCGCCGGGGAGGGCAGGGCGGGGTTCCGGCTGGTCCAGGACTACTTCGCCATGCCGCAGAGGTACATGTACGCGGAACTCTCGGGACTCCGGGACTCCGTGACGCCGGGGGCCACGGAACTGCAGCTCGCGGTGCCGCTCCCCGACCTGAAGGACGGCCACCCGCCCTTCCGCCCCGAGCACCTGCTGGTCAACACCGTGCCCGCGGAGAACCTCTTCCCCCACCCGGCCATACCGGTGCTGGTCGATCACAGGCATATCGAGTACCTGGTCCGGCCCCAGGACTTCGAGTCCGGGAAGATGGGCATCTTCCGCGTGGAAGGCGCCACGGCGGTCACCAAGGACGGCAGGGTCAGGCAGTACCTGCCCTTCGAGCGGGTCTCCGAGCAGTCCGGAGACACCGGGATATACTCCATACACCGCACTTTCTCCCCCATATCCGGCAATCCCGAGCATTTCCTGCGCATAGTCTACATGCCGGGCGAGAAGCTCCAGTCCGAGACCATGTCCCTGTCGCTCCTGTGCCACAACAGGAGCATCACGAGCCAGCTCCGCACGGGAGAGATAGTCCAGCCCACGGATTCCAGCCCGGCCATGGCGGTGTTCACCAACATCACCCCCCCGACCCGCCACAGCCCGCCCGTGGACCTGAACCAGGAGCTCTGGCGGATGCTCTCGCACCTGCACGTGAACCTGCTGGGCAGGCTCGACACGAAGAGCTTCAGGGAAACGCTGATCCTCTACTCGGCCCCCAACGATCCCGACATGGGCCGCCTCCTCGCGAACCAGAAGCGGATAGAGGCCTTCGGCGACTTCGCCACGCGGGGCGAGGACCACTTCGTGCGCGGCAGGCCGGTGAGGGGGACCCTGCTCGAGATGACGGCCGACGCCAGAGGATTCGCCTCCCTGGGCGACCTGATGCTCTGCGGGGACATCCTGGACCGCTTCTTCTCGCTCTTCCATCACGTGAACACCTACACCAGGCTGGTCATCCGGGAGAAGAACTCGCGCGAGCTCTTCCAGTGGCCCCCGCGGCTGGGCACCAGGAGGCTGGCATGAGCGCGCCTCCAGGCGGGGGCCCTCCTCAGGGGCCCGACCCGCGCGACGCGGCCCCCGGGACACTTCCCGACCCGCCCGACGCGGCCCCGGGGACTCCTCCCGACCCGATCGGCGCGGCCCCGGGTACACTCCCGGACCCGCCCGACGGAGCCACGGGGACTCTCCCGGACCCGCTCGACGCGGCCCCCGGGACCCGTCCCGACCCGCTCGACGCGGCCACGGGGACTCCTCCCGACCCGTTCGGCGCGGCCCCGGGTAAACTCCCGGACCCTCCCGACGGAGCCACGGGGACTCTCCCGGACCCGCTCGACACGGCCCATGGGACTCTCCCCGACCCGCTCGACGCGGCTGCCGGGACCCTCCCTGACCCGGCCCCTGACTCCGGCCCGTGGTTCCTCCATGATCCGGCCGTCGACGCCGCCCCCGGGACCCTCCCTGACCCGGCCTATGACTCCGCCCCGTGGTTCCTCCCCGATCCGGCGGTCGACTCCGCCCCCGTGACCCTCCCTGACCCGCATGATGCCGGCCAGGGGACTCCGGCTGACCAGGCCAGCGACTACGCCCCCGGGACTCCGCCTGACACGTCCCCTGACTCCGCCCCGTGGTTCCTCCCTGATCCGGCCGTCGACTCCGCCCCCGTGACTCTCCCTGACCCGGCCCGTGACGCCGCTCCGGGAACCATTCCCGGCCCGGCCCATGACAACGCCCCCCTTGCACTCCCTGACCCGGTCCGTGATGCCTTTCCTGGGTCCCTCCCTGACCCGGCCCTTGACGCCGCTCCGGGGATCATCCCCGCTCCTGCCATCGACGCCGCCACGGGGACCCTCCCTGACCCGGCCATCGACGCCGCCACGGGGATCATCCCCGCTCCTGCCGTCGACGCCGCCACGGGGACCCACCCTGGCCCGGCCATCGACGCCGCCCCGGGGACTGTCCCTGACCCGCATGACGCGGGACCGGCGACTCCGTCCGGCACAGCCCCCGGGGCCGCCTCGTTCCATGGGCCGGAAGCGGACCGGGGGACCTTCCGGGACGCGGAGGCGCCCGGCGGCATGCGCCGTCCGGACGGGAAGGCAGGCGGCGACTCCATGTCGAGGCTCGAGGAGGAGCTCCTGAGGAGTCCCGCCTCTTTCAGCTACTTCCAGGCCATAAGGGTCATACGTCAGGCGCGGGGGGCCGCGGGCGGCTCGATGAGCGCCCTGGTCCGGCGGGGCCTCCGCGTCCGGGCGGACGCGGAGCTGGGGTTCCCCGGCTCGGATCTGGTCCAGGTGGAGAGGCTCCGGGACGGGCTGCCGGACGAGGGGGGGCCGCGCGGCCGGGGTCCGGATCCGGACGGGACACGCCTGCCCGGCCTGCCGCCGGTGCCGGGCGCCGGGACATCGGCATCTCCGGGGGCCGGACGCGGCGCGGCGGAAGCCGGGGGCCAGGACTCCGGCAGCGGGGACGGGGCGGGCGGTCTGCAGGGGCCGCACGGCCCGCGGTCAGGCGGGGTGCCGCCTCGCGGGGCGGCAGGCGCGGGCGGGAGCGAAGGGGGCCCCCCGCCCCTGCGCGACATCATGGACGGGGGGGCGCCTGGCTACGGGGAGTTCCCGAGGCCCATCTACCGCCTGACAGTCACATTCATGGGGCTCTACGGGGCGGCGTCGCCGCTCCCGCACTTCTACGCCCAGGAGGTGCTCAAGGACGAGCGCGACGACGAGCACGCCGCGCGAGAGCTGATGGACCTCATAAGCCTTTCCAGCTACCGCTCGCACGCGCTCTCCTACTTCTACTCGCTTCTGGCGTTCCGGGTCCTGGAGCTGAAGGATCCCGCGGCCCGCGGGATACTCTTCGCCCTAATGGGAGAGGAGTTCAGGGCCGACGCCCGTCCCGACGACTTCAGGGACCTGGGCGTATTCGCCTCCGGTATCCGCTCCTCAGGGGGCCTGCTCGCGCTCCTGAGGAGCGCCGCCCCCGGCACCGCCCTGGAGCTGGAGGAGAACGTGCCCCGCTGGGTGGAGATACCCGCCGGCCAGAGGGGCATGCTCCGCTCCGCCACGGGACGGCTCGGGCACTCGGCCGTGACGGGCGTGAAGGCCAGGGATCTCGCGGGCAAGTTCCGGCTCCGGGCCGTGGCGAGGGACCTGGGCGAGCTCGAGGGGCTCATGCCCGGAGGCAGGGTCTTCGCGGGGATACGCGCGGCCGTGGCCCGCTACCTGGAAGATCCCCTGGTCTGGGATCTGGAGATCCACCTGCCGCGGGGATGCGCGAGCGGCGTCGTCCTGGGGGCGAGGAGGGGCAGGCTGGGGCTTTCGGCCTTCGTCGCCCCGGAGAGGGCGGGCAGGGGCCAGTACGTTCTGAATCGCGAGCCGGAGGGGTCATATGTCTGAAGACGGCAGGCTGAGCCTTCCGGAGGCGAGGGGGACAGCGCGTTCCGTGGCGGACGCCCCGCGCGGGCCGTTCCGGCGGGAGACGGCTCCGGTAAACGGGCCCTGCCCAGGCCCCGGTCCGGGCCGCGGACATGAGCCGGATCCTGCTCCGCGGGCGAGGAGACGCCCCGTCCGGGACGGCCGCCCGGATGAGACCCTGCGTCTGGAGGAGGAGCGCGACCGCGGCCGGCCGTGGCTTTCCGCGGCGCTCGTCCTGGCCCTGGGCCTGGCGCTGGCGGCGGCGGCCCTGACGTCATGCGGCAAGAAGCCGCCCCTGACGCCTCCCCAGGGTCCCCCGGCCAAGAGCCTCGCCGCCATAGACTGGGCCCTTCTGCCGCAGGGGGTCAAGATCGGCGTCATTGCCGACCCGGACCTCAACACGGGGCCGTCGGGCGGCGGGCCCGCCGCGCTCATGGTCTGCCTGTACCAGCTGAGCGATCCCGGCTGGTTCGCTTCCAACATGAAGTCCCCGGAGGGCCTGGCCGATCTCGCGGCCTGTCCCCCCGTCCCGACCGGGGCGGCGGCCTCGGTGCCGGTGAAGGGGCTGGTGACCGCCGAGCGGTACTTCTTCCAGCCCGGCGAACGGAGAGATCTGGTGCTGGACCGTCAGCCCGGCGCCCAGTACGTGGGCGTCGCGGGGGGCTTCATGACCCTGCCGGGCCAGGGGGGGGCGGCCTACCTGCCCATACCCATATACCACAACCACAAGCTCATCTTCGCCGACACCTACGAGCCCATGGAGATGCGGTCCTGGCTGATCCTCAGATCCCAGCTCCTGGCCTTCTACCCCAAGAGCGAGGGCTCCTACGAGCTGTCCGTAAACGACATCAACCCCGACGGGACCCTGAAGAAGCCCGGCAGGAAGGCCAGAGACATCGAGCCGCCCCCGGCTTACCTCCCGTGCCCCCTGGCCTGGACGCTCAAGCCGGGCGAGACTCTGGTCTGCCCGGCCGTGTCGAAGGGCGGCGCCCCGACCGCCCCGGTCCCGGGTCCGGCCACCCCCCCGCCCGGCACCCCGGGCGCGGCGCCCGCAACGCAAGGCGTTGCCCCGGGAACCGCCGCCCCGCAGGGCGTATCGCCGGGTGCCGCCGCCCCGCAAGGCGTTGCCCCAGGCGCCGCCGTCCCGCAAGGTGCCGTCCTGCCCCAGGGCGCCGCAACCGGGTACGTCCCTGCCCAGGGCTCCGCCGGGTACGTCCCTGCCCAGGGCTCCGCCGGGTACGTCCCTGCCCAGGGCTCCGCCGGGTACGTCCCTGCCCAGGGAGCCGCCGGGTACGTCCCTGCCCAGGGAGCCGCCGGTTACGTCCCTGCCCAGGGAGCCGCCGGTTACGTCCCTGCCCAGGGAGCCGCCGCAGTTCTGCAGGGGACGGCTGCCCTCCCCCCGCCTCCCCAGCCTCCGGCATACCGGACAGCCGCCGTCCCGCCCCGACCGGTGGCTACGGTGGTGGTCCCCGGGCAGCCGGCGCAGCCTCCCCAGACGGTTCCGGCCCCGGGCCGGTTCCCGTCTCCGCAGCAGGGCATCTCTCCCGCGGCGGGTTGCGGCACCGGGCAGGCCGTGCCGTGCCAGCCCGCGGCGCCCGGGGGTTCCGGGGCACTGGTTCCGGGTGCCGTCCAGGCCCAGCAGGCGGTGCCTCCCCACGAGCGGCCCCTCCCGGCCAGGCCCAGAGCCCCCCGGGCACCCAGAAACTCGCAGGAGGGGCAGCATGTCGCGGCAAATGAAGCAGCTGCTGTTGCCCGTGCCCAGGCAGAAGCCCGTGCCCAGGCAGAAGCCCGTGCCCAGACTTCCGGTCAGGTCGCGGGCGTGCCCGTGGCTTCCGGCCAGGCGGCGGGCACGTCCGTGGCTTCCGGCCAGGCCGCGGGCACGCCCGTGGCTTCCGGCCAGGCCGCGGGCGTGCCCGTGGCTTCCGGCACCGCTCAGGCAGGACAGGCCGAGCAGCCCCGGGGACCCGCGCATGCGGCGCGGCTCCCCAGCGCGCCGCAGACTTCAAGCCGCACGACCCCGCCGCCGAGGGGGGCAGGCGACGCCCCGCCTCCCCTGGCCGTGGTGGGCGCCGACGCGTCCGGCCAGGCTGTCCCCCCGGGGGCTCCTCCGGGAGCGCCTCCCGGAGCCCAGACGGCTTCCGGGGGAGGGGGCGGCAGATGATCCACACCCGGATGATATTCTGGAGGGAAGGTAGCGGGCTGGAGCCCCACCACTTCCAGCTCATGGAGATCCTGGCCCGCTCGGAACGGGAGGCCGCCGCCTCGGGGCTGAGCCCGTGGCCGTGGGGGTTCGCGTCCCTGTCATTTGACAAGGACGCCCTGGAGCGGGGGGTGCTCGAGATCCGGGAGATGGACCTGGCCCTTCCGGGGGGCATGAGGCTGACAGTGCCGGGGAACGCCGTGATAGCCCCGGTGAGGATCCCGGAGCCCGAACGCCCGGGCGGGAACGCCGGGCGGGGGCCGGGATCCGCCGGGGATCCTTCCGGGACGGAGCTTTCAGGGGGGGGCGGCCCCGTGGTGACGGGTCCGGGAACTGGCACGGAGCCTTCAGGGACGGAGCTTTCAGGGGAGGGCGGCGACTCCGGGGTGACGGGTCTGGGAACTGGCACGGAGCTTTCAGGGGAGGGCGACCCCGGGGTGACGGGTCCGGAATCCGGCGGTGAGCTTTCAGGGGAGGGCGGCCCCGTGGTGACGGGTCCGGAATCCGGCGGTGAGCTTTCCGGGTTTTCCCTTTCGGTCTGGGGCGGCGACTCCGGGGTGACGGGTCCGGAATCCGGCGAGGAGCTTTCCGGGACGGAGCTTTCAGGGGAGGGCGGCGACCCCGGGGTGACGGATTCGAGGTCCGGCACGGAGCCTTACGGGACGGAGCCTTGCGGGACGGAGCATTCCTGGACGGAGCTTTCGGGGGGGGCGCCGGGAACGGTCCGGGACGACGCCCGGGTTCCGGGCGCGGGCCGGGCGGTGGACGGCGCGGAGGACGGCACCGTCACGGCCTGGATTGCGGCTCCGCTCTTCTCGCACGTGGGGCCCAACGCCTGGGAGACCCCCTTTGAGATCTCGGGGGAGCGGGCGGCGCGTCTCAGGGCCGCGGAGGCGGCGCTGGGCGGAGAGCCCCTGCGCTACCCCCGGTACCGGGAGCTGGCCGAGGCCGGCCTGAGGGGGCGGGCCGGGGACGGCCCGCGGGACGCGCGGGAGGACGATCCCCTGGCCCTCGCGGCGGCCCTGCAGGTCCCGCCGGCGCTTCCGGGTGACTTCCCGAGCTCCGGGACCGAGCCGGGCGAGGCGGGCCGGGGCTGGCCGGGCCCGGACCGCCGGACGTGGGGCGGGGCGGCGGGACCTGGGCGGCAAGGCGGAGAGGTGCCGTCGGGGGGGTACGGGGAACGCGGGGCCAGGCTGATGACCGGCTACCGGGAGCCCCGGCCGGTGGCGGACATGCTCGCGGGCCAGGGGCAGGCCTGGGTGAACACCCTGGCCTACACGCCGGGGCTGGTGGCGGGGCGTCCGGGCCTGGACGAGCGCGGGTGCGTCATGCTTCCCGTGGCGAGGCTCAGGCGGGACGCCCGCGGCTGGGTCCGGGTCCCCTTCGCCCCTCCGGCCGTGAAGCTCTTCCAGGACGGGTTCCTGCGGGAGACGGCTCTTGACGTCCTGGAGCTCCTGAGGGCCAAGGCGCGGGAGCTGGAGGAGTTCAAGCTTCCGGCGTCCCGGGGGCGCGCCGGCCCGGGCGCGGCGGATCCGGCCGGCCGGGCCCTGGCCGTGGCGCTGGGCATCGTGCTGCGCCACATAGCCAGGCTCCACCAGATGCTGGCGGCCCCCTCGGCGCACCCGTACTCGGTGTTTGCCGAAATCTGCGAGCTGGTCTCGGAGCTGGGGCTCTTCTCCCGCGGGGGCGGGCATGCGCCGCCCGCGTGGGACCACGCGGATCCGGGGCCGGCCTATCTCGCCGCGAGGGCCGCGGTGTCGGGGCTCCTGGAGGAGGTGAGCCCGGGCCCTGAGCTGAACCTCATGTTCCGGAGGGACGGGGGGAGTTTCGTCTGCGAGATCCCGCGTCTGGCGGACGGGGTTTTCGGCTTCTGGCTGGCGGCCCGCACGGGGCTCGCCGCGGAAGACGCCAAGGCCGCCTTGTCCGCCGGGGCGCGCCTGGCCCCGCCCGCCAGGACGGGCGAGCTCCTGGCCGCCGGGCTCCCCGGCGTCGGGCTCACCCCGGTCAGGGAGGCCCCCGCGGGCCTCCACCGCCGCCAGGACACCGTCTATTTTCAGATAAGGACCAGGGATCCCCTGTGGGAGGAGGCCCTGAGCGGGGGACGCCTGGAAGTGAGCTGGGAAGGCGCCCCGGCCGAGGCCCAGCTCATGCTGGTTGGGGTGAGGTCCTAGGCATGGCGGGATCGGCGTCAAATTTGCGGGGCGTGCCCCCCGGACGGGCCGGCGGCCCCGGGCCGGGAGCGGCGCGCGACGGCGCCGCTGCCGCGGGAGCCCCGAACGGCCCGGCCGCGGGGGGCCGGAGCGCCCGTGCGGCCCGCGAGGTCATGGAGCCGGGCAGGGAGGCGCGCGCGGCGGCCCCGTCGCTCGGCGGGGGCCCCGGCGGGACATGCGGCAGGCCGGCGGCGGGCGCCGGGACAGGGAGGGCTGACAGGTGCTGAAGAGGGTCCTCCTGGTGCTCCTGCTGTTCTTCCTGGCCGTCGCCGTTGGCCTGGGGCTCCTGTTCCTGGCCTGGATCAGGCAGTGGACCCCGTGGATAGCCCTGGCCGGGCCGGGGATATTCCTGCTCCTGCCGCTCTTCTGGTACCTGGGGAAGCTGCTGTCGAGCGTCTTCGCCCGCAGGAGGTACGCGGACACCGTGCTGGGCCGCGGGGCCGCCCTCCCGGACGCGGCGGCGGAGGATTCACGGCTCCGCCAGGACTGGGAGAGGGGCATAGCCGAGCTCCGGCCCCGAGGCAGATCGACGCGTTCGGATCCGGCAGGGGCCTTCCCGTGGTTCCTGGTGGCCGGCCCGCAGGGATCGGGACGCCACGGGATCCTGAGAGGGGCCGGCCCGCCGCTCAACCCGGACCCCGCGGCGCCCCTGGAGGGCCCCGAGGGCTGCAGCTGGTACTTCTTCGAGCGGGCCGTGTACGTGGCCGTGCGCGGGCTCTACGAGCGGTTCCCGGAGGCGGCGAGGGGGACGCCCAGGGCCGGGGCCGCGCTCCCCGCGGCGGTGACAGGGCCGGGGCTGGCCCCGCCGTCGGGCGAGGCGGCGGCCATGGCCCAGTCCGGGGCGGCCGACGACGTGCGGTCTGGGCTGTGCGCCCTCCTCCGGGAGACCGGCAGGAAGGTGCCGCTCCAGGGGGTGGTCTCCTGCGTGCCGGCCGAGCTCCTGAAGCCGGAGCGGGAGGCGGAGCTGAGGGATCTGGCGTTCCAGACGGGCCAGATCCTGGAGAGGCTCGCGGAGGAGCTGGACTTCAGCCCGCCGGTGTACGTCTTCGTGACCGGCCTGCACCTGGAGCCCGGATGGGGCGAGGCCCTGGACCGCCTCTCCCGTGAAGGCGAGACCCTGGGCGCCATGTTCGGCGCCGGAGGGGACGAGGAGGGCCTGTCCGAGGAGGCGGCGGGGGCGATACGCTCGGAGATACGCGATCTCCTGGTCGAGGTCATGGACCTGGACCCCGGGGGCATCGCCCCCTTCCTGTCGGCGCCGGGCGCCGCCGAGGAGCTCCAGAGGCCCCTCTCCGTTCTTCTGGGGGCCCTCCAGAATCCCGCGGGCGTGGGGATCTCGCCCAGGATCATGGGGCTTTTCGTGTCGCTCCCGCCCGTGTCCGCCGATCCGGAGGCTTTGGACGAGACCGGCGCCCCCCCGGTCCGGGGCGGGCCCGCCCTGGCCGTCCAGGGCTCCGGCGGCGCCGGGCTTCCGGGCCGGCAGCCGGACGGCGCGGGACAGCAGGGAACTTCGGGGCAGGCCGGCACGGCCGTTCCGGCGCCCGTTTCCGTGCCGGCGCGGCCCGCATGGTTCCCGGGCTCCGGGGGGGAGGCCGGCGGGGCGGGGCGCCCCGTCGCCGGCGCGGGGTTCCACGGCTCCGGGGCGTGGGCTGGAGGCACTTGGCTCCCCGGCGCCGCGGCGTCCGGCTCGGGGATCCCGGGCGACGCGGCGTCCGGCTCGGGGATCACGGGCGACGCGGGGTGGGCCGGCGGCCCGGGGCGCCCCGGCGACGGGGCGTCCGGCTCGGGGATCCCGGGCGGGGCTGCCGGAGCCGGCGGGGCGCGGGTTCCCGGCGCCGCGGCGGGCGCCGCCTGGCTTCCGGGCGTGGGGCCGGGAGCGGGCGGCGAGGGCCGGGGGCCGGCCGGGGGTGAAGGGGCCGGCGTGAGCGGAGGGGACGGCGGCGCAGGCCACGGGAGCGCCGGAGCCCCGGACGGCGCGCCCTGGCCGCACGGCCTGGGCGCCGCGGCCGGCACGGACCGGACGCACCAGGGCATCCGGCCCCGGACGCCGGTCACGGGGGGCTCTTCCGAGCGGCTTCTGGCCGAGACCCTCCCGGAGATGGCGTATCTGTCCCGGCGGACAAACCGGTCCGGGGCGAGACGTCAGAGAACATTCCTGCGGGGCGTGATCGCGGGCTACCTGGCGATGGCCGTGGCGGCGCTCCTGATCGCGAAGAACGTGGACTATCAGAAGGGGGCGTCCCGGGCGATGGCCGAGATGAAGATCGCCTCCGCCGCGGCGGCCGTCCCTGCCGTGGCGGATTTCGGACGGTCCGGGCGCGGCTCGGGACTGGGTGCCGTGCCGGGCGCCGGTGGGGGGGGCGGGGCGCCGTGGCCCGGGGCCGGTGACGGCGCCGGGGCCGGCGGAGGATTCGGCGCCGGATCCGGGGCTCTGGCGGGCTCGGGACACGGTGCCGGGTTCGGCGAGGGCTCGCGACACGGTGCCGGGTTCGGCGAGGTCTCGGGACACGGTGCCGGGTTCGGCGAGGGCTCGCGACACGGTGCCGGGTTCGGCGAGGGCTCGGGACACGGTGCCGGGTTCGGCGAGGGCTCGCGACACGGTGCCGGGTTCGGCGAGGGCTCGGCACGCGGTGCAGGGTCCGGCGAGGGCTCGGCACGCGGTGCCGGGTTCGGCGAGGGCTCGGCACGCGGGGCCGGGTCCGGCCAGGGCGGGGCACGAGGCGACGGGTCCGGCCAGGGCGGGGCACGGGGCGACGGGTCCGGCGAGGGCGCGGTTAACGGGCCGGGGGTTGTCCCCGGCTGGGCCGCGCGGGGGACGGCAGAGCTGGAACGGGCGGACGCGGCCATCTATCTTCTGTCCCGGCTCGAGACCTACGACCGCGGGGTGAGGCTGCGGGGCATAGGCCCGGATCCTGCTGGCGACATCCGCGGGAGGCTGGAGGGGCTGTTCTCGTCAAGCTTCGAGGAGGCCACGAGCGCCATAACGCTTGCCCTCCGCAGGCAGATGGAGGCGGTGAGCGATCCGGACTCGGATCTCTTCGCGGTCACGTTCCGGCAGCTCCTGTTCATGTTCGCGGCGTACTCGGGCCGCATGGACGAGCTCTCGCTGGAGGCGGGCGCCGGGGTGGAGGACATGTTCCCCGCGCTTCCCGAGGGCCTGGACGTGGAGTCGAGGCCGCTGTGGAACTTCACCTACGCCAGGCTCCTCGCGACTCTGGTCGAGCGCGCCCGCTACGGCGAGGTGCCGGGCTCGAGGAACAAGCGCATACTGGGCGAGCTGAACGACGCGGTGGACCGGGCCATGGAGCTCAGGGGCGAGAAGTCCTACGACTGGCTGATGGACTGGACCGAGCGGGCCCCGCAGGTCCGTCCGGTCACCGTCGCCAGCTTCTGGGCCCCCCACTACACCGCGGAGGAGGTCCAGGCGCTCGTCCCCTCCGGCGCGGGCACGGTGCGCGGGGCCTGCACCGCCGCGGGAAGGGCATTCATAGTCGAGGCCGCGAACCTCATCGAGGCGGCGGGCGGCCAGGCGTCCGGCGCGGCCGGGGTGCCGCCCCTGTCCGGGGCCGGAAGCTTCATCGTGGACTACGACACCGAGTGCCTTTCCCAGTGGAGGGATTTCCAGAGGGTGTTCTCCGGTGTCGTCGCGAGCCGTCTTCTGGGCCTGGCCGGGCTCGAGGCGTTCCGGGAGCTCCGGTCGGGGGGCGAGAGCTCGCCCGGTTCGCGGGCCGCTGAGGTCATGAGCGACAACCTGCGGAGCTTCCGGGGCGGGGCCGAGAGCCCCGTGTGGCTCCGGAACCTGGAAATCGGCCGCGCGGCCGCCCGCTGGTCGCGCGCCAAGGCCGGGTGGCGGGAGGCTGCGGGGTTCCTGCAGAAGGTCAGGGCGCTGGGGCCCGTGGCCGCCGCCGCGCGCGACCAGATAGGCGACGTGTACTACCGGACCGACTTCGTGAGGAGGGCCTACGAGGCGGAGAAGGACTTCACGCGCTACTCGGAAGCGATAAGCGAGATACTGAAGACCCTGTCCGAGAACCCCGAGGAATCCTTCCGTCTGGCGGCCCTGAACTTCGGGGGCCCCGCCGCGGCGCCGCAGCCGGCGCCCGCCGCGCCGGGAGCGCCGCCGGCCCAGGCGGCGGAGCCTTCCGAGCCTTTCAGGGTTGCCCGCGAGAGCCTGGATCTGCTGGCCGCGAAGCTCTACCGTGACGAGGGGGACGTCCTGCCCGACTCCTTCATGCTGAGGATGCGCACGAGCGAGTTCCGGGCCCTGGAGGGGGTCCTGGTGGACACGGCCGCGAGGACCATCGACAGGTACTGGGAGTCGGACGTGATACTGCCCGGAAAGTTCCTGTCGGCGGCCGAGGACAGCGCGACCGTGTTCGGCAAGGACGGGCTGATCCTGAAGTTCCTCACCGGGAAGGCCGCCCCCTTCCTGGACTCCGCGGGCCCCGGCTTCTCGGCCCGGAGCTGGGAGGGGAGGACCTTCCCCTTCACCGAGGACTTCCTGAAGCTCGTCTCCGTCGGGGGCGGCCCGCTCCTGGAGGCGCAGCCGGACAGCTACAAGGTGAACGTGACCGTGACCGCGACCCTCGCCGGTGACGAGGCCCTGGAGAAGCCCCAGAGGACCGTCATAACGCTGAAGACCCCGGACGAAGTCCAGCAGATGGTGAACTACAACTACCCGAGTTCCCAGGTGTTCAGCTGGAAGCCCGGCGCGGATGCCGAGACGTCACTCGAGATCGACCTGCCCAGCCTGACGCTCATGGTCAGCTGGGGCGGGCCCGAAGGGTTCCCGAGCTTCCTAAACGATCTGGTCACGCAGAACTTCGAGCTCTACCCCCGCGACTTCCCCGAGCACCGGGCCCAGCTGGAGAGCCTGGGCATCTCCAGGATAAGGGTCCTCATGAAGGCCGACGGGGCCCTCCCCGTCATAAAGTACCTGAACCTCCCCAGGCCGGTCCTGCCCGTCTCCATAGTGTCCACGTCCCAGCAGCTGTGAGGGCGCGGGCCGGCACTGCGCGCGTGCCGGAAGCGTCCCCCGGCGCTCGGGACGGGCGCTCTCTCAGGAAACCCCTGCAGAAGTTCTTCCGGCAACTCCTGCTTTCCCGCTCTCCGGCCCTCCGGCTTTCCGGCTTTCCTGCTTTCCTGCTTTCCTGCTTTCCTGCTTTCCGGCCCTGCGGCCCTGCGGCCCTGCGGCCCTGCGGCCCTGCGGCCCTGCGGCCCTGCGGCCTCCGGCCCCCGGCCCTGCGGCCCTCCGGCTTTCCGCCTTTTCGGCCCCCCGGCTCCTCCCGTGCCTGACCGGATACGTCCTCGAACCTCCGTCCCCCCCAGTTTCCATTCATTGAAGGCTCCCATGTCCCCCCGCACCCGCAAGATCCTCTTCGGCGTCATGTTCGTCTGGTTTGTCGGGCTCTTCCTGCTCTGGCGCTGGACCGGCGACGTGCCCGAGAACGTCAATGACACGCGGCCCAGGGAAGCCATGGCCCCCGTGAGGCCGCGGCCCCCGGCCCCGGAACCCGTGCCGGAGCCGCCGGCGCCGGCGGACCCCCTGGCCGGGTACGCCCCCTGCAGGGGGACGGGGCAGGGGCGGGGGTCCTTCGGGTCCGTGGACGGGTACTACGACGACTCGGGCAGGTTCGTCCTGACGCTGGCGTTCGGCGGGAGGACGGGCGCCATTTCCGGCCACGAGAGCCTGCACAGGGCCTCCCGCAACGTCGTCTACCTGGACTTCCAGGGGGACATCCCCTTCTCCCAGGAGAACCTCCGGCCCTCGGGCGGCCCCGTGGAGCGCGTCCGCCTGGGGCGGCACCGGGGGTTCACCCGCGTGAGCGTGAACTTCAGGGCCCGCGAGGCGCCGGAACAGGTCCGGGCCGAGGTCCTGTGCCGCGAGGGCTCGGTGGCCCTCCGCCTGGCCTGGGGGGAGGCGCTGTCTCTGCCGGTCATCACCGAGACTGTCCAGGGGACGCCTGCGGGCGACCCCGGCCAGGGGCCGCCGTCTCCATACGGTTCAGGACCCGAGTCGTCCGGAACGGCCTCGCCGTCTCCCCTCGGCACCGGACCGGACGGCGGGGAGCTTCCGGGCCCCGTGACCGGAACGGGGTCCGCGTCCCCGCCGCAGTCCGCCATGCCCCCGGTGGGCCCGGCGGGCGGGCCGGTGACCGAGATTCCCGGCCAGATCCCCTCCGCCGGCACGTCCGGGGAGCCGGTAGCGGGCGCCGGAGGATCTGAAGGGGCGTCGGCAGCCGGCGGCACGGGAAACGGGGCCGCGGAAGGCGCGGCAGCCGGGGCGTCAGGGGTCCTTGGCACGGGTGGCGTTCCCGGAGGCGCAGGCGCAGGGTCCGGGGCTGCCGGCGCGGTCCCGGCCTCGGGCGGCGGAGCTACCGGAGCCGAGCCTTTCGTCGGGTGCCGCGCCGCGGGCGGGGGCAGGGGCATTTTCGGGATCCCCGAAACCGGCTGGGACGAGGCGTCCCAGGTGTTCACCGCCCGCCTGCCCCTGGTCTCCGAGGAGGGGCCCGGGGAGGTGAAGATCGGCAATTCGCTCGGGCGCAGGCGGGAGTCCGTCACCTATCTCGACTTCGTGGGGAGCTACCGCTTCCGCAAGGCGGACCTGCCGCAGGCGGACGGTCCCTTCAGGCTCCTGCGGTTCGGGAGGCATCCGGGCCTCGTGAGGCTGGGATTCAACTACCGCGACGGCCGGAGCCCCGACAGGGCCCCGCGCACGGAGATCCGCTGCCTAGAAAACGCCGTGGAAGTGCGCTTCGGTTTCGGGCCTCGGCCACAGGCCGGCCCTCCCTCGGTGTCCTCGTCCGGCGCCGCTCCGACCGGCGCCGGCGCGGCCTCCTCCGCCGGCCTTGCCGGAGGAACCGCCGCTGCCGGCGCAACCGCCGCCGGCCTTGCCGGCTCGACCGCCTCGGCCAGGTCCTCCGGAGACGGGGCTGCTTCCGAACCTGAACAGGCTGGCGCGGACGTCCCCGCGCCCTCCGGAGGGGTGACCGCCGCCGGAACCCCGGATTTCGAGCCGCCCGCGGGCGATGCCTCGGCAGTGACGGGCGCGGGCGGCGCCGCGCCCGAGACTCCGTATGCGGGGTCGCCCGAAGGCGATGCCGCGGCCGTGACGGGTCCCGCCGGGCCTGGCGAAGGCGATGCCGCCGCTCCGGCCCCGGACGGCGATGCGACTGCCGCCGGCCCTGACAGGGCGCCCGCCGGCGGCAGGGAGGGGACCGGTCCGGTGCCGCCCGCAGGCATGCCGGCTTACGCGGTACCGGTCGCCGCGCCTGCGGTCCCGTCCGCACGGACCCCGTCAGAAGAAGGGTACGGCGCCTCTGCCGGGCTGGCGCCCTGCCGGGGGAAGGGCGAGGGGAGCGGGACTCTCGGGACGCCTTCGGTGGAGCTTGCCGTGCCCGATCGGGTGACCGTGACCCTCCCGCTGGAGAGCCGGGACGGGCCGGGGTCAGTGACCTCCGGCCACGCCCTGGGCCAGAGGTCCGGGAACGTGAGCTTCCTGGACATCCGCGGCAGATATGACGCCGGCACGAGATATCTGGCCGTCAACCGGGGCCCGGCGGGCATACTCCGCATCGGGGAGCATCCGGGCTTCACGAGGATTTCGCTGAACTGGCTGGAAGGCAGGGTGCCGGAGAGCGTCGCGGCTGAGCTTCTTTGCCGGGACGGCGAGATCGTCGCCACCTTCAGGATTGGCGGCGAGGACGCCCTCCGAAGCTTCCCGGAACCTCAGGACCCGGCGTCCGGGCCGGAGCAGCCCGCCGCCCCCGTGTCCGGGGGTCGGGAGGGGACGCCCGCAGGCCCCGTGTCCGGGGCCGGGCAGGCCGCAGGACTCCCGACACCGGCGGAGTCCCTCTTCCCGGAGTCGTCCGGTCCGGATTTCCCGCCGGTCCCCGAGCCGCCCCTGGCAGAGCCCTCCGCGGCACCGTCCGGAGGGACGGACGCCGCGTTGCCTGCAGGGGCGGACGCCGCGTTGCCTGCAGGGGCGGACGCCGCCATGCCGCTTCTTCCCGGCGAGATCCCGCTTGACGGCCGGACGGACGCCGTCCCGCCATCCGCTTCCCGCGACTTTCCCGTGCCCGATATCGGGGACGGTGCCGATGCCGGGGCAGGTACAGGGCCGGCAGCTCCGGAAGCTCCGGACGGGACGGCGGCCCGGGACGGCGGGCTGTCCCCCGAGGAGCCCGGGCCTCCTGTCGGGTCCGAGACGGCGCTTCCCACGGAGCCGGGCGACAGGCCCCGCACGTCGGAGTCCGGCAGGGCGCCGGGGAGAGAGACTTCCGCGACACCTGACGGGACGGGGGCGTCCGAAGCTTTCGGGACGTCGGAACCGCCCGGAGGCCCGGTCTCGGCAGGGGACGCAGGGGCTTCCGGGACGGTCGTGGCCGACGTGTCCGCCGGGGATGCCGCGGCTCCCGGGACGCCTCCGACGGGCGGGACTCCGGACGGTGAGGCGGGAGAACCGGTGCCGGCCTACGCGGCCTGCGCGGGCAGCGGCGCCGGACGAGGGACCTTCGGGGCCTTCGGGGGGAGCGAGGACGGCGAGGGCCGGTTCGTGCTCGAGCTGCCCTTCAGTGGGACGCTCGGGTCCGTCAGGACCTCGAGCCAGGTGAATCTCTCAACCGGAAACGTCACAGTGGTGGACTTCACCGGCTCCTTCAGGGCCCGGGTGACGGACGAGAGGCTCGAGGGCGGCCCGGTGGGGCGCGTCCGCATAGGCTTCCACGAGGGTTCCGCGAGGCTGAGCCTGAACTGGAGGGATTCCGTCGCACCCGTGAAGGTTGAAGCGGAGGTCCTGTGCCGGACCGGTTCCGTGGCCGTGAGGCTGGCCTACGAGGGGGCGGTTGCCGAGTAGGCGGGATCCGCTCGGGCAGGATGTCCCGTACGGGTGAAGATGTCCGGTCCGGAGGAAAGATGGTATCCGTTCACGGGCAGGCCGTCCCGGCCCCGGAGGCAGGCCGTCCCGGCCCCGGAGGTGGCCGTCCCGGCCCCGGAGGTGGCCGTCCCGGCCCCGGAGGTGGCCGCCCTGCAACAGGAATAAGGTTGATCTGGGTCATGTTGTAGGTACCCCTGCTTTCGCCTGTGAACAGATATGTAAACGACATCAGCCCCGACGGGACCCTGAAGAAGCCGCAGAGGAAGACCAAGAACATCGAGCCTCCCCCGGCATACCTGCCCTGCCCCCTGGCCTGGACGCTCAAGGCGGGGGAGACCCCGGTCTGTCCTGCAGGCCGCGGCGACCGGCCGGCTTTGCCGGTTCCTGGCCCGGCACCCTCCTCCTCCTCCTCCTCCTCTTCTACTGCTAATACCTCCTCACCCGTTACTACTAATAAGGGCGCGGCCACGGCCTCCACGTATAATATGTGAGGGGGCCACGGTGGTTTGGCCCTTCATGGCCTCGCCTCACCCCAGATTTCTGCCCAGGCTCCGGCGCAGGCCGGGGCCGCAACGGCTCCCCAGAGTCCGGGCTATGTCCCGGTGCCAGCTTCGGCATCGACGGGTACGGGTCAGCCGGGCGGGGGCCCTGTCACGGCCTCGGGGCAGGTTCCCGCGTCAGCCTGTCCCCTGCCGGCAGCGTCCGTCCAGGGCGGCACGGCCTACCTGGGAGAGGCAGGGTACGCTCCGGGACAGGCAACGTACCCGCCCGGGAATGGTGTACAGCCGCAGGCGGCATCAGGGCTTGCCGTACAACCGCAGGCCGTGTCCGGGTATCCCGTACGGCCGCAGGCCGCGTCCGGGCGGGCGTGCAATCACGGGCACCGTCCGGGTACCCCGAACAACCCCGGGACGCGTCCGGGCAGGACGTAAAATCACGGGCGGCATCCGGGTATCCGGTACAAACGCAGGCCATGTCCGGGCATGGCGTACAATCACAGGCGCCGTCCGGGCATCCCGAACAACCGCAGGCCGCGTTAGGGCAGGACGTACAATCACGGGCGGCCTCTGGCCAGGGCGTACAATCACAGCCGGCTTCCGGGCAGGGCGTACAGTCACAGTCGGCGTCCGGCCCAGGCTCCATTCCGCCTCCGCCTGCTTGTCCGTCTGCCCCGCCGACGTCCGCTTAGCTGCGCGGTATCCAGCCGCAGGCGGCCCGCCCGGCGGTACAGGCCGGTTCGCCAGCTCAGATCCAGCCGTCCTCGCCCGTGCCCGTGCCTAAGGCTGGCCAGCAGTGCCGGCCCCTCCCGGCCACGCCCGGGCCTGTCCGCGTTCCGAGAAATGATCCTGCGGCCAGGGAGGCGGTCCGGCTCGGGAGCGGTCCTGGCGGTGTCTCGCGAGCCTCGGAAATCAGAAGCTCTCCGGTCACCGGAAGCCGTTCGGCACCGCCCCCGAGAGGGGCTGCCGACGCGCCTCCCCCTCCGGCGCGATGGCGCCTCCCGGCGGCCCGCCGGGCGCTCCCCCGGGCGGCACGTCCGGAGGCGGAGGGCGGGGAGGGCCGGCTCTCTCGTTAAGCGACGACGTGAAGGACGCCGCAGAGACTGCCGCCGCGGTGTCTCGGGCCGCCCGGGCAGGCCGGGCGATTAACGATGCAGTATTTGATACAACATGAGGCGCTTGAAGACGACATTTCTTTTTACAGGAAGCCCCTGGCGCGGTCTCGTCCGTTTGGCAGGATCCGGAAGACCGGGAAGCCTCGGAAGGCCGTGTCGGGCTGCCTGGGTACTGAAGGTGCCGATGGGCATGACGGCCAGCCTGGGTCATGAAGATTTTGGGGGACTGCCGGGACATGTTGGCCGGGAGGGCGCGGGAGCCGCGTGTCACGGATGTGCCGGGAGGCCGGCAATGAAGGCAGGGGCGGGATGCTTCGGGGTGCGGGGGAGGGCCTGAAACGTCGCCGAAGAAGGTCTTCCTTGTGTTTCTGCTCTTCTTCCTGGCCATCCTGGCCGGGCCGGGCCTTCTTGAGCTCGCCTGGACGAGGCAGCGGAGCCCCTGGATTGCCCTGGCCGGGCCGGTGATCTTCCTGCTCCTGCCTCAGCTGCGGTACGTGGGGAAGATTGTCCGGAGCGTTTTCGCCAGGGAGAGGTTCGCCGAGACCGTGCTGGGCCGCGGCGCGGGCGTGCCGGATGCCGCCGCGGAGGATTCCCGTCTTCGCCGGGACTGGGAGGCCGGCCTGCGGGCACTCTCCCCGCCCGCCCGGTCGCGCCGTCCCGATCCGGTCGGCCGCATGCCCCGGTTACCTGTGGCGGGTCCGCAGGGTTCAGGGCGTCACGGGAGCCTGAGGGGGGCCGGGCTGCCTCTGAACCCCGATCCCTCCGCGCCTCTGGAGGGTCCCGAGGGCGCCGGCCGGTACTGCCTGGAGAACGCGGTGTCCGTGGCCGTGCGCTGGCTCCGCGACAGCCCTTCGGCCTGGCGCCGCCCGCCCGGCAGGGCGGGTTTCGTTTCCGGCCCCCCCGCACCCCTCACGGGGCAGGGGTCCGCGGGGTCTTCAGGATCTTCGGGATCTTCCGGATCTTCCGGATCATAGGGAACCTTGGGATCTTCGGGAGCCGCCGACGTTCCGGGCCTCAGCCGTCCGTGAGGGGCAGAGCACGTCCGGGACGGGCTGTGCGCCCTGCTCCGCGAGACGGGGAGGAGGGCGCCTCACCGGGGGGTGGTGGCCTGCTTGCACGCGGAGCTCATGAGGGGGAGCGCGAGTCCGAGCTGAAGGATCTTGCCCTCCGGACGGGCAGCCTCCTGGGGAGGATGGCTGACGAGCCGGACTTCGCGCCGCCCGTCTACGTGCTCCTGACGGGCCTTCACCCGGAGGTCGGCTGGGGGAATTCGCTCGGGCGGCTCTTCCGGAAGGGGGAGATCCTGGGCACGGTTTTGGGGGGGGACGGCGAGGGTCTCGCCTCGGAGGCGGCGGGAGCGTTCCGCGGCGAGGTGCGCGACCTCTTGGCGGAGGCCGTGGACTCCCTGCCTACGGAGATAAGGCCGTTCCTTCCTGCCCCTGCCGCAGCGGACAGGCTCGCGAGGCCGCTTTCCGTCCTTCAGGGCATCCACCGGCCCCCCCCTTCCGGGGCCGGCGCTCCCGGGATAATGGGCCTTTTCGTGTCGCTTCCCCATGTGCCGGCAGCTGGCGCCGCCTGCGCGGCCCCCGCGAGCCGCGTCATGGGCGCGGGGACCGGTCCGGGAGAGGCCTTCCGTGACTGAGGAGTTCGGGACGGACGCTGGGGGACGGGGCCCGGAGTACGGGAGGGACGCTGCGGGACGGGGCCCGGAGTACGGGAGGGACGCTGCGGGACGGAGCCGGGAGCCAGGCAGGGGTGTTGCAGGACGGAGACCGGAGTCCGGGGCGGGCGTTGCGGGACGGAGCATGGAGCCAGGCAGGGGTGTTGCGGGCCGGGGTCCGGAGTCCGGGACGGGGCACGGAGTACGGGAGGGACGCTGCGGGACGGAGCCTGGAGCCAGGCAGAGGTGTTGCGGGACGGGGTCCGGAGTCCGGGACGGACGCTGCGGGACGAGACCCGGAGTCCGGGACGGACGCCGAGGGACGGGGCGGGGAGGGCGCGGCAGGATCAGCCGGGTCCGGAGCTGTTGCAGTTGGGCCGGCAGGGGACCATGCGGCAGGCGGGGGTCTGGGGGCCGGAGGGGGCACTTCCGGGTCCGGGGCCGGGGTGACGCGGATCACCGGGGACGTCCAGGACGGACGGGACTGGCGGAACTCGCCGGGGCGCCGGGCGGGCGGACACGGCGGAAGGATCCCTTCCGGGTCAGTGGCGCCGGACAGGCCTGTTTCCGGGAAACTCCCCGAGATGGCGCGCCACGCCAAAAGGATCAACCGGCCCTGGACAATGAGGCAGTGGCGCTATATCAAGGCGGGGATAGTCATCTGCCTGGCACTGGCGGCCAAGGCGTTCCTCGTAGCGAGAAACGTCAGCTGCCGGCGCGGGGCGTCCCGCAAGACCGCTGATCTGAAGGTGGCCTACGCCGCGGCCAGGGAGGAAATGCCACGGTCGGGATGGGCGTGGTTCTGGGGGAGCCCGGGGGAGCGGCGGGGGCGGGAGCGCCGGAACGGCTGACCGGGGCGGCGTCCCTCGACCGCGCCGACGCGGCCAGGTACCTTCTCGTCAGGCTGGAGGACTACGACGGCGGGTTCCTCTTCCGGGGAATGGGGCCCGATCCGGCAGGGAGGCTCCGGGAGAGGCCGGAGCAAATCTGCGCCTCGAGCTTCGGGGACGCGTCCGGTGACGCGTCGCTTGCCATACTCAGGCAGACGGAGGCCTCGGCCGATACGGACTCGGAACTGTTCGCCGTCACCTTCCGGCAGCTCCTCTGCATGTCCGCTGCACGGGAGGGGCGCATGAGCTCGCTTGCGGAGCCGGGCGGGGCCGAGGTCATGTTTCCCGTTCTCACTTCAGGGCTGGACGCGGAGTCAAGGCCCGTGTGGAAATTCACCGGCGCGAGGCTCGTGGCTGACAGGCTCGGGCGCTCAGGCTGCGGCCACCTCTGCGGGGACAGGAGCCAGGACGTCCGGGCCTGCCTGCGGGACGCCGCCGACAGGGCGGCGGAGCTTCGGGGCGGCAGATCCTGCGGCATGCTCATGGACATGGGAGAGAAGGACCCGCAGGTGCAGCCGGTGGCGACAGCCGGTTTCTGGGCCCCGTACTTCACGGGCCCCGAAGTGGCCGCGCCCCTTCAGCCGGGCTCGCGGGGGGGCCGTGCGCGGGGCCTGCACCGTGACGGGCAGGGCCTTGGCTGCGGGGCCGGGACCTCATGCCAAAGCGTCTGGAGGGTCGCCGGATGCCGTGCCTTGAGGGCCGCAAGATGCCGTGCCTGGAGCGTCGCAGGCCAGCCCCGGCGAACTGTCCGCAGGAACGTTTTAACCTTTGCCTGCTTCCGTGTCACGGTGAAGCGAGCGGGTGAAATCCGGTGTTCTCCATCTCGCTCTCCAGGAACATGTGATGAGCGATCATGGGCGAATTTTGTCCGTATGTGGTACATTTTCAGACATGCGAAAAGGGTGTCTTTTTTCGGAACCATGACGAAGAGAGCAGGACGCCTGTCCGGAAAGCTCTGAGGAGACGGTACGGGTCCCCGACCGGCAAGTTCCGGTGAGGAGGGGCCAGGACTCCAGACATTGAGAGACTCAAGTGTCTTTCGGCCAGTCAAACAGGATGAAAGAAGAAATAATTGTTAAAATGAAAATAGTTTAATTCGGAAGCGAATGAAAAATCTGGATAAATGGAAGAGATATAATTTAATATATAAATCGAATTAGTTTAATTTGTTCATCTTAAAGGAGACTGCTGTTGAAACGGCGATATTGAAAGGATTATGGCTAAAATTGAATTCTTTTGTTCAAGAATTCAAAGTTGCATGATATTGAAGCATGTCAAAGTATATGAATGGTTAGATTTTAATAATTTTATAACATTATCATGATAATTTTCTGAGGTCAGGGCGGTGAAGTGGGTTGTCTGAAGAGCAGGGAAATGCCGAGCGCGGTCTGCCGGGGAGACTGTCGCGGGCCTTGCCGCGGACTTCCGGACTCCCCGCGCCTGGAGAGGAGGTGTCCTTCGGAGTAAAGTCCGCGGAGTTCGGCAAAGCGGCGACGGCTCGTTACAGTCAGATCGCGGGCATGGTCAGTCCAAGGCCGGACGCGGTTCGGGCTGCCGCCGACGGGCTTGAGACTGTCGCCCCTGGCGGCGGTTTCGACCTTCGGTGCAAGCGGTTCAGGCCACAGAATTTTTTTTACATGCGCCCTTGACACTGCCGGGAAGATGCCTGATCATGTCCGGGAAGGCCCAGGGGTGCCCGCAAAAGGGGCCCTTTGCCTCCGTTTAGCCCAAGTTTCCAGCTTAAAAAAGCACTGTTGCCCGGGACAGGGAACATTTCCGGGCCGCGACCCCGAGCGACCGCCCCGGGTCTCCTGCGGCCCGCCGCCTCCGGTCCCTTGCCCGGCGTCTTCCGGTCCCTGCGGCACCCTCGTGCCGCCGGGGCGCCAACAATCCCCCCCCCCGCTCGCAAGTCCATGCCAGGTACGGATTCCATAGTCTCCGGACCTACGGTACGCTGGCGGGCGCCAACCTGCTCGCTCCCCCGTCCGACACTCGCCAGGCTGCCAAGTTGGC
>JAISFP010000389.1 GCA_031263525.1 Deltaproteobacteria bacterium | reverse complement strand
TGGCGAGCCGGATGCGCTGGCTCTCCCCGCCGGAGAGGGTCCCGGAGTTCCGGGCGAGCGACAGGTAGCCCAGGCCCACGTCGTTCAGGAATCCCAGCCGCGAGCGGATCTCCTTCACCACCCTCGCGCCTATGGCCTCGTCCTTGGCGGAGAGCTTCAGGTCGTTGAAGAACTCCACGCAGCGGCTGACGGGGAGCTTCGAGAGCTCCTCGATGTTCATGCCGGAGATCTTCACGGCGAGCGCCTCGGGCCTGAGCCTAGCCCCCTTGCACTCGGGGCAGGGCTGGAAGCTCATGTAGGCGGCCATCTCCTCGCGGTGCTGCTCCTTGTCGGTCTCCTTCCAGCGCCGGGAGAGGGAGTTCACTATGCCCTCGAAGGGGCGGGTGTAGAAGTAGCGCCTCCCCTCCCGCTCGTAGGAGAACTTCACGTCCTCGTCCCCGGACCCGTAGAAGATGGCGTTCTTGGCCCGTTTCGGGAGCTCCTCGAAGGGCGCGTTCATGTCGAAGCGGAAGTGCTTGGCGAGTCCCTCCAGCTGGGAGACGTAGAAGCCCCCTATGGAGCGGATGGCGGGCACCGCCCCCTCGTTCAGGGACAGGGCCGGGTTGGGGACTATGAGCTCCGGGTCGAAGAAGACGTCCGCGCCCAGGCCGTCGCAGGCGGGGCACGCCCCCTTGGGGTTGTTGAAGCTGAAGAGCTGGGGGGTCAGCTCGGGGAAGGAGATCCCGCAGTTCAGGCATGCCGCCCTCTCGGAGAAGAAGAGCTCCTCCTTTATCTCCCCGGCCGCGTCCACCAGGGCCACGGTCATGACCCCGCCGCCCTTGCGGAGGGCCAGCTCCACCGAGTCCGTGAGCCTCCTCAGGCCCCCCGGCTTCACGGCCAGGCGGTCCACCACGGCCTCAACCCGGTGCTTCTTGCGCTTGTCGAGGGTGATGTCCTCGGCCAGGTCGAGGATCTTGCCCCCGATCCTGACCCTCGAGAACCCGTCCTTGCGCAGGCCGTCCAGGAGCTTCTGGTGCTCGCCCTTGCGGTCCTCGACCACCGGCGCCAGCAGGAGTATCCGGGTTCCCTCCGGAAGGGCCCCTATCTGATCCACGATGGTCACGGGCGACTGGGCCTTGATGGGCCTCCCGCACTGGTGGCAGTGCGGCTCGCCTATCCGCGCGTACAGGAGCCTCAGGTAGTCGTGGATCTCCGTCACAGTGCCCACGGTGGAGCGGGGGTTGCGGCTGGTGGTCTTCTGCTCTATGGAGATGGCGGGGGAGAGACCCTCTATCAGGTCCACGTCGGGCTTCTCCAGCTGGGAGAGGAACTGCCTGGCGTAGGCCGAGAGCGACTCCACGAACCTCCTCTGCGCCTCGGCGCACAGGGTGTCGAAGGCGAGCGAGCTCTTCCCCGACCCGGAAAGGCCGGTTATGACCGTGAAGGTGTCGCGGGGGATGTCCGCGTCCACGTTCTTGAGGTTGTGGACCCTGGCCCCCCTGATGGTTATCGTGTCGAGTGTCAAGTCGCTTGCCCGTGGGCCCGCCCCGTCCCCCCTTCCGGCTGGAAGGGAGGCAGGCCCGGAAATGGGACCCGGAAAGGGACCGGGTCCGGGGGTTGCGGAAGGCGATCGACCGGCGGCCGGAACGGGAGTCACGGGGCCGGAGGCCGGTGGTTCGGGCCCGAGGCCTTGCAGAGGTCGGAAAAAGAAGGCCGAGGCCGGAAAAAGGGAGACCGAGGCCGGAAGGCAGGTCCGGAGGCCGGTGGTCCGGGTAAGGGGTTGGTCAAGGGGCCCCAGGCAGGAAGTCAGCCGCAGAGGCCGGAGGTCCGGGGCGAAGGATGGCAAGGAGCCCGAAGCCGGAAGTCAGGTCCGGAGGCCGGAGGTCCTGGCCTGGGGAGGGTTAAGGAGCCCGAGGCCGGAAGTCAGATCCGGAGGCCGGAGGTCCGGGCCGGGCCGGGCCGGGGGACGGTTACGGAGACCGAGGCCGGAGGTCCGGGGCGAAGGAGGGCAAGGAACCCGAGGCCGGAAGTCAGGCCAGGAGGCCGGAGGTCCGGGGCGAAGGAGGCAAGGAGCCCGAGGCCGGAAGTCAGCTCCGGAGGCCGGTGGTCCGGGCCGGGAGAGGGTGGTTAAGGAGGCCGAGGTCGGAAGTCAGGTCCGGAGGCCGGAGGTCCGGGCCGGGGGAGGTTCAGGGTGCGCGAGGCCGGAAGTCAGGTCCGGAGGCAGAGGTCTTGGGGGAAGTCCGAGGTCGTCGCCGGGGGCCGGAACTCGAGGCCGGAAGCAGGGAGTCATGCCGTGAAGCCGGCGGACGGGAAAGGGAGGCCAGGGCCTGATGTCGGAAGGTCAGGCCGGAAACTGAGGAGGGGCCGGAGCCCGGCTCGGGAAGCTCATGGCCGGAATCGGGGGCCCCAGGCCGGACTGGTTCCGGGATCGTCTGACCCTGGGCCGCGTCCGGGGACGGAAGCCGGAAGGCGGGGTCAGGTCATGCTGGCCAGGGGCCGGACCTAGGCGATTCGGGTATCGGGGTGGCGGTCCGGGGGGCCGGGCCCCCGCCATTCGGGCTTCTGGGAGGCAGTCCGCTGGGTTCGGGCCTCTGCCGAGGCATCAGGCCAAGGGCGGGAGGCGCCTTCTCTTGGGAAGGGGGGTGATTCGGGCCCGGGGGCCACAAGGCTAAAGGTCCTGGAGTCCAGGGCCCTGAGGCTTGGGGCCGGAGGCAGGCGTGACGGAGAGCCTGAGACGGCTCCGCCGGAGACGGGGCTTCGGTCCGCCTGGGAGAGGGTGCCAGGGGGCCTGGGCCGGTTGGCCGGGCGTTCCGGCAGGGGGGCAGGGGTTTGCCCGTGAGCATGGTCTTCGGGAAGCGGCGGAAGCTTCGTGAGGTCTGAGGATGGCGGGCAGGGATTGCGGGAAGGAGGCTTTCCTGGCCTTCGGGCGCCTGGAATCCCGCAGCAGCCCTGGTCGTCCGGGGCTCCAGGGCCTTCCCGGCCATCCTCCGGAACTTCCTGAGCATCCGGGGCATCCTGGAAATCCGTGGACCTTCCGGGGTGTCCGGGTCATCCCGGCCCTCCCGGCAAACTCCCGGAACTGTCAGGGCATAAGGAGCATCCGGGGAGTTCCTGCCCTTCCGGCAATCCCACCGGAAATTCCTGGACTTTCGGGACATCCTGGATTTCCGGGCAAGCCCGGCAGTCATGGTCTTCCGGGGCATGCGGGCGCGATGCTGTTCCGGATTTCCGGGGCACCCGGGCGGGCCACGCGAGGAGCCGGATGGCCAGAACGGGGCTCCGGGCGGCTCTCAGGAAACGGCGAACCAGTAAAGGGCCAGCTCGTAGGACCTGGGCCCGAAACCGCTCACCACCCCAGCGGCGGCCCCGGACAGATACGATTTCCGGCGGTAGCTCTCCCGGGAGGCCGGATCGGAGAGATGGACCTCCACCACAGGCACCTTGACGGAGAGCACGGCGTCCCTGATGGCCAGGGAGGTGTGGGTGTAGGCCCCCGCGTTCAGGACCGCCCCGTCGAAGTCGCCGTCCAGCCGCTGGATCCGGTCAACCAGCTCGCCCTCGTGGTTGGACTGGCAGAAGTCCAGCATGAGGCCCATGGAGGCGGCCTTCTGCTTCAGGGAGTTGTTAATCTCCTCCAGGGTGGCGGAGCCGTAGATTTCCGGCTCCCGTTTCCCCAGCATGTTCAGGTTGGGGCCGTTAAGGATGAGTATCTTCTTCATTTTTCGGGTTTTTGGTCCTTGCGGGAGGGCTGCGGGGCAGGCCGATAGGTCCGGGCCCGGGGACCCGGGCCGGTCACGTAAGCAGCTATGCTACCATAAAGCCGGAAGGCTTGCACCCCGAACGCAGCACTTGCGGTCTGTCAGACTGGGCTGGAGGGGGCGGGATGGGTTCTGGGCCTGCGTGCAGGGAGTTCCGTATGTGGCCCTTGCTGCCGGGCAGGTCAGTTGGGATGGGTGCCGGACATCCGGTCGGCCATTCGTAGAGGACCCTGCTTCAGGACGGCTCTTCCGGAAGGGATCCGGTGTGTCGGGGGAGTCATCCGGGGGCATCCTGGCAGCAGTCCGGGCCATTCCGGAGGGGCTTTGGCTACCTGGCGGCTGTTCTGGAGTGGGGCCGGAGGGCCAGGCGGCTCATTCCGGAGGGGGCCATGGCTGCCGGACAGGTCAGACGGGATGGGTGCCGGACATCCGGTCGGCCATTCGTAGAAGACCCAGGCTTCAGAACGGTTCTTCCGGAAGGGTTCCGAGGTGTCGTGAGGCTGATTCCGGAGGCATCCTGGCGGCCGTACGGCTCATTCCGGAGGGGGCCCTGGCTGCCGCAGGTCAGTTGGGATGGGTGCCGGACATCCGGTCGGCCATTCGTAGAAGACCTTGGCTTCAGGACGGTTCTTCCGGAAGGGGTCCGAGGTGTCGTGAGGCTCGTTCCGGA
>JAISFP010000148.1 GCA_031263525.1 Deltaproteobacteria bacterium | reverse complement strand
ATTATTTTATATTATTTAATTTCTTAATCCTTTAACTATATGGATTATTGTGATTATTAAACGAAAATTTTACTCAAATATTCATTGTTTTTCGAAAAAATGTTGACAGACAGTGTCTGCTGCGCCACTGGGAATTTATCAATTTACGATCTGCATTGTATTGTTTTTAAATAACTCAGTCAGAATATAATGATTCAGAAGGAGGGGGGGTGAACGGTTACCTTTCAGGAATGGGGGCATGGCGGGAATGACGTGACGGCCCGGTTTCGGGGCGGGCCGTTTTCAGGAATGGGGGCCTGGCGGGAAGGACGAGACGGTCCGGCGGGAGGCGGGCGAGACGGCCGAGGGGGGAGTGGCGGGAAGGGTGGGAAGGGCTGAGGCGGGGGGAACGACCTGGGGGAGACGGGGGCGTACGGGGCGGCAGTATGTCGGGGGAGTCTCTGGGTGCACGGGCGGATCTGGCCGGGACGGCCGCCGGGGCCGTGCGGGAAGGGGAGGGGACAGGAAGGCTAGAAGCTCTCGCGGCGCCTCCTTATCTCCTCCCTCTGCTTGGTGAAGATCCACTGGACTATCTCGTTCTGGTCGGAGCCCAGGATGTCGGTGAACTCGAAGCCGTACACGAAGCGCTCGGTCATGGCGCCCGAGGCCGACTGGGGCTGGTCCGAGGCGGGGAGGATGCGCACCACCCTCCCCAGGATGTCCATGAGGCGGCCCTCGGTGTAGGGGAGGACCAGGCCTATCTCCAGGTAGGTGCCGATGGGGAAGTCCGTGTAGTGCCCGAAGGAGAGACCGAACTCCGAGACGTCCTGGACCATGGCCTGGTTCATGTAGTTCTTGCGGGTGGAGGTCTCGGCCAGGATGCTCAGAATGAGCGAGAGCTTCCTGTCGATGCGGGCGAGGATGATCTGGGACTCGCTCTTGAGCTTGGGGAGGGGCTCGGCGTCCAGTGCCGCCAGGCGCTTGACCGTCGAGTCCTGTCCCCTTATGTACTCGGCGGGGTTGTCGAGGACGTTGAAGAGCATCTGGGTGGGCATCATGGCCCTGAGGCCCTTGCGCCTCTCATCACTGGAAGACATACGAGCGCTCCTCGAGCTTGGGGTCCGGGCGGAGGTCGGAGGCCGCGCGCACCGTGTCCCGGCCCTCCCTCTTGGCGAGGTACATGGCCTGGTCCGACCAGTATATCAAATCTTCCGGGTTGTTGATCAGGAAATGTTCCACGGTCGATATCCCCTGGCTCACGGTCGGGCGCAGGAGGGCGCTCCTGGTGGGGCTCCGGGCCGAGGCGAGGGCGGCCCTCAGGCGCTCGGCGAGGTTCCTGGCCTGCTCCTGGTCGGTCCAGGGGAGGAGTATCGCGAACTCCTCGCCGCCGATGCGGCCCACGATGTCCCCGGTCCTGACGGTGCCCTCGAGCACGCGGGAGACCCACTTCAGGATCCTGTCGCCGGTCTGGTGGCCGAAGGTGTCGTTCACGCTCTTGAAGTGGTCGATGTCGAGCATGATGAGGCTCAGCGGGGTGTTGTGCCTCCCGGCCTTCGCGAACTCCCTGTCGAGGCACTCCATGAAGGCCCTGCGGTTCAGGAGAGAGGTCAGGGGGTCCCTGGAGGCCAGGCGCACGGCCTCCTGGTACAGCTTGGCCCTGAAGAGGTGGAGGGAGGCCGCCCAGACGAGCTCGTCCAGGCCCTCGGGTGGCTCGGGCTCGAGGAGGGGGTCGGCGTCCGGGAACTCCAGGTAGAGGGTGCCGAGCGGGCTTCCCCTGAAGGAGAGCTCGCGGGCTATGCGGGCCGGCTGGCTCGCGGGCGGGACGTCCGCCTCGAAGGAGAACATCTCTCCGCAGTCCTCGGCACCGTAGCAGTCGCCGTCCTGGAGGCCGCCGGGGAACCCGCCTGGACCGGGGGGGGCCGCGAGCGCCGTCCCCAGCTCGCCCGCGAGCTCTACGCGGGTCCTTATGCCGGGCTCAAGGGTGTCGCCGGCCTCGCAGACGGCCGCGGCGAGGGACTCCAGGTCCTGGGGGCGGGCCAGGCGCTTGTAGATCTCGAGCTCCCGCTCGCTGTCCTCGCGGCTCCTCTCGACCAGGGTGGCCATGAGCTGGAGCCCGTCCAGGACCTTCCTTATCACGCCGCGGAGGCGGTCCTGGTCCGCGGGCTTCCTCACCACCGCGAAGACCCCGTCCGTCACCATCTCCATTGCCCTGTCGAAGCCGGGGTCGGAGGAGAGCACCACCAGCTGGCATGAGAGCTTCATCCGCGCCATGTCGGCCAGGAGGCGGCCGGGGTCGGGCAGGCCAGAGACGGCGTCAGAGGCGAGTATCAGCTCGGGTCGGGCCTCGGCCATGAGCCTCAGGCCCTCCTCCAGGTTGTCGGCCCACATGATCCTCGACCCGAAGGGCCTGGCGGCGGAGCTTATCCTGGGCATCTCGGAACCGTCGGGATCTATCACGAGTATGGTGCTGGTCTGCATGGCTTTTTCCTCCCTGCGGCCCTTCCCCGTTTCCGGGTCCCGGCAGCCGTTTGATTGACTGCCGTACCACAGAGCACCTTCCATGCCATCTTTCGCCGGCGGGTCCGCTACTCCGAAAAACCCAGTGATCGCGCGCACTTGGCTCCAGAATTCTGCCGCTTTCCCGTAGCGGTCCCGGAAAAATCCTCCACCGGTCCAAGATGTGGAAAAACGAGTCAAAAAATTGGCACCCGGCAGCGGGACTGGTGCCGGGATCTCGTCCGGGCCGCACGGTACGGGTCTTCCGGCGGTCGGAGGACCCCCCCGGGGAGGCCCCTGTCCGTGAATTACGGCGTCCAGGGAGTGAAGCGCGGGTAACACCACTGTAACTTAGAGGTAACATCAGGTGTGACTCCGGCATCACAGGAGGCGTGACTCGGGCGTGACATGAGACGTGACTCCGGCGTTGCGGAAGGCACGGCTCCTGCATGACGTGAGGTTTTGGTCCGGCGGTTCAGGAGAAGCTTCGGAAGCGCCGCTTGAGGGCAGGGAGAGGAGTCGGCTGATGGCAGGGAGGGGGGGCGGCTGACGGCAGGGAGGGAGGTCGGCAGAAGGAAGGGAGAGGAATCGCATTACGGCAGCGAGATGCGGCGGCAGAAGGCAGGAGAGACGGGGAGAGACCGGTAGGGTCTGCGGAGAGCAGTTCGGCGGCAGAGCGGGGGCCGGAAAAGGGCACAAGGCCGAGCCGGGCGGCAGCATGCCTGGAAGAAGCCAGGAGGTAGGGCGGGAGGCCTGCCAGGCGAGCCTGGGGGGCCGGCCTGATGCACGGAAGGTGCCGTCACCGGGCGATGGCCAGCATCCAGGCTGACTTCCGGCGGCGGGCGCCGACTGGACGTCCGTACACAGGTCGGCCCGCGCCCGCAGGTCGGACCGGCCTGGTCCGGCCTCCAGAACTGGCTTTAAACATGAGGATACGCTAAACTCCGGGGGTCCTCCCTGCCGCTTGATCTTTCAGGACGTCCGGAGCCGTTGCCCCGGGCTGTCGTCCTTCCGTGCCGCACGGGCATCCTCCGCCCGTCACCGTCTGAGAAGCTGTCAGCCACCGTCTTGGCTGTCCGTCTTCGCCTTAAGCTGACCGCCACATTCAAAGCTTTCCGTCTCCCCGCCTAAGCTGTCGCCACCGCACGTTCCGCAGTCCATCACCTTAATATAAGGAGCGCCTGAGCCAGATGAAGATACTCTCCGTGACGCCGCTGGCCATTCCCGACCTGCTGGTCATCCGGGCCGCCCGCTTCAGGGACGGACGGGGCTACTTCACGGAGCACTTCCGGGCCTCGGACATGGACGTCCTGGCCCCCAGCCTCGGGACAGGCGAGTTCAGGGTCCTCCAGGCCAACGAGAGCCGGTCCGTGAAGGGGGTCATAAGGGGGCTCCACTTCCAGTGGAGCCCGTACATGGGCAAGCTTGTCAGGCCCCTCTCGGGGAGGCTCGTGGACATGGCCCTGGACATCCGCAGGAAGTCCCCGACCCTGGGCAAGATCGTGCTCCACGACATGCCCTTCGACGCGGACGCCGACTGGTTCGAGTGGATCTGGCTCCCGCCGGGCTTCGCCCACGGAACCTTCTTCCCCGAGGAGTCCTCCATAGAGTATCTCTGCACCGGCAGCTGGAGCCCCGCCACCGAGGCGGGGATCTCCCCGCTCGCCCCGGACCTGGACTGGTCTCTCTGCGATCCCCGGGCTAGGAAGGTCTTCGAGGACCTGCTGAGCGACGGCGCTACCCTCTCGGAGAAGGACCGTTTCGGCCACACTCTGGAGGGCTGGCTCGCCAGGGAGGAGTCGGGGCTGTTCTAGGGTGCTGGCCATGGCGGGGGGAGTGTCCCGCGAGCCCCCTGACTGGGGCGGGCCTTCATGCCGCTTAGCTGGGAACCATCAGGGAGTTGGGAAAGGATCCGCGACATGAAGGCCTTGATTCAGAGGGTCACCCGCGCCAGGGTGACGGAGGGCGGCGAGCCCCTTGGCGCCATCGCGAAGGGGCTCCTGGTGTTTCTGGGCGTGGCAGCCGCGGACACAGAGGCCAACGCCGCGAAGCTCGCCGCTAAGGTCGTGGGCCTGAGGCTCTTCGACGACAAGGACGGGTTCATGAACCTCTCCGCCGCGGACGTGGGGGCGGAGATGCTGGTGGTGAGCCAGTTCACCCTCCTGGCCGACACCCGCAGGGGCCGGAGGCCCAGCTGGTCCGCCGCTGCCCCGCCCGAGAAGGCCGAGGCGCTCTACGAGCTCTTCGCCTCGGAGTGCGCCAGGACGTTGCATGTGGAAAAGGGTCGCTTCCGGGCCATGATGGAGGTGGAGCTCGTGAACGATGGCCCCGTGACCCTCATGGTGGAGGACCCGCCCCGCGAGCCGTAGGGGGCGGGGATGACGGCGAAGCCTGGGGAGAGGCGGGGGGCGGGAGGTAAAGGAATTTGGCAAAATTCGTGAAGCTATCGTCAATGGTTCTGAAAGGGTTTCGGCCACGTCCATCTCGCCCGTGCCTGTGCCGTCCCCGGGTGCGACGATGATGCCTGAAACAGGGGCATCGAAATGTCAGAACGTGTACCTCAAGCTCAGATTGGCGGAGATGCCGTCCCGCCTTCCTGCGGAGCCCTGTATGCCCAGCTGGACTTCCAGAGGGCTGTCCGGAGCGCTTACGAGGAGCCCGAGCTCTCCCACGCCGGTCGATCCTCTCAGAGTCGCCTTGGGCAGGGCTGTCCCCGAGAAGAAGACTTGTGAGTCGCCGTCGAATTCGTGCTCGAAGTAGAGACCGAAGTAGGTCCTGATGGACGGGGTCAGCCCGACTGTGAGCCTGGCGCCTGACCTGATTCTGGAAGAAGTTACGGAACTCAAAGACGTCCGTTCGTCTTCAATCATGAATTCGTCTCCTTCCCTGCGTAGATAGAAATATTTGACGGAAAGGTCCAGGGTACCGTTGAAACCGGCAAAGTCGATTATGTAACCGGCCCCGGCATGGAAGCCCCGATACTTGGCGCCGAAGCCGTAACTTATCTCGCGGCCCTGCGCCACGAAGAAGTCGCGGGTCCTGAAATCGGCATCGGTCTTCCCGAATCGCGCGGAAGCCTCGAAGTAGGGTCTGCTGGTCCCAGGGAAGCCCGCGTCTATCCTGGCGAACACGCCTCCCCCGATGTAGGAGAGATCCCCCTCGCCGTGGACAGAGGGAATGTTCGCGAACTCGTTGTAGGATTCGAAAGCGCCTTCGCCGAATTCCAGGAAGGCGCCTGCCATGAAAGGACCGATCGTGGTCTCTGTCCCAACGGCGATGCCCATGACGACGTTCATTCCCTTCACGTCGACGTGGGATCCGGTCTCGGACCGGTGCCAGCCGTATCCTATCGTCGCGAAGGCCGTGGCCCCGACTGTCGCCGAGACGCTGGCAATGGCGGCCGGAATGGCCTGGCTTGCCAGGATGTCGCTCCCGAAGTTTACGAACGAGACGTCCGCGAGGGGCAGTTCGGAGAGAGCCTTGGCATCCTCCCTGGTGGTGATCGACTTCACCTCAAGCGTGATGCCGTAGGTATCTGAGTCGGTAGCGTATTCGATATCAGTGAACATGCCGTGGTGTCCGACAGATACGGAGCCTACCTGACCTTCCACAGGAGAGGCGGATTCAAACAAAAGGAATTTCTGCCCGACGGAAGGGAGAGCCGCGCCTGAGCCGAGATCAATCTTGATCTTGGCGGCCGTGGCATCGGTGCCTAAAAATATTTCATCTGACGAGATGACTGCCGCGGGGATTCCCTGGGAAACATCGGCGGCAACTAACTGATCGCTGGTCAAGATAAAATCGAAATATTCGAAACCGGTAACTGTCCCGAAAGAACGTGTGGATGTTGCATATGAGACATTGTCCATGACGAGGGAGTTGCCCTCCCACTGAACTGCTGAACTGGCAAAGCCTCCTGTAAGTTCCAGATCAACTCTCTCGAGCTCTAACTTTCCTTCCAGGCGTACGGTGTTGCGATGTGCCGTCCCGGAGGAGGCCGCGCTATAGCCGCCGAACACGTCGGAGTTAAGATGGCTGTTCTTGATGGTTACGGTGTTGCCGTTGCTGCTGGCCGCATAGGTGTCAGAAGGTTCAATGCTCGCGTATCCGCCGTAAACAGAACCGGCGACTGCCGTGGCCAGATCCGCGATCAGAACTTTGTTGTCATTGGCATCCGCCCGATGAGAAAACCCTCCGTAAACGTTATCCAGGATCACCGCATCTTTCGAGATTGACACTTCATTGTCTGAAGTAGCACCTACACCTTCTGTTCCGGCACTATAACCTCCAGCGACGAACCCTTCCACTGTGCCGCCGCTCAGGTAGATCTCGTTGGACTTGGCTGTGCCGCTAGAAATTTGCCCGCCCACGACGTTTCTCCCGACGCTTCCGGTCGAAATTTTGACCCAATTGCGAGTGGCGATTGTGTCGGTGTCTTCTGAAATATATTTTTCCCAACCGCCTCCTATAACGTCTAGGGTGATCTGGACATCATCGCCAGTTATCTCAACTCCATTGTCGCTCACCGTGGATCCATTGATTTCACCCACATACGCTCCGAAAACGCTGGTTCCAATTATTCCCCGTTCAAGTTTTACAGAATTGAACTGCAAAGAGGGACCGGACGCGCCTTCGGAAGGCTGTATAGTTCCGTGTCGGATGTATGCCCCGAACAAATACTCTACTTTGAGATCCGAGCCGTCCCCGAGCAACTCAACGCTGTTGTATTTCAAAACGCTGGCATCGAAACCATCACCCGAAGGAGGTCCGTCTATGTGTCCTCCTGCAATTTCCCAAATTTCCGCCTCCACTCCAGCGTTAATCACGACTGAGTTGTAAGATGCAACGTTGTCTGTTCCATATTCCCCTAACCCCGGCATATAAGTAATATTGCCTCCGTAGACGATAAAAACAGCGATTGCCGTATCGATAGACCCTTCGAATATTACGCTGTTGTTTACGACTTCGGCCGTGCCTCCGGCGTTCACGGAGGCTCCGCCCATTATTGCTGTGAAATTATCTGCGGCCTTTATCCTGACAGAGTTTCCTTTCACGGTAACGTTGCCGTCAAATGGCGTGGCCATGTCTGTGAAACTTATGCCGCCAAACGCAAAATTGATGTCTGGTGCGGGAAATTCGAAAATCAGATGGTTGTTGGACACGTCGCCGTCCATTTGTCCCCCGGCGATGACGTTAATGCCTGAAGGAATAGCGCTATTGACTGTCAACGTATGATCTTCGCTTATCGGGCTGTCTCCTCCCGCGGTGATTGTATCTACGACCAATATGACGGCCAATATGGTTGTGATATCAGGACTTGCGATCCACGTGTGTCCGTTATCGGCAAACAATTGCGAAGTGGTATCGCTGGTGGCGGAGATGGCAGGCTCTGCGGCGAAAGAGGCCAGCATCGCAAAAATTGCGAAGAAGCATATTCCAAGAGGAGCGGCTGAACATTTCCCGCCCCGGAAGTCTCCCGGCAGCTTATGCGCAGTGATATTCATTGTCTACCTCCATGTCCCCCACCCAGTTCAAAATGCGGGAGCCGACTTCCACCGCCAGGTCACTGAATCGATAACATGGCGGAACGGAAGGGAAAAAGATACGGTTCGGTCGCGAAAGAGGGGGGACGCCTGGCTATGAAGGTGGCCAGACGCAAAAAGGCCGTATGGACCGGCTCGTCCATACGGCACAAAAAAACCCGCCTCTCCAAACGAAGAAAGCGGGATTATGCTATTCTGACGAAAACTTCGGTTAAACGATCTGGTTAAGTGTATAGGCGGAGAGAGAGAGAGAGAGCAATAAGCATGCCAAGTATCAGGCCGTGGTGCAAAGCCTTCTCCCCTGGTCTGCGGACCGAGGCGGAGCACCGGGGATAAGCTGGGTCAAGCACGGCAAACATAGGCAACCGACACACCATCGAGGCCCGTATCCGCTGGAAATCGTCAAGGGGAAACCGAACTGACAGAACCAACGGGTGAAATGAGGAGACGGACAGAACTTATAGAAGCACAGCCCGGGCGGAACACCCTAATCTGTGCCTTTAGCTTTCTTGACGTGTATCATACGCGTGGCCATGCCTTACGTCAAGCCATGCCTCCTTCTAGGGACATGGCTGGGTGCGGGAAGTCTGGGATAGACGGCCTTGCGGAATATTGACCGCATCTGGAATGGGAAGACCGTGCCGGGAAAGGTAATTTCCGTGTCAGGACGGTGAAGAGTGTGCTAGGAAAGGAAATGAGGCATCAAGTCAGGTAAAGATCCTACTGGAAAAGTGCATGTTAACGTCAGGTCCGGTTAGGCCGTTCAGGGAAAGGGCATGGCAGTGTCAAATATTTACAGCCCTCACCGGTAAAGGTCCCGCGAGTTGAAAGGCTTGATTCGTATGGTTACCCGCGTCAGGGTGACGGAGGGCGGGCGCCCCTGGGTGCCATCGCGAAGGGGCTCGTGGTGTTTCTGGGCGTGGCGATGCTGACACCGAGGCCAACGCCGCGAAGGTCGTGGGCTGAGGCTCTTCGACGGCAAGGACTGGTTCATGAACCTCTCAGCCGCAGATGTGGGAGCGGAGATGCCGGTGGTGAGCCAGTTCACCCTCCTGGCCGACATCCGCCGGGGCCGGAGGGCCAGCTGCCCTGTTGCGGCCCCGCCTGAGAAGGTCGAGGCCCTCTACGAATTCTTGATCTCTAAGTGCGTCAAGACACTGTATGCGGGATGTGGCAGCATCCGGGCCATGATGGAGTTTGAGCTCGTGAACGACGGTTCCGTGACCCTCATGGTGGAGGACCCGCCCCGCGAGCCGTAGGGGCCGGCTGCACCAGGGATTCCGGCCCCGGGGTCTCCCCGTGCCCGACGGAGGTCCTCCGGGCTTCTGGGTCAGGGGCACAGCCCCGTTTCCTGGCATCCGCTCGGGGCTTCCAGGTTCCAGGCGTCCTGGCAGGCCCGCTCCGGAGACCCGCCATGCGGTTCCGCCCTCCGGCCTTTCCGGAATAACTGAATGAGGTTTCTGGCACCTGTTGGCTCCAGTCCGTCCAGCCAGCGAAGGGCGGGACTGAAGACAGGTAAGGGCCGCCTCCCCGCGAGAAGTATCGTGAGGAGGCGGCCCTTAAGCTTTTTGGAGGGGGGTGTCACCCGAGAAAGGGGGGAGGACAGGGCAGGAAACTGTGTCATGATCCAGGAGACCTGGAGAGGCCCCGCTGTCAGAAGGCTGTCAAGAATCCCGTCACCCTGGAGAGCGACAGACTGGAGGCTGTCAAAAATTCCGTCGGCCCGGAATTCAGGAAGGCCGGGGAAGCCGGGGAAGCCTGGGAAGCCCGGAAGCCCGGGAGGCCGGGGAGGCCGGGATGCCGGGATGCCGGGAAGCCGGGCAGCCGGGATGCCGGGACGCCGGCATGCCGGGCCGCCGGGAGGCCGGGCAGCCGGGCCGCCGGGCAGCCGGGAAGCCGGGAAGCCGGGAAGCCGGGAAGCCGGGAAGCCGGGAAGCCGGGAAGCCGGGAAGCCGGGAGGGCGGGAGGCCAGGGAGGCTAACTGGAAGGCGCTGGGCCTAGAACTGCATCCTCTGGATCTCCTGGTAGGCGTTCAGGACCTTGTTGCGCACCTGCATGAGCATCTTGAAGGAGGTCTCGGCCTTGCTCATGGAGATGAGGGTCTCGTGTATGTTCCCGGTCCGGCCGGTGGCCAGCTCCTCCATGGCGGTCTTGGCCTGGAACTGCATGTTGTTCGTGTTGACGAAGGTGGCCTTCAGGTGGTCCGCGAAGCCCGGCCTCGTGTCCTTGCGGCAGGCGCTCGTGAACATCTGAAGTGGCGAGCCGGCAGATCTGGTGACTCCTTGCATACGTGACGCTCCTCGCGCGGGGCGCGGCCCCGCCGGTCAGGGCTACCTCAAGAGGTCCAGGGACTTGAGCGCCATGTTCTGGGCGGCGGTGGCCGCAGTGATGTTGGCCTCGTAGCTCCCCTTGGAGGAAATCATGTCCACCATCTCCTGGACGACGTTCACGTTGGGGTAGAGCGCGTAGCCGAACTCGTCGGCCTCGGGGTGGGAAGGGTCGAAGACCAGCTTGAAGTCCCTCCTGTCCTCCATGATCTCGCGCACCTGGACGTCCTTCAGCTCACCGTCCAGCCTGGGGCGGGCGCCCTTCGGCCCGGAGAAGTATGGGGCAGTCTCGAAGATCGGGACCTTGCGGCGGTAGGGTCCGCCGTCCGGGGTGCGGGTGGTGTTCATGTGGCTCAGGTTCATGGCCGTCATGTTCATCCGCTGGCGCTGGCTGGTGAGCCCGGACTGGCTAATGTCCATGGAGTTAAGGAAGTCCATCTGTCTTACCTCGATCCGCCTTCGCCTATGGCGTACTTAAGGTTGTCGAATTCCTTGGCGAGCATCTGCACCGTGGTGTTGTAGATGAGCTGGTTCTTGGTGAGGAGGGTCATCTCCTTGTCGATGTCCAGCTTGTCGTCGTCGTACTCGTCGTAGCCGTAGGGTGACATCCTGACGGCCTGGCTCGCCCTGTCGAAGGCCGAAGTCATGTCCCTGGCCGGGATGTGCTTCAGGTCGGTCTGCCGGACGTCCAGCTCGGTGCCCTTGCCGGGGAGCCTCCTCGCGAGCTCCCTCTCGAAGTCCAGGTGCCTGGCCCTGAATCCCGGCGTGTCCTTGTTGGCGAGGTTGGTCGCCGTGAAGTCGTGGCGGGCGAGCCTCAGCCCCAGCGTGCCCTGCATGATGCCGAACTGGCTGGAGAAGAGGTTGTGGTTCAGATCGGTTGACATTCCTGCTCCTTGTGACGGGGAACGGGGCGGGGGAGGCCGGCGGCTGCCGGCCCGGAGGAAACGGCTAGCAAACGGCGGGCCAGCTTTTGCGAGAACGCCGAAGCCCGCTCAGGCACTGGACCTGATGCCGGAAATGGTTCCCGGCGGGAGGCTTGGAAGACGTCTGCCGGCCCTGCCGGACGGGGTTGCACGTGCGGTGCCGGAAAACCCGGCGCCCCGGGCAGCGTTCCGGAAGACCCTTCGGCGCGAGAGGGTGCCTCGGTGCCTGCCATAGTGTAGGGAAATCCGGCACGAAGGCCGGAAAGCTGCGGGCAGGCTTCAGGATAGGCTTGCGCAGAAACTGACAGTGCGGAACGGACGGTGCGGATTGGATGTTGAGGAAAGGATGTTGAGGAGCATGCGGCCAGTCGCCGTATGTGTGCGTTCGAGACGGAATCCTGAAAGTACTGGAGTTTCGGCGCGGCGTCTCCGGTTCAGGGAGGGGCGGAGGTTCTGTTCAGCTGAGTTTTTTGCCTGTCGCATGTCGCCTGGGGTTGCGGGTGATTGCCTGAAAGCGAAAGGGGAGAGGCGGGAGATATGGAGTGGCTGAGGGAAAACTGTCGTTACATGAGTCAAAATGTCGACATTTCTCAAGAGGTTTCTCGTGGTTGCGTCATAAGCCGACGCGGGAAATGAGGGCAGGGGGGAAGAGTAAAATTCGGAGGGCATTTTTAGGAAAGTCTGTGGAAGGACTGTAGGGGAGAGAGGAAAGAATTGACATTACTGGGTAAAATATAAAATTAATTTAAAATATTTATCGTCTGTTCAATATCTCTATACTCATGCTGACTTTCTTAATGCAACATATAAATTAAACTTTAATGTAGTAACTGTGAATCTGGCATATGGCATATAATAGGAAAACGCTCTTGATAAAAAATCTACTGAGATTTTGATTTGTAGTTTTTGATCTGAGCTTTCAAGCCATGATTGCTAAAATTCTAGAAAAGTAATGCTGAGCGCAGTTGGTATCTGTTCACTACTGTTTTAAAATTTTTTTAAAAGAATGTGTAACCATCCAGGCAGCTCTCGAAAATCAAACCTTTCTGATATCCCTCCATCTCTCCCGTCACCACATCTTTTGCCATGCCTCGCTTTCACTTCAATTGGAGTGGCGATTTCAATAACGTCCTTCTCAACAAATTGTATATGGCGAAAGCTCCTGAATGGTTGCAATTTTTTGAAATATAATTATGAATCATGTCCAACACTGATATTGGTTCTCCAGCAGACAGAAGTTTGAAAATATGGGGACTTAATCATAGAAAATGTTAGGGTCTGCCGCTAGAACTGTCGGTGCATGGGACGTCATCGTCCGAGGAGCGGGAGAGAGAGGCAAAGAATGGGAATCAGATTAATTGTTAGGGAACCGGATATTGACTTGGAAAATCAGTTGACAAGTGGGGCAATCTCCAGTATCCTAACTATAAGGTATTGATGATGATGTTAAGGTGTTGAAGCGTTTGGTTTGACAACGTTTCAGGCTGGGAGTCATAAGACATGAGTGAGAATGGCAAGGCACAGGCCAACGGATTGAATTTAAAGCGGCTGCTGCGCAGTTCCGCGGTATTTTCAGATTACATCGGTTCCGGAGCAGCGCTTGTCGACAAGACCGGCTTCATCTGCGATCTTCTGAACAGCAGCCCCGATCGCATGTTTTTCCTCTCCAGGCCCAGGAGGTTCGGCAAGACTCTTCTGCTAGACACCATCCAGCATATAGCCAGGGGAGAGAGGACCCCTTTCGCCGGCATGAAGATCGGAAAGTCCGAATACGTCTGGGAGCGGTATCCGGTCATCCGGTTCTCCTTCAGCCGCTTCGAGTCTGACCCGTTGACGTTCAGGAGAAAGTTGCTTGACAGGTTTGACGAAATTGCAAGAGATCACAATCTTGATTTAAAACCAGCTGAATCCGTCTCCAATATTGATTTTATCATTTCAAAATTATCAAAAAATAATCCTCCATCACACCTAACGAAAATGTTTCCGATTCCGGAGGAAGATCCTGAAAACGTCGTGATCCTCATAGACGAGTATGACTTTCCTCTGCTTGGCAGCCTCGACAACCCTGACAATGCCGAAGAGCTTCGCAGTATGCTCCGTGTATTCTACAGCACCATAAAAGACTGCAGTAACAAGGTGCGTCTTCTCTTTGTAACCGGAGTTACAAAATTTTCAAAACTCTCAATTTTTTCAGGAATGAACAGCATTATAGACATATCTATGGATCGAAATTTTTCTGACATATGCGGTTTTACGGAAGAAGAGATACAGACTAATTTCTATGGCCATATACTTAAAGCTTTGTCTGACATGCAGGAAGACGGATTTTTTGAAAAAGACTCGACTTATTCAGATTTCATGAAAGAACTAGAATTATGGTACAACGGCTATTCATGGGATGAAGAGACTAAAGTCTACAATCCTTTTTCTATCATCAATTGCCTTTACAACAAAGAATTCAGCCATTACTGGTATGACTCAGGAACTTCTCTGGCCGCATACAAACATAGGATCAACCCTGAAACCTATGTTAAAATAATTTCCAACAATATTGAAACAGAAGAGCTGACACCTATTGATGACCTGAAAGCCTTGAAAAGCGAGTCTTTTCTGTTCCAGACCGGATACGTCACCATAGCAAAAATTCAAAAGACACGAATTTTAAAAAATTATATCCTAAAATGCCCTAACAACGAGATTTGCTACGCGATAGCCAGGGATTTCGGCAATATGGATTCCCCTTTCCCAGGATTTCAAGGTTCCATTAATGAAAAATATGGATCTTTTGTTGACGCATTCGAGGCCTCCGATGACGAGGAATGCGCCAGGCTCTTTTCATCACTGCTGGACAAATTTTCGCTTCACATGCATTCTCCTTCCGAAAACGTTTATCAGGCCATTCTTTTCATCCTTCTCAACTCACGGGGTTTTCGGGCAACATTTGAACAAACACTCGGTGACGGAAGGATTGATATCGCCTATGTTTCTCCGTCAGGCATCCAGGCAGTCATAGAAATCAAGCGCGTAAGACTCAGCAGTTCCGAGAAAGTTCCCAAACTGACGGAGGCACCGCCTTCCGGTTCTGTGTTGCCTGGTTTCCAGGAGCAGCCTGAACTCGTCAGAAATGGCTTGGAGAAAAGTATTGCCGATGCAGTCAGTCAGATACTCTCGAAAAAATATCTCCGATCTTTTTATTTGGAAGGCGAGACTCGCGCTTGCGCTGTTGCCGTTCATGGATGGACTGACAGCATGTTCAGGTTCTACGATGTTGATTGGAATTCGAGGACCATTATGACTCCCATGCAGAAGGAGAAACCTTTGATCGAAGACGCTTAATCGGAGAACAGTGATTGAAATGGTCCTGTCAGACAGGTTCGGGCCAGCGTCTGTACTGCGACGGGCTAGTTTCATGATTCAGACTAATTCTGGCATGACTGCCACATGGCTATAACTTTGCTCCTAAAAATTATCATCTGTCCTGAATCAATTTCCAAAGTTGAATTTTTGTCGGGAAGGCCAATGATCTGGCAGTTTTCAGCCTTCCTTTCTGTTACGGGGGAGAGTGGTTCTGTCCCGCCTCATCCGGCAGAAATGGCGTAATGGCCGCAGGCGATCGACAGGTGCCTGCCCGTCGTCCGTTTATCCTCTTGCCGGTCAGCATGCATGAACGCTACTGTCTGTAGTAAAAAATTTTCGACAAATGTTATGAAATATTCCTGTCGATATCATTCGCCAGGTACTGATACTGAACAAAGGTTAGAATACGAGCAATTCTTGTTCAGAATGCGGCGGTTTGATCAGTTGCTGGTTCTCGTCGGGATTCCTGATCCCACGATGCCGAATGTCTTTCAGATGACAGATCATTTTGCTCCACGCAACTGGAATTTTTTCCTGTTACTGAAAAATTAAAATGTCCTGTCCTACTAATCAGCAAGATCAAAATGTCCTGCAAGCTCAAGCTGAATTAACTATGGACCAGGATGGTGCATTCACTTTTATCAGACTTTTCAGCTGGAATAATAATTGCCTAGAAGCAGGAATCATTATATTTTCTGATTTGCAGATTTCCGGAGATTCCGGCATTCAGAACGGGGCGATGTTCAGCATGTCCAGCACCCAGTAAACTGCCAGCCCGCCGGCTATGGTGAGAATGTCCCTGGCGAAGGCCATGGCAAGAAGGATTGCGCCGAGAGCCGCAGCTAGCTTCGGGAAGAGGGTTCCGCCAGACAGGAGAAACTCGTTCGAGACGAGGGCCGCCAGGATCGACACGGGCACGAACTCCATCGCGTCCGCGATCTTCGGGGGCGGGGCGAGAGGCCTCCTGACGGTGAAGAAGAACGCCCTCAGCACCATCGTGCCGCCCGTTGCCAGCATGAGAGCGAGCCAGTAGCCTTCCATCTCTAGCTCGTCTCCCGGTTTCCGGCGGCGTCCGGGCAGTCCATGCCGCGCGCCGCCCGCGAGGACAGCGCTCCGGCGGCCACGCCTGTCAGGATGGCGAGTATCAGCCCCGTGTTGTAGGGGGCCTCCCCGAATATGACCACGCCCAGCCCGGCGGCCACGCAGGCGGTGACCTTTGCCGTCCTCCTGCGCCTGGAGGATCTCATGACCGAGATGAGGAGCGTCAGGAACACCATGGGTATGGCCATCGCGAAGGGGACGCTCTCCGGGAGGAAGGCCCCTGCCAGGTAGCCCAGGGCCGTCATGGCCTGCCACCCCGACCAGGTGGGGCCGGCGGCCCCCAGGAAGAACCAGGCGGGGTTCCGGGAGAAGCCCTTCTTCAGGAAGGCCGCCATGCTGATGGCGTAGCTCTCGTCGGTCAGGAAGTAGCCCCGGACAAGCCCGGCGGCCCTGGTTTCTGGCGGGCCGAAGAAGGGGGCGAGCGACGAGGAGTATATGACGAGCCTGAGGTTCACGGCGCAGACGGTCATGACTAACGCGGCCAGGTTGACGCCCTCGTGAAAGATGTTCAGGAAGACGAGCTGGGCGGAGCCCGCGAAGATCCCCAGGCTCATCGCCTGGGTCTGGATCCAGCTGAGGCCAGCGTCCCTCCCTGCCGCTCCGAATATGAGGCCGAAGGGTATGAGGCCCATCAGTATCGGCGCACCTGCCCTGAAGCCCGCCAGGTAGTCGGAGCGGAATTTTTCCCAGAAGGTGCCGGGCTGGGGAGCTCCGGGGCTCTCCACCGTGCCTGGCGCATGGACGTCGCTGTCCGTATCCCAGGATCCGTTCCCGTCCGGTGGTTCCGCGTCCAGGCCATCTTTGAGATTGTCAGGCGGGATGTCGGAGGTCAAGCTGGGTTCCTCTGGGGTCCGGTCATGGAAGACCGTGCTGCCTGCCTGCCGGCACGTCGGTCGGAGACAGGCCAAGCGGCGTGACGATCTTACGGACATGTGAGACTGCCGTCGAAATCAGCTGGACATGACGGCCTGCCGACTGCGGAGGTCAGCGGAATCCGGATAGCCCGCGAAGCGGGAATGAAAAAAAAAAAAACCGGCTGGGCCGGGGGTGACGGGCACGGTAGGGGCGGAGCCGGGACTGGACTTGGACTGGACTTGGACTGAACTTGGACTGGACTTGGACTGGACTGGGACTGGACTTGGACTGGACTTGGACTGGACTGGGACTGGACCGGCTCGAACCAGACTGGAGTGGACTGTAGCGGACCGGAGGTGACTGAACCTGCGGGTCAAGGATCGTCTGGCCTGGGGCGGCCCCGGTGTCAGCTCAGGACCAGGCGGTCGGATACCGCGCCCGGCACGGCGGGGTTCGCGGCGTGGAAGTGGTGGATGAGGTCCTGCACGGTCAGCCGGGACTTCTCCTCGGCGCTGAAGTTCAGGATTATGGCACCGCGGTGCATCATGATGAGGCGCTGGCCGTAGGCGAGTGCCTGCTGCATGTTGTGGGTTATCATGATGGCGGTGAGCTTGTCCTCCTCTATGATGTCGCAGGTGAGCTTCATCACGAGCCCGGCCGTGCGGGGGTCCAGGGCGGCGGTGTGCTCGTCCAGGAGCAGGAGGGTGGGGCGCACCAGGGTCGCCATGAGGAGGGTGAGCGACTGCCTCTGCCCCCCGGAAAGGAATCCGGCGGGATCGCCCAGGCGCTTCTCCAGGCCCAGGTCGAGGCGGGCGAGCACCTCCTTGAAGCGGGCCCGCTCGCCGCGGGTGATGCCGGACCTGAGGGTCCTCCGCTTGCCCCGGCGCAGGGCCAGCGCCATGTTCTCCTCTATGGTCATGGAGGCGCAGGTGCCGCTCAGGGGATCCTGGAAGACGCGGCCTATGTGCCTGGCCCTCCTGTACTCGGGCCAGGCCGTCATGTCCATGCCGTCCAGGACGACCCGGCCCTCCTCGGGGATGGCGGCGCCCGCTATGCAGGCGAGGAGCGTGGACTTGCCCGCGCCGTTGGAGCCTATGACGGAGATGAACTCCCCGGACTCGACGTTGAGGTCCAGGCGGTTCAGCGCCCGCACCTCGTTCACGGTGCCCCTGGCGAAGTACTTGGAGAGGCCCCTCAGCTTGAGCATTTCCGGACACCCCCGGCGGTTTTAGGGTCGGGCATTCCCGGGGGGCTCCCTAGCCCCTCTGGCCCCTGGTCCCGCCCTTCTCCCGTATGGACTGGCGGATCCTGGGCACGACCAGGGCGCACACGACCAGCCCGGCGGTCAGGAGCTTCAGGTCCGACGGCTGGAAGAACCTGAAGCTCAGGGCGGCCGCGATGGCGAGGCGGTAGATGACCGAGCCGAGCACGACGGATATGATGATGGTCGTGATGCGGCGGCTGTTGAACAGGGTCTCGCCCACCACGATGGAGGCGAGGCCGGCGACTATCGTGCCGACGCCCATGCCCACGTCGGCTGTGCCCTGGTTCTGGGCTATGAGCGCCCCGGAGAGCGCCACCAGGGCGTTGGAGATGCCCACGCCGGTCACCACGGTGAAGTGGGTGTTGACGCCCAGGCTCGTGATCATCTTCGGGTTGGCGCCCGTGGCGAGGAGGGCCTGGCCGTACTCGGTGCGGATGAGCCAGATGAGGACGGAGATGACCAGGACCACCAGGATGGCGAAGAGGATGTTCGAGACCAGGAACGGCGAGACCTTGAGCGCCCTGATGGGGTCGAAGACCGTGGGCATGCCCAGGAGCGCTATGTTGGGCCTCCCCCCCATGACCCTTATGTTCACGCTGTAGAGCGCGGTCATGGTGAGTATGGAGCTCAGGAGGTGCAGGATCCTGAGCTTGGTGGTGAGCAGGCCGGTGACCGTCCCGGCCATGAAGCCGGCGGCCATGGCGGGCAGGAGCGACAGGAAGGGGTTCAGTCCCTTGGTGATGCAGACGGCGGAGACGGCAGCCCCCAGGGTGAGGCTGCCGTCCACCGTAAGATCCGGGAAGTCCAGGACCCTGAAGGTGAGGTACACCCCCAGGGCCATGAGGCCGTAGACGAGCCCGAGCTCGATGGCCCCGGCGAAGGCGTAGAGGCTCACTGTTCGATTGTTTCGCTGGCCCTGGCCGCGACCGCATCGGGGATCTGGAGGCCCACCTTGGCGGCGTAGGCGGTGTTGATGATGAGGTTGAAGTCGGTCTGCTCCTCGACGGGCATGGACGCCGGCTTCGCGCCGTCCTTGAGGATCCTGGCGGCCATGCGGCCTGTCTGGCGGCCGAGCTGGTAGTAGCTGATGGAGAGGACCGCCGCCCCGCCCTTGCGCACGGAGTCGTCCTCGGCCGGGTAGATGGGGATCTTGTGGTCGAGGCTCACCTTGATGATGGCCTCGAGGCTGGCGATGACGGAGTTGTCGGTGGGCAGGTAGATGGCGTCGACCTTGCCGACCAGGCTCTGGGCCGCGGCCATGACGCCCGCGGTGTCGGCGGTGACCGCCTCGATGAGCTCGAAGCCGGTGGCGGCCGCGGCGCGGCGGGCCAGCTCGACCTGGACCACGGAGTTGCTCTCGCCGGAGTTGTAGACGATCCCGATGTTCTTGGCCTGCGGCTGGATCTCCTTGATGAGGGCCAGCTGGGCCGACACGGGGTTGAGGTCCGTGGTGCCGGAGACGTTGGCGCCCGGGCTCGCGGCCGAGGCCACGAGCTTGGCGTCCACCGGGTCGGTAACGGCGGTGAAGAGGATGGGCGTGTCCTTGATGCGCTGGGCCGTAATCTGGGCGGAGGGGGTGGCCACGGCGAGCACCAGGTCGGGCTTCTCGTCCACTATCTGGTTCACTATCTGGGTGACGGTGGGCATGTCGGCCTGGGCGTTGTGCTCGTGGTAGGTGACCTCCAGGCCCAGCTCGGCCAGCTGCTCCTTGAAGCCGCGCACGGCCTCGTTCAGGGACGGGTGCTCGACGAACTGGTTGATGGAGACTGTGTAGGCCTCCGCGCCCGCGGTCAGCCCGAAGGCGGAGACGCACGAGGCGAGGGCGAGGCAGAGGAGAGTTTTCATGTGTTAAAGCGGCGGGGCTTCCTGGCGGGGGCCCCCGCTGCACCTCCGTTCGCTGTTGGTTGGTCGCCCCGCTCGGGCGGGGCGCTGAGAGGGCGGAAAAGCCCCGTGCGTCCTGCGGGCCGGGCGGGACGGACGCCGGAGAAGCCGTTTCCCTTGAATCTTTTTCCCCGCAACTATAGGCTTTTTGGCCGCCTCAAGTCAATACGGGCGGCTGACGGTCCCCTCTGCGGGAGGCCGAACCGGGGACTCCCGGGCCGGGGCCGGGCACGTTCCGGAAACTGTGCCCGGATTTGCCCTGAAGCGTCCTTCCGCAGCCTGGAACTGCTGCCGTCCTGGCCTTCGGGGCGACCCCGGGCCCCCGTTCACTGGGCCTGGGTCCGTTCGCCTGATCAGGCTTTCCGGCAAATCCTGCGCCCGGAAAAGGGCGGCGGCCTCCGGGGCGATGTGCCTGGCGCTCGAGGCTGGCGCACGGGATAGCCCGGGAACAGGAAGATGCCATTGAGACGCCATCCATTTCATTAATAAATTTGTATCTGTTCACGGACGAATATGGGGGAACCTTCAGCAGGACCCAGCTCTTCCTCGTTCTTGGTGCAGGACGGCCTTCCTCCGGGGCCCGGACGGCCTTCCTCCGGGGCCCGGACGGCCTTCCTCCAGAGTCAGACCGGGCCTTCCTTCAGATCCAGAGCTGTCTTCCTCCAGGCCAAAGCAGTCTTCCTCCAGCTCCAGGACAGGCTACCTCCGTGGCCAGGGCGACCTATCCGTGAACGGATACCAATTCTCAAGGCTCATGTCATTATTATGAAGTTTCTTCCCCCTTTTCTTTCATTCTGCTTTTCTGAGCATTTTCTTGCCATCCACGACCGAGCCGTCGCCGCTGCCAAAAGCCGCATTTTAAGAAAAAATTCCCGAATCCGGAAGATTTTTGCCGAATCTGCGGAGAGCGCTAAGCATGAGGCCGTTCTGTTTTGTATAGCGCATGAACTTTTTTGCGATTTTTGCACGTTTTTGCAGATTCGTGGACCTGGGTCGCGGGGTGGCATGGCCTTCAAAACGGCAGAAAGTGTTGACATTGCCCCAGGTTGCCCCTATAATTTGCACGACTGCATATTATAGCCAGGTTCAGGGCGGAGCCGCCGCCCTTCCGGGGCCCTCTGGCCATCCGGGCTTCCCCCCGTCTTCCCCGGCCCTCAAGGGCCATCTCTCTCCGCTTTCCAGGGCGATCCTCCACCCCGCACCGCGCTCCGCTCCTTGCGGCCGCGGCCCCGCGAGCCAACCCCCCGGGCCTTCTGCCCAGCGCCGGGTCGCCCCGGGCCCTCCGGGCCCCCCCCTCCAGACTTCACGGTTCCATGCTCCCCTGGGGCCTCTTCAGCCCCTCAAGCCCCTGTCCCCGTCAGCCCCGCCGTCACGGACGTCCGGTCGGTTTCCGGCGCCCATGCACCGAGGCGGGTCCCCGCGGCCTTTCGGAACCCTCCAGAAACTCCACCCCAGCCTCCGACAGCTTTCAGATGGATCGGGCACGGGCGCCTGCATGCCCGTGCTCCCCTGTCCCCCCGCCAAGCAAGGCCCTCGAGCCGGACGTTCCATGCCCCACCGGGGGCCTGGCGCCTCCGGGAACAGGGGCATGCCACTGCGGCGCCTCACGCGGCGCCTCGTCTTGCGGTCGAACATAGAGGGAGGCATCCCGCGAGTTGCCTCGGACGGTTATCGAATCAAGGGCAGTGTGTATCCGGCATCCCGCTTCTTGTATTTGACAACCGTTTTTGATGCTTTATTTTGCGTCTCGCCTCGCCATTGAATTACAGGGAGGCCCCGGCCTCCCTGCCCGGCCGCAGGCCCCACGGCTGCGGCGGGACAGCTTGACGCCGCAGGCCCGGCCCTGCGGCCAGGGTGTTTTCACATGGACGGCCCAACTGGTCTAAAGCAAGGGCAGCATGGTCCAGGCCTTTCGGGGAGGGTACCGGGAGACTTCCGCAGGGATGCCCCGCCGGACGGCCCGGCGCTCGCCTTGGGCGTGGCTTCCCTCCTGCCCGGCCGGCGCACCCTGCTCCCCGGAGGGCGGGACTGCTGTAGCCCGGATTCCCTGAAACCGCTGGACTCCTCTCTTTTCCCGGACTTCTGCCTCTCCTGGGCCCACGGGCCCACCCTGGACACCATGCTTTCCCGCGACCCCTGGGTGCCCCTGGACCTGCGGGACACGGGGGATTCCGGGATTTCGCCCGTTCCCCAGGCTCCTGAGGCCCTTCAGCTTCCCGACGAGCCCGGCGACACGTTGGCCCTGCTTCCCGAGGCGCCCCCCTCTGCCGCCTGGCCCTCGACTTCGCCTTCCTTGTCTTCCGCCTCTCCCTCATCGCATTCATCTGCATCATCTTCGCCTTTGTCTTCATCTGCATCTTCACCTTCGACTTTGCCTTCACCTTCATCTTCAGCTACATCTTTGTCTTCTCCCGTAATTTCTTCATATTCTGTGTCTTCTTCGCCCTCCGCGACTTCTCCTACCTCCTTGACTTCTTCGTCTCCCGCAACTTCCTTATTTTCAGCAACTCCTTCATTTTCGGTCTTTTCTGCGTCGTTTCCCCCGTCATCCGACCGCTCGTCTGCATCATCCTCATCCTCTTCAACTTCTACTTCTTCAATTTCCACTTCTCCATCTTCTCCGTCTACGTCTCCGTCTTCTTCCGCCCCCGTCGGCCCGGCGGGCTTCCGCGTCCCGGAGGATGAAAAGTGAGCGTCCTGGCGGGCTTCCGCGCCCGCTTGGATGCGCCCGCGTCGCCCGCGGCATGGAGGGACGCCCTCGGACGGGCCAGGCGTAGCTCCGGGGTCCTCCTCTTCGTGTTCACGGCGGCAGCGGTCCTGGCCGTGACCCTGTACACCAGGGGGCTCATCTCCGACTACATCGCCTCGGACCGGGAGAGCTTCGCCGAGGGCCTGGCTTCGGCAGCCAGCGAGGCGGCCTTCCTGGCCTCCGGCGAGGAGATACGGATGGCCCTGGGCGGCCCGGAACTGGCCCCGGAAGGGTTGGCGCTGCTTGACGGCAACCTCCGGCCCTTCAGGGGGGGGACGACGAGGGTGAGCTACCTGCGCCTGGACGACGGCATGGTACGTTACCTGGCGGACTCGGGCGGGCCCTCGAGGCCGGCCCATCGGGGAGGGCTCTACGACGCCTCGTCCAGGATGGGGCTCCTGAAGGCCTTCGACGGCCAGGATGTCCCTGCCGAGAATGTCCGGGCCTCGGGACAGGAGAACCTCTACGCCGCCTACTACCCGGTCTTCGGGCCCGACAAGGCGGTGGCGGCCGTGGCCGCCGCCGAGGCGATGTGGGGCGCGGGGCTTCCGGGGTGGCTGGTCGGCATGAGGTACATGTCCGCCGTGCAGACCGTGGCGCTCGCCGCCTTCCTGTGCTCGGGCTTTGCCTGCCTCATGGGCTGGAGGCGCGAGGCGAGGCTGGCGGACCAGGCCAACCGCTCGAAGTCGCTCTTCCTGGCCGGCATGAGCCACGAGATCCGCACCCCCATGAACGCGATAATCGGCCTGACCGAGCTGGCCCGCCGTGACTACGGCAAGCTCAAGGCCCTGGAGCACCTGGAAGGGATAAAGACGGCCGGGGCCGGCCTCCTGGCCATCATCAGCGACATCCTGGAGTTCTCGCGGCTGGAGGCCGGCGACCTAAGCCGGGACGAGGCCCCCTACGGGACGGCGAAGCTCATAAGCGGGGCGGTCTCGGTCGCCCGGGCCGGGCTGGGCGCGTCGCCCCTGAAGCTCCTGGTCGACGCCCACCAGGATCTCCCGGAGACCCTGATAGGCGACGAGGGGCGGGTGAGGCGCGTCATGCTGAACCTCCTGGGCCAGGCCCTCCGGAACGCCATGGGCGGGTTCGTGCGGTTTTCCGTGGAGCCAGAGCCCGAGGGCTACGACCTGAGGCTGGTCATGACCGCCGAGGTCCCCGGCGCGGTCCTGGGCACGGGGGACATGGAGAGGCTCTTCGGCGGCTTCAGCCCCTCCGCGGACGCCCCTGCGGGCGACGGGCCGGCGGATCTGTTCCCCCCGGACGGGGCGGGGCTGGGGCTGGCCCTGGCTGCGGGCGTCTGCCGTGCCCTCAGGGGGTCCCTCGCCGTGAGGCCCGGCCCCGGCGGCGTGGGCGCCGTCTTCCGCGCCGAGCTGGTGCAGAAGGTCGCCTCCTGGCGGCCAGTGGGCCCCCTCTTCTCCGCGGCGCCTTCGGGCGGCCGCTCGGAGGCGGCCTTCACGGCCCCGGAGGCCAGGGTGCTCTCGGCCTGCGGCTCGCGCGAGGCCCTGGAGGACGTCCGCGCGCTCCTCGTCCCCTACGGCATCGTTCCGGACACGGCCCTCACCGGCGAGGAGGCCCTGGAGAAGCTCGCGTGCCGGGAATACGATCTGGTGCTTCTGGACCAGCTCATGCCCGGCATCGGGGGCGCCGGCATCTGCCGCCGCATAAGGTCCGTCACAGGCGGAGGCTTCAGGACACTCCCCGTGGTGGCCCTGGCGGATCCCGGGGCCCAGGACGAGGCCGACGTGCTGACAAACGCCGGCTTCAGCGGGGCCATAGCCAAGCCCGTCGACCCCGCCGAGCTGGACGAGGCCCTGGCCAGGTGGATCCCGAAGTCCAAGATCGTCCCCCGCCCCGAGTTCGGGGACGCGCTCGGGGCCAGCCGCGGAAACCGGGACCTCCATGTCCGCGCCGCCTGGAGCCGTGCCTTCGCCGGTGGCTCCGCCTTCGACGAGCATGCCTGGAGCAGGTCGGTCTCCACCGCCTGTGTCCTGGGCCGCCCCGGCTGGAGCGCCTCGGCGCCGCCTGCGGGGGTGGGCCTTTCCGGAGTCAGCGTCGCGGCCGGCGCGTGGCTCGAGGAGCGTCTTGCGGCTCGCGGGGCCCGTGCGGAGGCCGGCCTAGGCGGCACGGGGGGGAGCGCGGACGCTGACACCGGCGGGAGCGCCGACGGTAGGGCGCCTGGGGACGCAGTGGCGGCTTCGGACGGGAGCGCCGACGGCAGGGCTCCAGGACCTGCGGTGGCGGCTTCGGACTTGAGCGACGACGTAAGGGCTTCGGGGGACGCGAGTGCGGTTGCGGGCGGGAGCACGGACGGCGGGAGAGTTGCCGCGATCGCCGTCACTGCCGACGTCCCTGAAGGATCCGCACCCGGCAGAGGAGACGGGGCCGGTGCCGTTTCCGCCGGAGGGCCCCCCGAGCTGTCCGGCCTGTCCGCCGGCGGGCCTCCCGAGCTGTCCGGCCTGTCCATCGAAGGAGTGGAGCTGGAGATAGGGATCTCCCGCACGGGCGGATCGTCCAGGCGCTACATGGATCTGCTCAAGGTCTTCGCCGGGGACTGCCGCGCGGTCCTGGGCAGCCTGGCCGTGCCGCCCGCGGCCGACCGCTGCCTTGCCCCGTTCGGGGCTGCTCCGGAGAGCTCCGGGCCCGGAGGCCGCGAGCTTTTCCGCCTGCTGCCCGAGAGCCTCGCCTTCTCGCCTGCCGGGAGGCGGGACGGAGGCCCCGAGGCGGCGGGCACGGAATCCCTCCGGCCCGGCGGTTGCTCCGACGGGGACAGCGCCTTGTCCGGGAACGGCAAGACCGCTGACGGCGCAGGCGAATCTTCTGCGAACCTCGCGGCAGCGGACGGAGGAGTCGCTTCTTCCGCAGGCGGAATGTCCTCCGGAAACGGGGTTTCCCGTTCCGGGAGCGGCATGTCCGCCGGTAACGGGGGTTCGCTTTTCGCGAGCGCCATGTCCGCCGCTAACGGAGGCTCGTCATTCGGGAACCGCATGTCCTCGAGCGGCGGAGGCGACTCTCGCGCGAGCGGGGATTTTGCGGACAGCGGAGGCCGCCCGGGCCCCGGCGCCTCCTGGGAGGAGGGCGGCACGTCCAGCGGCTTCGCCGGCCCTGTGCCGTCAGGCGGGGACGGCGGCCATGACGCGCGGGCATTCTCCATGTCCGAGTTCACCTTCGTCACGAGAATGCTGAAGAACGGGCTTTCGAGCATCGGGGCACTGGAGCTTTCCCGCGAGGCGCTCATGCTCGAGAAGGCCGGATGCTGCCTGGATCACCAGTACATACGCGTCCGCCTGCCGGCCTTCAGGGAAAAGCTCGAGAGGCTCGTTGAGGGGGCCGAGTCGGCAGGAGGCCATGACGCGCCGTTACTGCGGGACGGCGGGGACGGGACGCCCGGCACGCGGCCGGCCGGGGGCGTGGCGCCCGCGTCCGGCAGGCTCGTCCCGGCGGGGCAGGGAGGGCAGGCCGTGCTCTTCGAGGAGCTGGAACGGCTGAGCTCGGCCCTGGAGCTCAGGGACGTGGAGGCCGTCGACGCGGCCATCCCGCGGATACTGGCGGGGTCAAGCTCCGAGGGAGTGCGCAGGGAGGCCAGAAGGATAGCCGGGCTCGCGCACTCGGCGGACTTCAGGGGGGCCGGGGCCATAGCCAGGAAGCTCCTGAAGGCCGGGAAGGCCGGGTGATGGAGGAAGCAGAATCGGGAGGAAGGCTGAAGGCCTTCCTGGGGAGGCACACGGTCTTCGTGATGTTCCTCCTCTCCCTGGGGGCGGTGCTCGCGCTGTCCTTGTACACGGGGATAATACTGCGGGACTACATGAAGGACCAGGAGAGGGCCTTCGTCGAGAGGATCACCCGCCAGGCCGTGTCGCTCGCGGCCATGACGACGGGTGACGAGCTCGCGCGGTACCGGGTGCCGGGGGACGTGAAGCTTCCGGAATACGGGGCGCTGAAGGCCAGGCTCGCAGAGTTCGGGCGCAGGACGGACGCCCTCTACGTCTACTATTTCCGCATACAGCCGGGAGGCAAGATCCGCTACATCGTGGACAACGACTACGACGAGCGCACCCGTGTGGGGCTGGACACCAGTCTCGTGGACCTCGCCGACGAGACCGGGGCGGAGGCCACCTGGGAGCGCGGGGAGGTGGTCTGCGAGGGGATAGGCGTCTACGTGGAGGGGTGGGAGGGCATCGCGAGCGCGTACGCCCCCGTGAGGCGTTCTGACGGCGGCATCGAGGCCGTGGCCGGCGTGGACCTGGACGACAGGTTCCTGCGGCTCGCGAACTCCCGCATGATGCTGTTCATGTCCATACAGATCCTGGCCGTGCTCCTCGTGTCGGCCTGCGGGCTGGCGTCCATCCTCTCCAGCCGCACCTCCGCCAGGAGAGCCGAGGCGGCCATGCGGGCCAAGTCGTCCTTCCTGGCCCGGATGTCCCACGAGATCCGTACGCCCATGGCGGCGGTGGTGGGCCTGGCCGAGCTGGCCCAGCGGGAGTACGGCGCCCCGAAGGCACTGGAGCGCATAAACGGCGTCGCGAAGGCGGGCGCGGGGCTCATAGCCGTAATAGACGACATTCTGGACATCACCAAGGTGGAGCAGGGCACCGTGGCCCTGAAGTCCTACCGCTACGCCACAGCGGCCCTCCTGGCGGACTCCGCCGCCGTGGCCCGCGTACGCATAGGCGAGAGGCCGGTGGAGCTGGTGGTCAGAGCCTGCCCGGATCTGCCCGGCACCCTCTTCGGCGACGGCGGGCGCGTCAAGCAGATACTCCTGAACCTCCTCCACAACGCCGTGAAGTTCACCCCCAGAGGCTGCGTGAAGCTCACGGTCATGTTCACGGTCCTGGACGGCCCGGAGGGGACGGAGACACGGCTGGAGGCGTCAGGCGCGCCTGCCCCCCGGATCACGGGGGATTTTCACACCGGCCCGGAGCTCACGTGTGCCGAGGGCGCGCCGGACGGCCAGGTTCCGCCTGGCGGACGGGACCTTGCGGGCTCCGAGGGAGCGCCGGAAGGGCAGGGAGCGCCCGGCGGACGGGAACTCGCGGGCTCCTGGGGAGCGCCGGACGAACAGGTTCCGCCTGGCGGACGTGACCTCGCGGGTGCCGAGGGAGCGAAGGAAGGTCAGGTCGCGCCCGTCGGACGGGAGCTAGCGGGCTCCGAGGGAGCGCCGGAAGGGCTGGGAGCGCCCGGCGGTGTGGAGCTCGCGGGTGCCGAGGGTGCGCCGAAAGGCCAGGCTCCGCCGGAGTCTCGCGGGCTTGAGCGGGCCTCGGACGTCACGGAGGGCGGGGACGGCCCCGTGATGCCGTCCGCGCGGGGCGGCTGCCGGGGCACGGCCTCGAAGGAGGCGGTTCGAAGCTCCTTTGCGAGAGGCGCGGACCAGGACGGGGCCGACTCCATGGGCTCCGTGCGGCTCACGTTCCGCGTGGAGGACACTGGCGTCGGCATCAGCCCCTCGGACATGAAGAGGATCTTCAAGGAGTTTTCGCGCGGGGACTCGCCCGGCACGCACGGCGTCGAGGGCACGGGCCTGGGCCTCGCCATAGCCCGCTCGCTTGCCAGATCCATGGGAGGCGACATCACGGCCTCGAGCGAGCTCGGCAAGGGCTCCGTGTTCACGGCCGAGATAGTCCAGAAGGCGGTGGACCCCACCCCAATGGGCGAGCTGGACACTGTGCCGGCGGCGTCCAGCATGATCGCCAAGGTGAGCTTCACCGCACCCGGGGCGGCCATCCTGGTGGTGGACGACCTATCCTCCAACCTCATAGTCGCGGAGGGCCTGCTTGCGCCCTATCAGGCGCGGGTGTCCACCGCCTCCAGCGGCCGCGAGGCGGTTCTCGCCCTCGAGAGGAGGGACTACGACCTGGTGCTCCTGGACCACATGATGCCCGGCATGGACGGCATAGAGACGGTCCAGGTCATACGGGCCATGGAGGAGGAGCGCTTCGCGACGCTGCCGGTAGTGGCGTTCACGGCCAACGCGCTGGCCGGCATGCGGGAGTTCTTCCTGGAAAACGGCTTCGACGACTTCATGGCCAAGCCCATAGACGTGGAAGAGCTGGACAGGATCCTCAGGAAGTGGATCCCGGCATCCAAGAAGGGCCCTCCGCCCAGGCGGGAGGTCGCCGCGGCATGAGGGCCGAGCCAGTTTTCCTGTTTTCATAATTAAGCGTAGGAAGTGACGGGGGGATACGTCCGGACGGCTGCGGCAGAAAAATAGTTTGGCTCTGGTGTACGGAGCAATGCCTGTCCGCAGTAGTTTGGCACCCGTCCAGTGCGGGTAGCGGCGCATCCGCCGTGCGCGATGGTTATGGCCCATCCTGAATGAGGGTTGGCGAATTTTCAGCGAACTACGATTCGGCAGTCCCGCGTAAATGTTCAGCGTATGTAATGTGCAGGGGTTTGGCGCAAGTCCTGTGTTGAGAATAAGGATACGTAAAGCACGAGCATGTATAGTTTGTCTCTGAACTGAAGGTTCGCGTGATAAGTGAACAGTAGCTAAGGAATAAAATGTTGTTGCCATTCACGTTGATGTCAGGCAGATAAATTTTGTGTGAAGAACTACATGGACATTGCTTCGGAAAATGACAGGTCATGCAAGAGGCAGGTGTGAAGCATTAGTTCGAAGATAGCTGAAGATAAAATTCACAGTTTGACGCAAAGATTCTGCATGGCTTGGCCTGGCGTGGTAAATTGTCAGACTTGTGTCCTCTTCTTCCCGAGGCAAAGCTGACTCAGTCCACGTCCAGCTACCTGGGGATTATGTCTTTGCATACGTCGCGGAAAAGCTCTATGGAGCTCTTCAGTAACGAGATGAAGGACTTAATGTCTTTGGAATTAACCAGGTCTTGGATGGACAAACCCTTGAATGTTATGAAGAAATAGCCATTATCGTGGTTAAATGTCAGCGATGGATTGAATGCTATGCCTGCTATACGAGATGAAAGTGCCTTTAGTATATCGTCCATATGCTGATGAGATTTTTTAAAATTTTGATTGAATTTCGGTCTGAGGGAAATGCCAAACCTTGGAGACTTGACATAGGCAAAGAACTCAAGGTACTGGAGAGGCCAGCTCTCCTTCCCGCAAGAAATATCGTAGTTTCTGTAAGATTTTCTGATGAACTCAGCAAAAGATTCTGCGTCAACTTCAGGCAGGTACGCCCACGGCAACTCATCTTTCATGTTCTGATGAAGCCGTTTGAAGAAGTGGGTGATGGAGTCGTTTCTGATGTCGGACTCATCCGTGTCTCTCCTGACATCCTGATCGATGGAGACGATCTTGACCAGACCAAGAACGTCGCTCAGCGTGTCGAGGGCATAGTCGTTCAATCCGTCGTCTGCATTGACGTTAAGGACATGGCAAAGCGCGTTGAAAATATCCAACACCTCACTGGACCTTTGCTTGATCCACTGGTCCTTGCTGTTCAAGCAGATGTGGGACAGGACCTTCTTCCAGCTCTCGGAATCGCTGACACCGTCTTCCGCGAGCACGCTGCCAGAAACATCCTTGGGCGAATTCAGCTCGATCTTGCAATTTTCGAAGTTCCATTTTAGATAATTATGATTGGCCACCAGATTAAGATATACTTCGGGAAAGTGTATGTGCAAAGACACGACAATGAACACGGTCTTCAGGAATGTCTCCTTATCCCTTTGCGATTGCTCGCTTTCAAGCAGAACATTTTCCAGTGGCTCGCCCATGTCTCCATGGCTCTCTTCATCGATTGTCAACATCAGGGACATGGTGTTGATGATGCGCTTTATGGCTCGCGGAACACCTCCGGTCGCGATGTATGCCACATCCTTGAGAACCTTGAGATCCCAGCTTTCGTCGGTATCATACCCCAAGGAGAGTAAATTTTTCCTGATAAATATTTCAAGATGGTCCTTGTAGGACTGGACTGGCATTGTGAAAGGGACCTGGATAATCTTGTCAAAGTACTGCCGGTACTCCCTTTCGTTTTCCTCAGTCTTTTCTCCGAACTTGTGCTTCAGGCCCTTCACGACTACTTCGAAGTCAATGGCAAGGACAAAGATGCAGTTCTGGATTTCAAAAATATTTTTAATGACGTCAAGAATTTCGACTGCCGACTGAGGTTCCACCCTGTCCAGATCGTCTACAAAGCAGACGAAACGCTTGTACGGGGTCCGGTTAGTGATTGTTTTGTATCCGTTCACAGCTTCTTTGTACGCGTTCACGGAGGGAGCCGCCAGGGGATCGGAGGGAGGTGCCATGAGCCTGAAGGGAGGAAAGACCCGGTATCGGAAAAGTTCGGCCTGAGTCCGGAAAGAGGCTGCAAAGTCTTTGAGGAGGGTTCTTCCGGGGCTGGGACGGAGGCGAGCCCGGGAGCCTGGAGGCATCCCTCTTCTTCAGCCGAGAACGAACACCTACTGCCGCACGTAGCTGAAGAGGAACAGACCCACGAGCAGGAAGAAGAAGTTGGGGAGCCAGGCGGCAAGAAGGGGAGGAAGAAGGCCGGCGTAGCCGACGCTCCTGGAGACCTCCATGGTGACCAGGTACAGAAAGGAGAGCACCAGCCCCGGCACCAGGCCCATGGCCACGCTCCCGCCCTTCTCGCGCCAGAAGCCGATGGGGATGCCCACCACTATCATGACCAGGGTGATGAAGGGGCGGGAGAACTTGAACTGGAGATCCACCATCTGGCGGATGGGGTAGAAGCCCTCGGCCTGGAGGAGCCCTATGCTCTCGGAGAGGGCGCGGAAGCTCAGTTCCGAGGAGTCGGTCTCCCCCTGGCGGCCCAGCCCGGCAGGCGGGGCTGGGAAGCCGGGAATGAAGAGATCCTTCTGGCGCCGGAAGTCGAAGTGGCGCATGCCCCGCCCGTCCATGCCCCGGTAGCTCTTCACGGCGGCGTCGGAGAGCCTCAGGCCCTCGGGCGTGAAGCGGGCGCGGCCAGCCTCAATGCGCTTGGAGAGCTTCAGGTCGTCGTCGTAGATGATGAAGGACGCGTCCAGCGCCTCGCCCCTGGCCTCGTCGTAGACCGCGAAGTGCTCCAGGAGCCTCACGTCCCTCGCCCAGACGTCCCTCACCTCCCGCTGGAGGGTCTCGGCGCGGCGGTTGCGGACCTGCCCCTCCCAGATGCGGTTGGCCACCTGCGCGGCGGGAGGGGTGACCAGGTTCTCCAGGAGGAAGACCATCACGCAGAGGAGGAGCCCGGCGCCCAGGAAGGGCCTGGAGAGCCTCCAGAGGCTCACGCCCGAGCCCTTGAAGGCGACAATCTCGGAGTTTCGGGCCAGGAGGACCAGTGTTATGAGGGTCGAGGCCAGGGTGGCAACCGGGACCAGCATGATGGAGACGTAGGGGATCTGGGCCAGGAAATAGAGGGCTATGTCGGTGGCGGGGATGGAGTGGCCCACGAAGTCGGAGATCTTCTCTATGAAGTCCACCACCATGAACAGTGCCAGGAACCCCGCCAGGCAGAGCCCCAGGTGCCTCAGGAAGAGGCCGGCCAGGTAGCGGGTGATGACGCTCACAGCCCGCCTCCAGCGTCCCTGTCGGCCGACGCCGAGGGCGTTGCGGAAGCGGCTGACGCCCCCCCCCTGCCGGTCGCGCCCCGTCCGGGAGCGGCTGCCGCCGCGCCGGCCTGCGGACCCGCCCCCCTGGGCCCGGGGCCGGAGGCTCCGGGGCCGCGGCCGGATCTGCCGTTGGCGGGACTGCCCGTGAGCCGGGACCATACCCGTCGGACCGAGGCGCCCGGGTCGATGGCTGCCGAGCGGTTGATGCCCTTGAGGAGCAGGAGCGCGAGCGCTGTCGCGATGATGTTGGCGGACCAGGCAGCCGGGGCCGGGGGAACGGCCCCGGTCGAGGCGAAGCTCATGCCCAGTGAGAAGACCGAGTAGTAGACCACGAATATGACCAGGCCCACGCCCAGGCCGAAGTTGCGGCCCCTGGTCCGGAAGCTGGCGCCCAGGGGCATGCCTATCACGGCCATCAGGAAGGCCGCGACCGGGAAGGCGAAGCGGCGGTGGAATTCCAGATCGTAATAGATCCAGCCCGTGTCGCCGGCGGCCTTCAGCCTGGCCCCCTCGGCCAGCAGGCTGGAGGTGGGGAGTTCGGAGCGGCCAGCAGCGAAGCCACCCTCCTCCTGGGCGAACTCAGGGCCCGGGAAGATCTTGAGCTCGTAGGTCTCGAAGAAGATGCTGTCCACGCTCCTCCGGTCGTCGTGCATGCGGTCAATGACGCCGCTGTAGAGCCTGAAGAGGAGCAGCCCCTCCTCACGGTCTATGTCCAGGACTCCGCGCTCGGCAACGATGACGGTGTTCTCGCCCTCCAGGCGGCGGTCGCTTATGAAGATGTTCTCCATCTCCTCGGCCCGACTGGGGAGCTGGCCCACGTAGATGGTGAGGCCGGGGAAGTCGCGCACGAAGACCTGCTCCTTTATGGCCAGATCCGCCCGCGCCTTGGCCAGGGTCAGGAGCTCGGTTCGGAAGCTCAGGTTGGCGGCGGGGGTGACGAAGACGTTGAAGAGTCCGGTTATGATCCCCGCCGTGAGCCCGAAGAGGACCACGGGCGGCAGGAGCTGGTATAGCGACACACCCGAGGCCTTGAGGACGGTGATCTCGGAGTCGGCGCTCATCCTCAGGAAAGTCGTGAGCGGGGCCAGAAGAGCCGCCATGGGAATGGACATGGACAGCATCTTGGGCATGACGAGCAGAAGGATCCGGGTGACCTCGCCCGTGGAGACCCCGTTGGTGATCACCAGGTCAGCCAGCTGCATGGCGCGGGCCATGAGCAGGATGAAGGTGAAGACCGCGAGGTTCACCGCGAAGGCGGGGACGATCTCGGCCAGTATGCTTCGTTTGATGATGAAGGAATGCATGGTCCGGGGCCGCCTCGCTGGGAGGGGCTGGTCGGGCCGCCGGCAGGCGGTGTCCGGTCTGTGGCGACGGGCTGGAGCGGGACGTGATTCCGGCCCTGGTGCCGGAAGGCGGCCGGGGCGTGTCAGGTCGGGGAGGGAGAGGCGCGGTCATGTCCGGGCCCCGGAAGGGGGCCAGGCAAGGTCGGGGGCCTGTCAAGCGGGGAGGGCGGCTTCCGGGCGGCCCTGGCAGTGAGGCTTTCGGGCCCGGAGACCAGGAGGCAGGCCGGTCGCGGGGCTTCCAGCGGCGCGGGGCGTGTCAGGAGCTTCTGCCCTGACGCTGGTACTGGGCCACCATCCTGTTGTGCTCCTTCAGGGTGGCGGAGAAGTGGTGGGTACCGTCGTTCTTGGACACGAAATACAGGTAGTCCGCCTGGACCGGGTTCACGGAGGCGCTGATGGCGGCCTCGCCTGGGCTCGCGATGGGGCCGGGGGGGAGGCCCGGGATGACGTAGGTGTTCCAGGGGTGGGGCATCTGGAGGTGGGCGCGGGTGAGGTTGCCGTCGAAGTTGGGGATCCCGTAGATGACCGTGGGGTCCGTCTGGAGGCGCATCTTCTTGGCCAGGCGGTTGTAGAAGACTGCGGCGATGAGCGGCCTCTCGGCCGGGTCGCCGGTCTCCTTCTCCACTATGGAGGCCAGCGTCACCGCCTGGTTCATGGTGAGCCCCCTGGCGGCGGCCACGTCGGAGTAGCGGTTCCATACCCTGAAGAACTGGTCAGTCATGGCCTTGATGACTGTCCGCAGGTGGGTGCCGCGCGGGAAGCTGTAGGTCTCAGGAAAGAGGTAGCCCTCCAGGCTGGGGGCGTCGATGCCCAGCGATCTCACGTACTCGGGGTCCCGGCAGATGGCCAGAAAATCGCTGGCGGAACCCAGTCCGGCCAGCTCCACCTGGCGGGCTATCTCCGCCATGTTCCAGCCCTCGGGCACGGTGAAGGGGTAGAGCTTGAAGTTGCCCCTGGCCAGGAGGGCCAGGGTCTCCCAGGCGTTCAGCGAGGGATCCATGGTCTGTTCCCCGGCCTTCACGGCCACGGGCCTCTTCAGCCTGGAGTTGATCCGCACTGCCCAGATGAAGGCGTCCTTGTCGCGGATGACTCCGGCATCGAGGAGGATCTGGGCTACCTGGGGGTAGCTCGCGCCCTGGGGTATGGAAACCAGCACCTCGCGGCTCACCTTCTCGGGGGCGGTGAAGCGCTCGCCGTACTCCAGGAGCTCGATGAAGCCGAAGATGAGCGCGGCCACCGCGGCCAGGCCCACAAAGCCGAGGATCCTGCCCCAGGGGCTCGGGCCGGTGCGGATCTTGCCCGGAGCGGGCTTCCTCTTGAAGTTGACCATGTGTCAGCGGACCTCCCCCGCCTCGGTGCCTGCCCGGACCGGGGCGGGACCGGTCGCTGGACCGCAGCCCTCCGCGCCCCCGGATGCCGTGCTGTCTTCATCGGCCCCGGAAGCCGCAAGCTCATCCGCGGCCCCGAATGCCGAAGTTTCTCCCTTGTTGGCGGATGCTGCGGAGCCGGGAGATGATGGCCTAGATGCAGGGGACGCTTCGTCGTTTCCGGATGCATGGCGCCATTCTGCGCCAACGGATGAAGCGACCGCTCCAGTGTCCCCGGATGACGGGCCGCCCTCCGCGGCCCCAGGCCTGCGGAGGTGACGCTCGAGAATGAGCGCCGCGGCCACCCCGTCGGCTCGGCCGCCGGCGCGGCGGCCTCTGACGCCGTTCAGGCGCATGACCTCCCAGGCCTCCTCCGTGGTGAAGGACTCGTCCTGGGTCGCCACCGGAACGTTCACGGCCTTCCGAAGCTCGTGGGCCAGGGCCAGAGCGGCCTGGGCCCTGGGGCCGACCTTCCCGTCCAGCAGGGGCAACCCCACGACCAGGACGTCCGCCCCCTCCCGTTCCAGGAGCTCGGCGACAGCCTTCAGGAACCGCGAGTGCGGCCTCCTGGCGAGCGGCGGGAGAGGCCGGGCGACGGTCCCGGTGGGGTCGCTCACGGCGGCCCCCACGGTCTTCTCCCCCGGGTCGAGGGCTACGAATGTGGTCATGCCGCAGGCCTCCCTTTCGCCTTGAAGATCTTGGATAGTAACACTTGGGGCAATGATTGACAACAGTTGCCGGAGGCGCGGCAGACCGGGCGTTCCGGGCTTTGCGGTTGCCGGGCAGGGGATGCGGGGCACCTGACGGGCATGGAGGAGGTCGCCGGGAGGAGCTGCCGAAACCGAGGACTGGCCGGTGCGGCAAGCACGGGGCAATTTTGCCGGATACGGAGCGCTGGCAAGGCACGGGGAACGCGGGCGAAGTGCGCCGGATGCGGCGTTCGTCAGGGAAAGGCGGAAGTTCAGAAACGTTTGGGTTCACTGACCATGACAATTCCGAGAAAATTGGTTTTTTAGGCAGTACCTAAGTCATAAGGTAATGTGATATAAAGAAAGTTGATTATGAAAATGGATATCATATTGTTAATGGTCAAGATAGTGTAAGAATTATATGAAATAAGAATGAAAACATTTAAAAAGTTAGAATAAGTTTAAATAATTGGGCGTTAACATAGTTTAAAATAATGATAAATCCTTGATAATAGGTATTATTCAATAATCAAAACATGTAAATTGAAACAATCTGCATAAGAAGATTATAATTAAATTTTATCACGCAACAATGATGAGTTTGTCATTGTATAAAAGAAAAGGAGATATTGTTTTGAATGGTCAGTAACAAATTGTATGAATATTATTTGTAAAATATGGATGTTAGAAGGAAATTTAAACAGGTATTATTTAAATGAATTGCAGGGATAGCGAATATGTCGAGGAATTGGTTCACGATTTGAAGACTGAAGAAATGGGCGGCTGATAGCCTGATGAGCGGGAGGCGCTCCAGATAGGTGCAGTCTGGTACAAAAACATCATATAATCAAGGAATTGTGTGTGTTTCGTGATTAATAGAGACATGCTGGCTCTCTGCAAGATCAGGATGCGGATGGCAAAAATACATAAAATCAAGAAGTTATCAGCAGAGACTAAAACGGTTCCGCACTCTTGCTGAGGGAGAGCAGGACGCGCGGCATCGTTGTCGGCAGAGCCGGCAGGCTGTCTGGCCCGTGGAGGGGCTGACGGTGATCTGATCCCCCGAGGCCGGGACCGGACCTTTACCCCGGGGCCTGACCTGGGCCTCCGAGGCCGGGACGCGACCTTGACCCCGGGGCCAGACCTGAACCTCCGAGGCCGGGACGCGACCTTGAACCCGGGGCTTGACCTGAACCTCCGAGGCCGTGACGCGACCTTGACCCCGGGGCCTGACCTGGGTCTCCGAGGCCGGGATGCGACCTTGATACCGGGGCCGGACCTGAACCGCCGAGACCGGGACGCGGCCTTGACCCAGAGGGCGGATACGTGCCCCAGGACTTCTGCGGCACTGGAGGAGAGAATCACGTGGCCGGGGACGGGACCTTGACTCCGAGACAGGGGACGGTAACTCCGAGGCACGGGACGGGGACGGTGACTCCGAGGGCGGGGACGGGACCTTGCGGCGGGGCGTGGCACTTGCTTTTCGGGAGGCCAGTGACTATATTAAAGTTGACCGGAAACGGCCTCCAAGGCCCAACCGCGCCCTCCCGCCTGATCCCGCCCGAGTCTCCGGACTGTTGCCGCAGCTTCCCCCGTCCGCATGAGTCGCAAATCAGATAGCCGGGCTCCCTCCCGGCCACCACTCCCGTAACGTGCGCGCCAGCCGGTGCGCCGTGGGCCGCTCGAAAGGAGCAAAGATGCAGGACTTCACCCAGCCGCCGCAGAACTACGGAGGCCAGTCTCAGTACGGCGGCCCGCCCCTGTACGGCGGGCAGCCTTCGCCCGCAACCCTGGCCGCGAGCGCGGAGGCCCTGTTCTTCCAGAAGGTGTACGTCTGGATGTGCGGCGCCCTGCTGGTGAGCGGCCTGACAGGGTACCTACTGTCCCATTCGTCAGGATGGCTGAGGCTCATCACCTCCAGCGGTGCTGTGCCGATGTTCATCATCATACTCCAGCTGGGGCTTGTGCTGCTCATCAGCTTCATGTTCAGGTCGCTGTCAAGCTTTGCCGTGAAGTGCCTGTACATGGCCTACGCCGTGTCCATCGGGTTCACGTTCTCGATCGTCCTGCTGGTCTACAGCCCGGGCATCATCTTCAAGGCGTTCGTCTCGACAGCCGGAGTCTACGGGGCGATGGCCGTATATGGACTCGTGACCAAGAGGAGCCTCCAGAGCTGGGGGAGCTTCCTGTTCATGGGTCTCGTCGGCATCATCCTCGCCTCGATCGTCAACTTCTTCGCCAGAAGCGACGCCATGGATTTCGTCATCTGCGTGGCGGGCGTCCTGGTCTTCGCCGGGCTCACCGCGTATGATCACCAGAAGCTCCGCGTCATCCATGCCGGCGGCTTCGGGAACGTCGAGGAGCAGGAGAAGAGCGTCTGCATGGGTGCCCTCCAGCTCTACCTGGACTTCATCAACATCTTCTTCTTCCTACTGAGGCTCTTCGGGAGGGGCGGCGACTGATCTCCGGGCCCCCTCGACCGGTCTGGACGCGCCCGCCACGGGGGCTTGCCCCCCGGGGCGGGCGCGTCCGTTTTGGGAGCCGGTTCCCCGAGCCGGAAGCGTCCGTTCTGTCGCACGGCTCCCAGGCGGAAGCGTCCTTTCGGGCATCCGTTTTCCAGGCGGGCGCGTCCGGGCGAACTCCTGGCAGGCCCTGTACGGGTAAAGATGACCAAGAACCTGCTAGCCGCTTTCGTCAGCTTCGTCGTGGGCATAGTGCTCACGGAAAGCGGAATTTTGAGCGTCCTGGTCTCGCTTGCCTACTTTTCGGCCAGCGGGTCCGCCGTTCCGTTCCTGGCCGGCACTGTCATGGTCCTGCTGGGTTCGGCCCTGGTGGTTTTCTCAACAAGGATCATCCGCAGGAAGGATGACAGAAAGAGCCGTCCATACTTCGAGAGCTGAGAAGGACGCGTTCACCTTCTGGCGTCTCTGAAGCTGGACCGGTCCGGGACAGTCCCACAGTGCGAAGGCCGTGCCGTGGGGCACAGGGCCTTGAGGCTTGAGGTTTCAGGTTTTAGCCGCTGTTACGCGGCATTTTTTGTGCGTGGCGTGTTCCGGGGAGGAGGGGAAGGTTCCGGACAAGCCGTGTCGGGTGCCAGGAGAGGACAGGAGGGACAAGCCCCGTGACGGGGCGGGGAAAGGGAGGGCCAGGCAAGGCCGTGGTCTGCGTCGTGTCGAATGTGGACTCCCGAAAAACACTGGTATGTAGTTGTGAAATATGCTGTTTTTATTTAATGATTTTTTAGGGATTCAGCAGCGGGCCTGCTGCCCTTTCTAGGCATCAGACCATGATCCCGTCCTCGTTGCGTTACCATGCTTTCTTTCATTCTGAACCTGAAGTCTTGACGGGCATTTTGCACCGGAAGCCTAGACGGACCAGGCATGGCCACGAAAATTTAGAATTTATTCATCATGCATTGCTCTGACGTGAGGGAAGCGTGGGTCGGGACAGGGCAGGACGTAAAGAAAAATTAGTGAGAATTCTTAAAAAAAGGAAAATATCTGGAAAATGTTGAAAAATATGAAAAAAAAATTTGGAATTTATAGAAATTATGCCTCTAAAGATAGGATGTCGCATGGCGAATCAGGTTATTGTAGTCGTTGATTAGATGATTTTCATGATTGTTACATCACTAAAAAAGTTCAATCATGTTGATTGTTGTGACAACAGCTCACATAAAACGATGCAGAAAATCTATGCGCGGGGATATGAAATTGAGTTGGTTTGTAAGATCATGTCAGAAACTGAGTTCTGGAAGTTTAAGCAGCTTCAATAATTCATATGATATAATGGTCTTATTTAATTAATTAAATTGATTGTGCTTCAGTATGTGACGTTGTGAAAAAAATAGCAAATGATGGCAAATTAGAATTAGATTAAAAATGTTGAATATACAGAGGGCATTTACATATTTCAAAAAAGAATAGATCAATTGAAAATTTTAAATTTTAATCGAGACTAATTTAAATATAGGATATGAAATTAAATAATACACATAACATAATAAACCATATTTATTAGGGACATTGGAAATTGAGTAACTGATTAGGTGAAAAATTAATCTTGAATTAATTAGAATATTTATGATAATTAGATATTAATTTTTCACCTGATGTGAAGGAATGTTGGAGAACATAAAATATTGTGCCAAAGGGAGGAGACCAGTTAGTCGTCTTATTCGTTCTTATTTAAATGAAATGATAATATAGATTTAAACAATCACATCAGTGTAAGACAAAAGAAATTAATTGAAATCTTATAAAAAATAGATGAATAATATTAATTATAAGAGATATTAGATTTTGATTGTTTAGGTAGAAGATGATCTGCTGAAGAAAGGCAATATCGTTTGACAGTAGCATACTCGTGAGATGTCCTCAGCGCTGGGACAAGTGATTTTTAGCGACATGCCAAATAAATTTTATGAACGGTCGGGTCCTGTTCAGTCAGAGGATTGGCATGACACGGATTGATTTGAACATAATGAAATTTAGTTTTATAAAATAACAATGCTGGTAAAACTACAGAAATGAAAGGCAAATAAGGGAAAGCTGCCGGTAGTTTGTTAAGAGCTATGTCCGAAATGACCGGGGATTATGTTTCGCGGATCAAGGATCAGCTGCCCATGACAGGGGCTAAATAATACTCAGGCAGTGGCCGCTATGCGGTCGCGAGTCGAGCGAGGCACGGATGCAGGCCGTCTAACGGCAGGAGGCAGGTCAGATTACGCATGTCTGAGAGCCTGCGGCAGCCGTGTTGCATGAGCCGGCGCGACGCCGTCTGTCTGTCTGACTGTCTGACTGCGCGGTTCGCAATCGGGGGAGGCTGCACGTCTGGAACTGTCCGGTTGAGAAAACTAGCGCCTGACGCTTCGCGACATCGATGCTGCCGGCCATGCGGAAGGCCTCATGACCGGATTCCGACTGTCTGGACAGCCCTCGGGAAATTGTCAGTTTTCTGGAATGGACAGATTCGCGGAAGGGAACATCATAAGCGCCGGTATCGTGATATTGGTCGTGTCATGGATCGGGACAGGAATCAGGTTGATTCGGATCGCCGGGCCAGAGGCATTGATCATGGAGCATGGCCTATCGAGGTTGAGCAAGGAGGTTCAGAAATGACGACGTCAAGAGTTGGCCGATGGGGCCGGGCCGCAGTCGCGGCGGCCATCCTCGCGGCATGGGCCGCACTTTTCACGGCACCCGAAGCGAACGGGGCGAACGTCATGAAGAGCCGTTATTCCGTCACGCCGTTCATGACCCTGTCGCGCGGGATTACCCATGTCCTTGTCATAGTTTCTAAGGACCACAAGATGTACCGTCAGGCCTACAACAACATGTCGGACCTGGACGGCGACGGAAAGATGGATTTCGGATTCGACCCGTCCAGGACATATTACGGTTTACACGATCCTCAGGCATGCTACAGGTACCTTAGAGGAAGCTTCGAGCGGGAAAGCTGGACCGACAAGAAACACAAGGAGGCCCTGAACCCGACACGCCCTCCCGAGCTGTCAGATCGGATGGACATTGATGTTCCCAGGTCGGCAAACGGCGTCTGTACGGCAGCGACCAGGGATGGAAATGGCCTGTGGCACGGGAACTGGCTAAACTGGTTTCTGACGAGCCATATGGACGCCGTGAGGAAGGCCCTCTACGGAGGCAAGAGATATTCCGACCACCTCCGCTACACGGTATTGGAACACAGCTACCTGGCGAAGGACGCGCACCTTTGGGGCGCTCAGGTTGTGTCGGACGATTTGTGGGGCGAGAAGATGAAGGTGAGCCCGTATTACGATGTCTCGATGTACACTGGCTTTGTCAAGCCGGACAAGGGGAAGATATATTACTTCGCACGGGACCAGAAGCAGGTCGGCGACTGGCAGACGGCGGTGCCGATCCTGCTGGTAGAGACAAACATTGACGCGCGTTTCAGGCATAAAAGCGCCCAGAGGGACGTCGGACTCTGGGACTTCGTCGCGAGCGAACCTGTCATCCCGAACTCCTCGGGCCTTAATATCGGTCACAAGGGCTACTCGTTCGATGCGAGGGTGAAAGTCTGCGATCCTGATGCGCCGGGCGGCATCAGCCCGAGGGACAATTGCCTGGAATACGCTGTAAATGCCTGGAAACCTTCCGGTATCTTTCAGGAGTACGGGGCAGACAGGGGCATTTCTTTCGGGCTGATGACCGGGGTCGCGGACGAGAAGTGGAGAAAGATCGGGGGCGTGGTGCGCAGGCACGTCGAGAACCTGGCCAATTCCTACGATTTTATCAACGGCCTGAAGAGATCAATGGGCATGCTGTCGTTTTTCGACCAGCTTCACCTTACAGGCTGGACCGGGAAAAATTACAAGAACAATTCCGCGTGGGGCTCGCCGCTCGGAGAGATGCTCTACGAGTCGGTCAGGTATTTTTCGGGGGCCAAGAAGTCTTCCTGCCCTCTTGTACAGGGCGAAGAGATTTCGCCATGGCAGTTCGACTGGGAAAGGAACAGGCCGAAAGACATCTTTTACAGGGAGTGCGCGTTCCCCGTAACAATCGTGATAGGCTCGGCGTATCCGGATTACGACACCGACGACATACCGTCTCCGGCCGAACCAGAGATAGCGGCGTTGAAACCGATATCATACCTCAGGAACCCGAACGGGACGGTGGCCTCGACTTTTGACAAAAACGCGTACCTCGACGCCATAACGAAACTGGAGGGATTCACGGATGCTGGAAAGAAGTTTTATTACTCAAGAAACGAAAGTGACGACTGCACGGCGAAACCTCTCGTCTCGCTATCGGAAGTGAAAGGGCTGTGTCCGGAGGAGCCGTCCCTGGAGGGAGGCTACTCGCTAGCCGCAGTGGCCTGGTTCGCCCGGACTCACAGCCTGTCGGCATCCCAGAACGGGAACATTCCGATGATTCTATACACGGTCGCTCTCCCGAGCAATTTCCCCGTGATTAAATTCGATCTTGGCAACGGGCGGCTTATTACGGCCATGCCATTTTCGGAATCAGCTGGCAGCCGCCTCATCCTTCCCCTGAGTTATTTCGTTGTCGACTGGCAGACTGATTCAACTGGCCTCCCCTTCTACGTGAAGATAGTGGCGGCATTCGACTCGGCGATCGAGGGCGGGACATACAGCAGGAAAGCCCTCGGCACCTACGAGTTCGCGCTCCTGACCACGAAGCAGGGGAACGGAGGGAGCGGCGGATCTCCGGCGGTGCAGCTGGAACCCGTACCGCTCAGAATTCACGCCGGGGCGCTGAAAGATCCGTTACCCGACCCTGCCCTGAATCCGTTCGGTAAGACGGACTTGCCGCAGACATACTATCGTTTCCGGAATTACGCAACTGATTCGGGAGCCATGAACTACAGGCTTCCGAAGATAACAATCGACAGGTCAAAGGTTACCGGTTTCGCGGTCACCACTGACGCCTACGGGAGCACGTCAAAGGAAAGTCAGCTGGTTGGATATGCCGTTACCGGCACCGAGGCAGACGGGACCTACATGGACGTGAGCCATTCGGGGAAGAACGCCGGCGTGAAGGCGACTGTCGACTGGGATAACCCCTGGCCGAATTTGCAGGGGGTTCCCACGAATTTCACGTCATCGGACAGCCTCCTGAAACAGAGGTCATCCCCGTGGAAATGTCTTGTCCCGGGCGGGTCAGGATGCGGCAGTTCGGCCGGGGGAGAAATGACATATTACATGACCAGGGGGTTCAGGCTATCTCCGGACGGCGCAGGCGGGCAGTTCATTCCAGATCCCATGTGGCTGGCGGCCAAGTACGGAGCGTTCAACGATTATAATCGCAACGGCGTTCCTGACCGCGGGGAGTGGGAGAGGGATCCGGAACATCCCGTTCTCGGTCCGGCCAATTACTTCGCGATACCCGATCCCGCAAACATGGCCGCTAAATTTGACGCCATCTTCAGGGACGTGCAGCGAAACCAGGGCTACAACACCGGGAGCGCCTCGCATATCGTGGGGGACGAGGGCGGAGGGCTTTCCATACAGTCCATCTACTACCCACGCTATCTAATGTATCAGGAGACTGACAAGTACGTTTCTTTCGTAGGAAGCGTATACGGGCTTTTCATTGACCGTTACGGCAACTTACGAGAGGACAGCGACCAGGACGGCAAGCTGACCCTGAAGACGGAATACGGGAATGGCGACAGGATTGTCACTTTTACGACCACGACCCAGAAACCGGAAATCGAGCCCAGATGCTGGTCGGCCCTCCACCATATCACCGTGTGTGACGACCCGACAGGGACTAACCAGCCGACTGTTACCTCCTATTTCAACGCGCACCCGCCTAACCCCCACGAGCTGAATGCGGTATGGGACGCGGGACGCTGGCTTCTGGAGCTGCAGAGCGATGACGACAGAGGGTTCAGGGCCGACGCCCGCGCCTGGACTTCCCCGGCCACTTTCACGCAGGGAAGGAGGAGGATCTACTTCGGCTACCGTGACCAGGGAAAACGGACGTCAATGCTTCTGTTTGACCTGAAGACAAGCCGCAGACAGCTGGAAACCATGCTGCTGCATGACAATTTCCGTGATTATTTCCCGTCCAGCACCGACAGCAGGCCGACCGCCGTGGAGGAACTGGTCAGCTGGGTCGTCGGCAGGGACTACCCTCACCTCCGCAATCGGAAGGTGGTCAGTCCCTGGTATATCAGACAAGCCGGCCGGTGGATCCTGGGCGACGTCATCAACTCCAAGCCGATAGCTGTCGAAGTTCCCAAGTCAAATTTTGACGTCCTGTATAACGATCAGAGCTATGCAAAATTCAAGAAGGAAAATGTCAACCGAAGGATTATGGTCTACTTCGGGGCCAACGACGGGATGCTGCATGCCGTGAACGGCGGTTTTGCAACAGGCAAGGGGGAAGAGATCGGATACAGCACGGCCAGCAAGACCGACCCGGGTGCCCTGAAGCACGACCTGGGGGCAGAGCTCTGGGCCTACATTCCGGAGGCGGCGATGCCCACGCTGCCGTTTCTGGCCGATCCGGGATACATACACAACTACTTCGTGGACCTTAAACCGCTCCTGGTCGACATAAAGCTGAGGGACGAGTGGAGGACGGTGCTCATAGGGGGCATGCGTATGGGAGGCCGGCCCGTCGAGGCAGGATCATCGGATCTCAACAAGGGTTACCCATACTTCAGCGACGTCTTCTGTCTTGACGTGACCGATCCGGAGAAGGAGCCCGTGTTCATGTGGAGCTACAGCTCGATCGAGCTGGGCCTGATGGTCGGGACTCCGGTGACGGTCAGAAGCGGAGGCAAGTTCTACGTGATGCTTCCTTCCGGACCTGTCACGGACTCGGTCAGGGCAGTTTCCGAAAGCGAGTATCAGCTTGACTTCGGGGGCCGGACTCCGTACCAGGGCGTGAGCAGGCAGAACGCCAGGGTCATAGTCCTTGACGCGGAGACCGGCAGGCCAGTGATCGATCCGGCCAGGAATCCGGACTACCTTACGGCATCGGTTCCCGAGAGCTTCTTCTCCTCGCCATTCCTTCCGAAAGCCAACCCCAAGATAAGGGGTGAGTGGTCTGACCATGCAGTATATTTAGGGCTGACAGAGACATCCCTCCACGGGAACGGCCATGACGAGGGGAGCCTCTGGAGGGTCCAGATGATCGACTCCCTGGGCGATCCGATCCCGCCTGCCGAATGGAAGCTCAGGCGTCTCTTGGACACGCACAGGCCGATCACGGGTGCGGTAAACTCCACGCGAGACGCGGACAAAAATGTCTGGGTCATTTTCGGGACAGGGCGGCTCTTCGACCAGGACGACCTGACGCCATGCGACATAACGCCCAGCGACGAATGTCTTGAAAATCATGACCAGTACATGTACGGGCTGAAGGAGCCGCTGAACTCGAGAGGGGTGATGACTTTCGAGGACCTGACGGACCGGTCTTCCGGAATAGTTGACATGAGCGGGGCGATGGTACTGCGGACCGGTGAGGTCGTTAACCTCACGTCCCAGTCCGGAGTCGGCACGGTCGCGGGTATGACTTCGTTCGTGTCGCTCGAGAATGTCATGCGCGGCTCCTCGTCAGTAGGCTGGAAAAAGAAGCTCGACTCCATGCAGCTGAAGAAGGGGGTGTCCGGACGGAACTTCGAGATGGTCGTGACCCAGCCCAAGCTCATGACCCTGGGAGGCGGGAAGTCGCTCATGGCCGTAACGAGCTTTCAGCCGGGACTTGACATCTGTTCCGGGTACGGAGATGGTTTCCTTCACCTGGTTGACGCGTTCACCGGTCTTCCGAGGCCGGAGACCCACTCGACATTCGCGTCACCCGGCAAGCACCTGGGCCTCCCCGACGGAGTCGTGTCCGGCGTGGTAATGCTGGGCGTAGGGAGCCCCACTGAGGCGGTCATCATCCAGTCCAGCGGCAGGACCATAATCCGCGCTACAGCGTCGGACGGAGGCGTGACTGACCTGGAGTTTCCGAACACCCCGGGCACGGTCAAAACCGCCATCCTTCTCTGGCGCGAGGTTACTGACACCGGCTTCTCGCTCTCACGCGATGCGATGGTGCTCGGGCTTGAGGATAAATAGAGTGCCTGGCCAGGCTGCCTTTCCGAACAGCGCTTGCGGAAGACATGTAACATGGAGAGCCGGGGACAGGACGTGGGCTGAAACGTCCAGGTCCCCGGCTCATATTTTTTCAATTTTTACTGGATGTCCAGCCGTTTAGCGTTTTGAATTCAACTTGGCGTTCTGGCAGGGAATGCTGTGGAGTCAACGCATGTTTGGCACGTCATATTACGTAGCGTCCTGCGGATATGAGTTCTGTCAAGGCGTTTGCCCATGAGATCGTCTGGACAATCCGGAGGGGGCCGACTGGGCGGCTGGTCAGGCTCGGTATTTTCTGAGGCTGAGTGTGTTGAGTCGCAGTATCCCGAGCACGGTGGCGGCACCGGAACGTCTGACATGAGCAAGATGAATGGAAATTCTGATATTACCCGTTTAATTAAATGTCGGAATTTTAGCTGTCAGCCTATGGGTGGAAAGACTGGGAAACACCCTAGCCCTGGCATCTTCTCGCCATGATTCGCTCTAAAACATGGAAGAAGAT
>JAISFP010000280.1 GCA_031263525.1 Deltaproteobacteria bacterium | reverse complement strand
CGAGGGCAGCCAGGAGAGGTCCAGGACGGCAGTGAAGGCTCGAGGGCAGCCAGGAGAGGTCCAGGACGGCAGTGAAGGCTCGAGGGCAGCCATCGGGAAGTCCAGGACGGCAGTGAAGGCTCGAGGGCAGCCAGGAGAGGTCCAGGACGGCTGTGAAGGCTCGAGGGCAGCCGGAGAGGTCCAGGACGGCAGTGAAGGCTCGAGGGCAGCCAGGAGAGGTCCAGGACGGCAGTGAAGGCTCGAGGGCAGCCAGCGGGAGATCCTGGTCGATCGGAAGGCTCAGGGGCAGCCGTCAGGAGAGGTCCGGTATGGCCGGAAGGCTAAAGGCCATCTGTCAAGAGGTCCGGAACTGCCGGAAGGCCAGGGGGCGGCCTTTCAGATAGCCCGGTACGGACGGAAGGCTCCCGGGGGAGCCCTTCGGTCAGTCAGGAACGGCACGGGGCTGCCTGCGGGGGAGGCTCAGGAGGCGAAGGACACCGCCGCATCATGTAGGGACGCCGAACAGGTTTCTCCGGGCCTCGCGGCCCGGCCTCGCGCGCGTCGGAACCCTACCGGCACCCCTGGTTTCGGGTGCGGTCCCGGCTTCGGGCGCAACTGGCGCGTGAACGCGGCGCTGGCGCGACGGTCCTGTCGGGTCTGGGGACCGCGCAGGCCAGCGCGGCCCTGGCGCAGGGCCCCCCGCAGAAACGCCTGGACGTCCGCCTCCGGCATGAGGCGTGTTCCAGAGTTTCCCAGGAGCGCCTAAGCGCCCGCTCTCGTGCCCTGCCCTGCGCCCCCGGCATGGGGCCCCGGCTGGGGCTAGATGTTCGGCCTGTTCACTCCCGGCCCGACTGGGCCTCCTCCCGGTCCTTGCCCGCCCCCCCGCCTCCGGCATGAGGCCGGGGGGCACGTTCTGGATCGCGAGGTGTCGGCCCTGGCCCGCCGACCTCCTCCCTCCGGCATGAGGGGAAGGCCGCGGCCGCGTTCCCTACAGATCGGCGAATATCTTGTCCTTGTCCTCCAGCGAGTAGCCCAGGGCGAGGATGATCTTCCTCTTGGTCTCCATGCGGCACTTCTCGCCGTTCTCTATTCTGTCGATCGTCATGGGGGACACGCCGGCCTTCCGTGCCAGCTCTGCCTTGCTCAGGAGGAGCTGCTCCCTTAGCAGCTTCAGGGAATTCTCAGCCAACTCGACACCTCTTTTCTAGTGAAATGGTTCCAAGACGCATTGTCTTTTCACCATTAATGCTGTTAAGAACCAAATTAGCGGCTTTCAGATACCCTTGTCAAGCATTTTTTACTAAATGATAATCATTGTTGCACTTCTATACCCCGATTTAGGGGAACTGAGCATATTAGCCCTATATCTGGAGCAAAAAAATGCCGATTTCTCTTCTTACGTTCTCACGCCCGAAGTGGGTCAGGCGAAGATTTCTTCCGGCCCTCCCGCATCGCCGCGGATACGGCAACAGCAAATTTCTCAGCAATTACGGGGATATACAGCCGCTCTGGCGAAAAATTTTGGTCTCCTTTCTGGCGAGCCTCGCGCTGGATGCTGCGCCCGCCCTCGGTGAAGACCACGTGCAAATCCTTTTCTGGTCAAGGACAGTACGCGTTTTCGCGTGACGGCACGCCATGCGCTCTAGGTTTACCTCAAGTGACGCTCGAGGAATTGTCGAGCGCCGCTCAAGGTGAAATTCACGCCCGCACGGTCGGAAGCACGGGCGACGTCCGCGGCGCGCTTCAGTGAGCGGACTCCGTGGTTACTCTCCCGGCCTTGCGGCACAAGGCCGGGAGAGCGCAACGATGCCGGGCCAGCTGTCACTTTGGCCACAGCCTGCCCAGGGCACCCACCAGATCAGCGTCACCGTCGATCCTGACCCTGCCGGTCAGGAAGGCCATGGTAGCCTTGAGCTTACCCGTGGCGATGTCTATGAGAGTGTCGCCTGCCACCGTAACCGTCACGTCCGGCTCCTCGCCGCCGTAAACTGCGAGGCTGCCCCTGCCTCCCTCGAAGGAGGCGAACCACTGCCGGCTGTCGGGGCCCTCGATGTTCAGGAGGATCTTGGCGTCGGGCGCCGGGTCCGAAGGCTGGAAGTCGGCGGCCTTCTCGTTCGCCTTCACAAACAGTTCATCTAATGTCATATCGGCATCTTTCCACCGGGAAATAATAGTTAATGTGGTAAATGTATCATAATTGATAACGAATTAGGCGGGATTCCCGGTCCCGCCGCCACCCGTAGCGGGCGGCTCGCCTGGGGGCATGACCGGGGGAAAGCCCCCGGCCCGGAAGCCTCGAGACGCCGGCATTGGGCCGGACGCCCAGAGCGCCATGATCCGCTTCCGTGTGAATGGTGCCTGACCGGAATCGGACACCATGAAGATCAAGGCCATGAAGACAAGGACATAATGAAGAGCAGGACTTAAGGAGAGCAGGACTTAAGGAGAGCATCAATAAGAGGAACCTCCTTAAGGCAAAACTGGCATCGGAAAATCAAACACTCGTCAGGCCGGGGCTTCCTCAGTCAAACCCTTGATCCGGTCTTTCAACATAAGGTGCCGTTGACACAACCCAATGTGCAAACGATGACCGTGAAGCCGAGAAGCCAGAACGAAAGTGAAATAACGAAAAAGAGACAAGCCGAAAGCGAGAAAAATAAAGCGAAGAACGAAAAAGCAACAGGACGGAAAGCAGTCAGTGCCGCGGCGGAAACGACCTCAGATCGAAGAGCCGCAGGCGCACAAGCCTGGAGAAAATTTAAAGACAGGAACACACGGGGCAGCGCTCCCGTGCGAAATTCCGTGTGAACCACGGCCATCGGCGTTTAGGAACGAAGGGGGCCCAATCATTCTGACAGCCCGGAAAACGCAATACACGGGGCAGCGCTCCCGTGCGAAAAGCCGTGTGAGTCAATCCCAGCACCGTTTCCGGCACGAAAATGGCCCAATCCTTCTGACAGCCCGAAAACGCAATACACGGGGCAGCGCTCCCGTGCGAAAGCCGTGTGAATCAAGGAATGTACCGTTTCCGGTACGAAGGTGGCCCAATCCTTCCGACTGCCCTGAAAACGCAATACACGGGGTAGCGCTCCCGTGCGAAAGCCGTGTGAATCAAGGAATGTACCGTTTCCGGCACGAAGGTGGCCCAATCCTTCTGACAGCTCAGAAAACTTAATACACGGGGCAGCGCTCCCATGCAAAACATCCTTCAGGCCAAGGCCAGTGCGTGTCAGACGCTGATGGGGACTAGTCATCCTAAAGGAGGAGAACCGCAACGCACGGGGCAACGCCCTGTGCAAGATGCCATGCGGATCAGGAACTGCGCGTGTCAGACGCGAAGGGGCACCAGTATTCCGAGAGACCGAAATCCAGAGCACACGGGGCAGCGCTCCCGTTCGAAAGCTGCCTGCCGGGGCAGGCTCACGGCGTGTACGCCAACGGGCAGGGGCACCCAGGCGCATGAAAATTTCGGCAAACGGCATTGCCAAAATTCAGGACAATTCCTTGATAAACAGTACTTTCGCGAAACCTCCTCATGTTCGAAACTTCGGACAACTCGTTCATAATGACGACTTTCCGCGACAGGCACTGAGGACCTGCGGGAGTCGCGGCCCGGACGGTCATGGCCCTCGTCCCTGCAGACGCCCACTCCGCAACTTGTGCCTGCGGAGCGGAGAAGCTCAATTCCCGCCTAATCCATCCAACTGATCCCGAATTCCGGCGATTTCCTGCCAGTTTTGGATATTTCCTGCCGATTTCTTCAATGTTCAGGGCAGATTACTTCCTTTTCGGATGGATTGTCGAAGCATATAAGCCGAAAGTTGGGCAATTAAGAGTCAATAATAGAATTTAGAGAATCCTGGGGGTTATTTTTAATCATTTGGTCCAAAACACCCTCATTTATCCCTAACTTGGTTTAGGATATCATAAATCCTTCCCGTTTCCCATAATTTATTCAGTTTGATAGCCAGGCACCCCGGGGCCGCCTTCCTGGCCACGGGCAACTGGCCCGGGTACGTTCTCCCGACCTTTCCTGCCGCGGACGCTGGCTTTCCCACTCCCCACGACGGGCCGGTCTTTCCCCCTCCTCGGGGCACGTTCCCTCCCGCTCCGCAAGGTCATGTTGCCCTCGCTGGAACACTCCTTGAGGAGGCATGACCTCATCTGGGCACGACGCTTCCCTTTGTGTTGGAGTTGCCTGTTCCAGGCCAGGCGCTATCCGTACCATCCCCTGGGACAAGAAAACTACCCGTCTGCTCCACCACCGGGGAAACAGAAGGCAACCTCTAAGACCCTGGAGCCAACTTCCGGGACCCAACGGCCAACCTCTGAGATCCTGGAGGCTACCCCAAGGCTCCAGCCTGCAGAGTTGCCGGCGCGGCAAACCGAATGCATAATGCTCACATTCTTCACAATCTGGACCCTCTTCCGGCATCTTCTTGCCCCCCCCCTTTGCCTTCCAGTCTTGATCTCCACGAACACCTTCAGGACGGAGTGCAAGCGCTGTCCAGAAACTGCCTGCCGCATCCCCTCGACTCCGTCCCCAGACCTCTCCTACACCCTCCCGTCAAGATATGTGCTCCTTCCGCCTTCTGTCCCCCGGCCTCTGATCCCATATCTTCCCCTGTCGCCCGTCACCCGCCGCCTGGCCTCCGACTCCCGCCCTGCCCTCTTAAGCCGCTCACCCCCCCGCATGATGCGCTTCACACGCCAGTTGCTCCGTCACCCTGCCCCTGACCTCATGTCTTCCTCTGTAGGCCGTCACCCGCAGCCTGACCTCCGACTCCCGCCCTGCCCTCTTCAGCCGCTCTCCCCGCATGACGCGCTTCCCACGCCAGCTGCTCCGTCACCCTTCCCCTGACCTCATGTCTTCCTCAGTCGCCCGTATCCAGACGCCTGGCCTCCGACTCCCGCCCTGCCCTCTTCGGCCGCTCTCCCCGCATGACGCGCTTCCCACGCCAGCTGCTCCGTCACCCTGCCCCTGATCTCATGTCTTCCTCAGTCGCCCGTTTCCCGCCGCCTGCCCTCCGACTCCCGCCCTGCCCTCTTCGGCCGCTCTCCCCGCATGACGCGCGTCCCACGCCAGCTGCCCCGTCACCCTTCCCCTGACCTCATGTCTTC
>JAISFP010000187.1 GCA_031263525.1 Deltaproteobacteria bacterium | reverse complement strand
CGAGCCAGGTGTCGGCCTTTCGGAACCGAACTGCCGCCTCGCCTCACGCGGGCCGCACCCCCTCCGAAACCGGGCCGGGCACCCCCTGGAACCGGGCTGGACTGCCTCGCGAGCCAGGTGTCGGCCTTTCGGAACCGAACTGCCGCCTCGCCTCACGCGGGACGCACCCCCTCCGAAACCGGGCCGGGCACCCCATGAAACCGGGCTGGACTGCCTCGCGAGCCAGGTCTCGGCCTTGCGGAACCGAACTGCCGCCTCACCTCACGCGGGCCGTACCCCCTCCGAAACCGGGCCGGGCGCCCCCTGGAACCGGGCTGGACTGCCTCGCGAGCCAGGTGTCGGCCTTTCGGAACCGAACTGCCGCCTCACCACACGCGGGCCGTACCCCCTCCGAAACCGGGCCGGGCACCCCATGAAACCGGGCTGGACTGCCTCACGAGCCAGGCAGTCATGCTCGCGGGGCGGGCCTGTCCTGGCCGGAGTGCCGGGCCGTCATGCTCGCCGTGGGCCTGTCCTGGCCGGAGTGCCGGGCCCTCATGCTCGCGGGGTGGGCCTGCCCTGGCCACCCGCCGCACGTGGCCCCGTCCGGAACCCCGGGCGTTGCGCCGCGTGTCCCAGGGCTTGCAGGCTGGCGGGCCGGGCGCGGTTCAGCGCCTCTTCCCTCCCCCGCCCTTTCCGGGCCCCCTGCCCTTGCCCTTGCCCTTGGCCTTGGCCTTGGGCTTGGCCTTGGCGGAGGGCCTGGCGGCCTTCACGGCCTTATCCAGCGAAAACCCGGAAAGCATGTCCAGAGGGTTCATCAGGACGAGGCCGGGGCCCTTCTGCTGTCCGGCCCTCCCCGCGGACGAGCCGCAGGCCCTCCGGATCCGGGCGATGTCGCGCGGATCCGCCCGGCAATCCTCGTAGACGGCGCAGAGCGAGTCGGCCAGGCTCCGGGGAATCTCGTCGCCTTCCTCGCGGGACTGCTCCAGGGCCCCGGCGAGCGCCCCGGCCTTCATCCGCGTCATGAACCACGGGCGCGTGTCGTTGAGCAGGCAGAAGAGGGCGGGACCGTAACTGCCGAGCCCCTGGAGGACGGCCGCCGACGCGGCCAGGGGCAGGGGAGCGACCCTGTCCAGCGTGACGATGATCGAGCCGTCCCCCGGACTCAGGACCGGGACGCACGTGAGGGACATGACGGACTCGCGCAGGGCCCAGAGCCGGTCCCCGGGGTCCGCCTCCCTGACGAGACAAGCCGCCGCCTTGAGCAAGGCGTTGTCCAGGATCTCCCTCGGCGCGGACCCGTCCGCCAGGGCCTGCGCAAAGGCCTCCCAGCCGCCCTCGTTGGACGGCTCCGCCGATTCATCCTCCAGCATCACGGGCAGCGGGGACTCGGCGGTCTCCCTCAGGTCCTCGAGCTCCGGCGACGCCCCGATCATCAGTATCTGCCGGCTCGTGCGGAGCCATTCCGAGAGCGTCCCCCACCCGTCGGGGGACATCCCGCCCCCCAGGGCGGCCTCGAGCTCGAGGGCGGGGTCGCGCCTGCGGGCGGAAGCGCCGGGCCGGCCGGCGCCGGACGGGGAGATGGGCTCCACGACGACACTGCCGTCCCCCGCGAGCCTCACGCTCCGGCGCCCGGCGCCGGACGCGCGCCTTCCGGCAGGGCCCGGGGCCCTCGGCTCGCGCCCCAGGGGCCAGGGCCAGGAGACGTCCCGGCCGGGGTCGCCGGGAATGCCCTCGCCCGAGCCCCGCCGCGGGACGCCGGGGGGCGTCGCGCCCTGCGCCGGGAGCAGCATGAGGGCGTTGTCGAGGAAGATGTACTCCGCCTCTTCATCGAGCCCCATCCGGGCGTGGGCTATCATGAGCGACGTCACGAGCGCCGACCTGAGGTCGGGGGGGAGCGGGCCCGCGAGGTGGCGGAGGGCGGCGCCGCGGAGAGACTCGAGCAGCGCCGGGATCGGGAACGGGATCGAGTGCAGCGACAGGCACATCCCCAGCGCGTTCAGGGCCCTGAGCCCGACCCGGCCCGCCGGCAGGCCGGCCTCCTCGGAAAGCGCCGCCGTTATCATGCCGAGCCCGCCCACGATCCCGATGGGCCCTCCCATTGCCAGGTTGCAGGCCCCCGGAAGTATGGTGTCGAGGAACACCGGATCAATCCGCGAGCGCTCGGGAAGGTGCTTCAGGAGCCCGGCAAGCCTTCCTTGCCCCGGATCGTCGCGGCACCAGCACGCCAGGATGAGCGCGGTCGCGAAGGCGTACAGGTGGAGCGTCCTGGCCTCCCCGAGGGTTCGGGCGGGGCCGCCGCGCCCGCGGGAGCGGCCGGCGGCCCGCCTCCCGGAGGCGGCGGGGAAATCCTGGTAGTGCGGCGGCTCAGGCAGGTCCGGGGAGAGCGACGCCAGCGCCCTGATGGCCTCAGCCTGCACGGCGGCCTTCCCGGCGGCACCGGAGACCTTCACGACGGCGGCCGCCAGCCGGGTCCCGTAGGGGGCGGAGTCCGAGGCGGCCCGGAGCAGGAGCTCGTTTGCCGCGGCCGCGTGCCCGGTCAGCGGGGCCGGGGGGCCCTCGCCGGGCCCGGCCGCCAGGGGACTCCTGGCGACCGAGGCGTTGGTAACGGCATGAACCAGGGCGTCCCCGCACCCGAAAAGGCCGTCGGCCGCGGCGCGCATGACGGCCCTCTGGACATCGGTGGAACGGCGGTTCATGGGGATGTGAATGAACTCGTTGAAGGCCCAGGGGCGCAGCTCGCCGGAGGCGCGCAGGGGGGCCAGGATCCTCACCGCCGACTCGATGCCGTCCGCGTCCAACGCAAGGATTCTCTTGGCGAAGAAGTCGGCGACGTTGACCATGGCGGACAGGGCGGGCCCGGTCGTCTCGCCGAAGGCCCCCAGCAGGCCGGCGGCGGCCGTCTTCGAGAGGAAGTCCAGGAAATCGGTGCCGGGGCCCGACCGCCCGGCCGGGCAGGGCGGCAGGGAGAAATCGGCCGTCAGGACGTCCCAGGCCAGGCGGAACGGGCTGCCCTCGGGCAGGCCGCGCCCGGCCGCAAGGCGCATGCCCTTCAGCCAGCGCCCCTTGTCCTTGCTGTCCGCCAGCGCCGACCTGATGTGGACCGGGAGCAGGGCGGCGCAGTGCGGGTCGGGCAGCGCGGGGACGAAGGCCAGGCAGTTGGCCAGGCCGCCCGCGTATTCCGGCATGGCGGCACCGGGGCCGTAGTCGGGGGAATCGAAGTAGGCCGAGCGAATGAGAAGCGACCCGAACGAGAGAAGGGGGTCGGCCGGGCCGGCGCCGGGGGCGGGGACTCCCCGGGCGAATGCCCTGGCCAGGAGCTCCTCGCCCCGGACGTAGTCGGTGTCCCGGTAGCACTTCATGGAGGACGAGGCGAGCGCCGCGAGGAGCTCGCCCGCGTAGGCCTCGTCCGGGGGGAGCCCCAGGAGGGCCCCGGGTATGTCGGCCCGGCCGCGGGCGGGCGCCGCCCTCTCGGCCAGGGCGGCGGCGCACAGGAGCCAGCGCAGGGCCTCGGGCCGGTCGGGGGACCCCGAGATCGAGCGGGCCAGCTCCTCGGGAAGCCCCCTGTCGGGGCTCCCCAGATCGGACGCGAGGCAGCAGGCCCGCGCCCGCAGGTAGAGCCTCCTGGCGGACTCGGCGTCCGGGCCGCCGCACGGCCTGCCGGGATCCCCGGGGGTCGCGAGGCGCATGGTCGTGTTTGTCGCGTCGAGGAAGTTTATGTAGTACGAGTTCGAAAAGCTGGGGACCGTGCCGCCGAGGCACTCCATGCTCTTGAAGCCGGCGGCGCGGCAGGTGCAGTACGACTGCAGGGTCTGGAAGGTGCTTATCTCCTTCAAAATCTTCTCGTCCATCGCGCTCTCCGCCTTTCCGGCCTCCCGGGGGCCGGGCCTGGGCCCGGGCGGGGGGCACCCGGACGACACTAAAAAGAAAAAAGGATACTACCACATGACGGGGCCGTTGTACATGCCGGCACCTGCCGCCGCGCATGCCGTGTGCTGTCGCCGTCTCAAAGAATGCCGCCTCCTGAAATAATGGAGCGGAGGCGCCGGGCCGTCCGGCAGGAGAGGTTCCGCAACTTCCGCCAGCGCCGGTCCCGGACACGGTTCCGGCATTCCCTCCGTCCCGGGAAGGCTCGCGGCTCATGGACTCCAGATCGCATCCGTTCGCGGAGCGGACGGCCCTGCCAGGAAAGCCGGGTTCCGGAGGGATGGCAGGCATGGTTCCGGAGGGCGGACCGCCGGGCCGCAGGGGACCGGACTGAATCGGAGGGAGGGCGGACAGGGTTCCGGAAGGCGGTCCGCCGGGCCAGTCACGGAGAAGGAGACCGGGCAAGGCGAACAGGGCAACCATTGAGGCGCGGTTACATAACTTGGCAAATCAACGAACTGATACCTGTAAAATATATAATCAGCGAAATTTTAGCTTAAAAAAAATATAAATATAAATAAAATTGATATATATATCATGAAATATGGAACATATCATATATATAGCAATTTATTATCGATTCGATACACCATAAATTGAATAGCTGGGACCGCAGCCACTTAATTCTGGTGACCCTAGCCCATGAACTCCGGGGACGCTAGCCCCTGAACTCCAGGGAGCTGAAGAACGGCCTGCATATCCCCTCGACATCCGGCTCGTAGCGCATGGCAGCGCCTTTACGGGCCTCCTCGGAAGTCGTGAAGAACGAGCAGCCCAGACGGTAGGCTACCCCGCCGTCCACCACCATGCGGTCGACCCAGAATAGGCCGACCAGGACGCCGTCGTCCCGCCGCCCGAACTCCAGAAACCCGTCCCTGTCCGCCGCCATGCGGCCCTTGTACTGGAGCTCGCGGACGCCGTAAATGGCCTGGGGCCTGCCGCCCGAGCCCTCGGCGCTGTCCATGAGGCCCCACAGCGCCGCCGCTCCGGAGGACCGCACCATGCCCGCCTCCTCCCCGGACAGGGCGAACACGTTCACGTTCAGCAGGAACTCCTTCTGGGAGTTCGGCGCCTTCCCCCTGCCGACCGTGAGCGACGGCATCGGCCTTCCCAGTCTGCTTCGCGACGCGGGGGGGTCGTAAGGGCCCGTCTCCCCGAATCCGGGAGGGCGCCGGACGGTGAAGCCCGGGCCCGGGGCGTTCGGGATGTGCCGGGAGCTGTCGACGGTCTGCCACCCGCCCCGCCCCGGCGGCGCGGCGGCGACGCAGGCGGACAGGACCGCCGCCATGAGGACGGCCGCGGCGATCGCCAGGGGCGACTCCCGGGAAACGGCGGCCTCGCGAGAAGCTGCGGCTCCGGACGTGACGCGCGGAAGACGGGCGGGAGCTGACGCCATGCGGGCTGTTCCTTGTGCCTTTAGCTCGGGCTCCGGAGGCCGGCACCCGGACAGGCGGACTGTAGCTGAAACGGTAGAGGCATAGCGAATTTACCTCAAAAGCGGGCTTCCTTCAATCACAGGCTATTCCTGACCGTAGCCGGGCGCCTCCGGATGTCGAAACATCATTTCTCGGGCGGAGGCCGGCCTGCAACGCCCGACCCTCGGCCGGCAAGGACCTTCCGGCACCCCTTCCGCCCGCTCCGGAGCCGAAAGGGCCGTCCCTGGCAAGCGATACCTGGGCCTGGCACGTCTCGGGAGACGGCAGGCCGGTCCCCGGGCAAGGCCACGGGCGCCGGGTTACCCCCCTCCCCATCTTCATCTCGATCTCGATCTTCATCTCCCCATCTCCGCCCCTCCCAGGCAGGGCCCGCCCGTCGGAGACATCCTCTGTTTCTCTCTCGTCCTGCCAGTTTGATTTCTCCGGCCCTCCCCCTCACTCCTTTCCGCCAGCATCCGCCCCTCGACTCTCACTCCCACCGCCACCATCCATGCATCACTTCTAGCCTCCTCCGCTACAATCCACCACGCGCCTCATTCCTCCTCCGCCACCGCCCTCTCTGCTCCGCGCCTCTAGCTTCCTCCGCTTTAATCCCCTTTTCACCTCTCCTCCGCGCCCCGGCCCGGCCCCCCGAAACCCGCCTTTATTGACCGTCCGGAGGCGCAACGGCTATAATCACCCGCACGAATCACGCCGCCCCCCGCCCCGGACAGCCCGGCCGACACCGGAGCTGCCCATGCCCCCGCCATGCCCGCGAGGCCCCGCCTCGCCCAGAACCCTCGGGCGAGAGCCCGGACGACGGAGTTAACGCCCGAAAATTGGAGAGAAGAGACGGCAAAGAGCTCAGGACGGGATTCTCCACCGGCACGGCGGCAACTGCCGCGGCGGTGGCCGCCGCGAGGCTCCTCCTGGAGGGCTCGGCGCCCGGGACGGTCGTGGTCGACCTCCCCCGCGGCAGGACCCTCTCCGTGCCCGTGGACGGCGGGACGCTTGACGCCGGGACGGCTGTCTGCGTGGTGGTGAAGGACGCCGGCGCCGACCCGGACGTCACCAACCGGGCCAGGGTCGGCGCGTCCGTGAGATCCCGCCCGGAGCCGGGCCTCGGGCTTTCCGGGGGCGAGGGCGTGGGCCGCGTCACCAAGCCCGGGCTGGCTCTCCCGCCGGGGGAGTGGGCCATAAACCCCGTGCCCAGATCGATGATCCTCGCGAACCTCGCCCAGTACCTCCCGGAGGGCGGGCCGGGGCTCCTGGTCGAGATCTTCATAGAGGGAGGCGAGGAGCTCGCCAGGAGCACCCTGAACCCCCGTCTGGGGATAGTGGGGGGGCTCTCGGTGCTGGGCACCACCGGCCTGGTGAGGCCGTTTTCCAACGCGGCCTACATAGCAACCATAGACTCGGCGCTCTCCATAGCCAGGGCCCAGGGCCTGGAGGAGTGCGTGCTCACCACCGGCGGCAGGTCCGAGGCCCTGGCCCGCTCGGAGCGGCCCGATCTCCCCGAGGAGGCCTTCGTCATGATTGCCGACTTCTTCGCGGGGGGGCTCAAGCTCGCCGCGAGGAGGGGCTTCGGGACGGTGGGGCTGGCCGTGTTCTTCGGCAAGGCCGTGAAGCAGGCGGCGGGCCACGCCTACACCCACGCCCACCGCACGGAGATGGATCTCGCCCCCCTCGCGGGATGGCTCCCGGGCCTTCCGGAAGACGCGAGGGCCGGGATCCTGGCCGCGAACACCGCCCTTGCCGCCCTGGACGTCATCAAGGCCAGCGGATGCCTGGGCCTCGTGCCCGAGGTCGCCATGCGGGCGCTCGCGAGCGCCCGCGGCTTCGCCGGGCCCGGCCCGCATCTGTGGATGCGCCTCTTCGACTTCGACGGGCAGGTCCTGGCCTTCGAGACCCTGCAAGGCGACGGGACCCCGGCGGTTCCGGAAGACTCCCCGGCAGGGGGAGGCGCGTGACCGTTCCCGGCCCGCGTCCGGGACGCCGCTCCGCGAACCTGACGCGGCTCGGGGCCGGACGTCCTGATCGCCTTTGATTCATGCCTGCCGGAAGGCCGGGCAGGTCCGGCACTTTCGGACCGTCAGCCTTCCGTCTTTCGATTTTCGATTTTCGTCCTTTCGGTTTTCGTCCTTTCGGTTTTCGTCCTTTAGATTTTCGGCCTTTCGATTTTCGGCCTTTCAATTTTTGTCATTTCGGTTTTAGGCCTTTCAGTTTTCAGCCTTTCCGTTCACGGCCTTTCAGTTTTCCTCCTTTCGTTTTTCAGGCTTTCGTCTTCTCCCTTTCAGATTTCAGCCTTTTTCATTTATGGCCTTTCCGTTCACGGCCTTTCAGTTTTCGGCATTGAGATTTTCTGACTTTCCGTTTTCGGCTTTTCGGATTTCAATCCTTCCATTTTCGAACTTTCGCTTTTAGACCTTTCCGTTTTCTGCCCTTTCCGTTTTCGCCTTTTCGGTTTTCTGACTTTCGCCTTTTCAGCCTTCCGAAATTTAATTATCCGGCCATTAGTCTTGTGCTATTCGCCCTTTAGCCGTTCTGCCTTTCGCCTTTCGCCTTTCCGTCCTTTTGCCTTCCGCAATATGCCCGCTAGCCCCGTATCCATTTCGGCCTTTCTCAACATGGCCATTCTGCTCGTATCCCTCAGCCGACATGCCCTCAGCCATCAGGGCCTTTCGGCATTCCGCACCCGCGCCCTTCCCGAAGCCGCCCGCGGCTTTCCCGTACGGGGAAGCTGGCCGGACCCGGACCTGCCCGGACATTCCGGGCCTCCAGGACTTTCGGTTTCGGCGGCTTTAGGCTACCATGCAGCCCTGCCCCCCCTCTTCGGGACCGGGGTAGCAACCCCCTCTTTAATATCCAGACGATTACAGACGATTACCTTCCCAGGAGTGCACGTGACGGCTAGCTCGGACGACTCTAAGACCCGCGGGGGGAACCCGCCCTCCGGCGCGGGGGTGCTGGACCTGGTGGGGCTGGACCGCGCCGACGATCTGGCACCGGGGATCCTCAGGCTTCTGGAGGAGGCCGACGTGATTGCCGGCCCCGCCCGCTGGCTGGACGAGCTGGAGGGGTTTCCCGCCGAGAAGCTCCCGCTGTCCGGCGGGCTGGACGCCTGGCTCCGCGAGCTGGAGACGAGGAGCCGCAGCCTCCGCTGCGTGGCGCTGGCCTCGGGGGACCCGAACTTCTACGGCCTGGCCCGGAAGCTCCTGACGGTGGTGCCTCCGGAGAGGACCGTGATCCGCCCCTCCACCACCACGGTGCAGAAGGCCTTCGCCAGGATGAAGGAGACATGGGCCGGGGCCGAGGTGGTCAGCCTGCACGGCAGGGACGGCTGGGCGGCGCTCTTCTCGGCACTGTTCAGGGCGGGACGCCCCGGGGCGGCGGGCAGGGTGGCGGTCTACACGGACCCGTCCAGCACCCCGGGCGAGATTGCCAGGCGGGCCACCGGGCGGGGCTGCTCCGGGAGCTGGTCCATGACGGTCTTCGAGGACCTGGACGCCCCCGGCGAGAGGGTGACCGCGCTCTCCCTGGAGGAGGCGGCCGCGCGGGAGTTCTCGGCCCTTAACCTCGCTGTTCTCTTGCTCGCGAGGCCCCCGGCCCCCCTCTCGCTGGGCCTCCCCGAGTCGGCCTACGAGCACGAGGCCGGCCTCATTACCAAGAGCGAGATCCGTTCCGCGGCCCTGGGGACGCTCGGGCTCTGCGGCCACGAGACCCTCTGGGACATAGGGGCGGGGTCCGGCTCCGTCTCCGTGGAGGCCGGCCTGCTCCTGCCGCGGGGCGCGGTGTGGGCGGTGGAGCGCGAGGAGGCGAGGGCCGGGCAGGCCAGGGCGAACCGCGCCCGCTACGGCTGCTGCCACGTCGAGATACTCCGCGGGGAGGCCCTGGAGCTCATCCCCTCCCTCCCCGACCCGGACAGGGTCTTCATAGGCGGCTCCGGGAAAGACCTGGAGGCCGTCATAGCCGCCGCCCGGGCCAGGCTCTCCCCGGGCGGGACGATAACCGCCTCGGTCGTGACCCACGGGAGCCTCGGTGCCGCCGCGCGGGCCCTCAGCGGCCCCGGCGGCCCCCCGTCGGTGCTCCAGATCTCCTGCTCCAGGAGCCGCGAGCTGTCCGGCTCCTTCTACTTCACCCCCCTGAACCAGGTCTACCTCGTGACGAACGCGTTCTGAGCCGGGCCGGGGAGCCGCGGGGGACCGTCCCCCCCTGCCCCCAGCCGCGCTTTCCCCCGCCCCGGAGGCCCAGGCGTCTTGCGGGCCATCCTCCCTCGGCCACGGGCCTGATGCCCTGACCTTCAGCGGTTTTTCCGACGGCCTTGCCTTCTGCCTTCTGCCTTCTGCCTTACGCCTTCCTCCTTGTGCCTAATGTCTTCTCTCGTCTGCCGTCTTCCTCCTCATCTTATGCCTAAGGCTTTCTCCCCTGTCCGGGCGGCCAGCTGCCCTGGACATCTTCCCTTCTCCCCCGTCCGGAAGCCGGCCGTCCTGAACCTCCGGCCTTCACCCCCGTCCGGCATCCAGCGGCCATGAGCCTCAGCCCTTCACCCCGTCCGGCATCCAGCGGCCATGAGCCTCAGCCCTTCACCCCCGTCCGGCTGCCGGCGGCCCCGGGGCTCCGCCCTTCGCCCAGCCAGGCGGCCCCCGGCCTCAGCCCTTCACCCTGTCCGGCGTCCCCGGGCACCCTCCGCCTCGGGAGCTTTCCGCCATAACCGGCGGAGCAGGCGCCCGCCCAGAAACGTTCCCGCCAAGTCCCGGTCCCCCGGCCCTCCCGGGCCTCCGGCGCATGAAGAAAGGCCTCGCATGACGCAGAACCCCCATCCAGTCATCTTCGTGGGCGCAGGGCCCGGCGACCCGGATCTCATAACCGTGGCCGGAAGGAAGGCCCTGGAGGAGGCCGACCTCATCGTGACGGCCGGGTCGCTCGTGAACCCAGGGATCCTGGCCTGCCGGAAGGGCTCCTCTCGGGTCGAGGACTCCGCCCCGCTGGATCTGGCCGCCATAGTGAGGCTTCTCGCGGACGGCTGGAAGGCCGGGGAGAGGGTCGTGCGCCTCCACACGGGCGACCCGAGCCTCTACGGCGCCGTCCGGGAGCAGTTCGAGCTCCTCAAGGCGGAGGGCGTCCCCTACAGGGTGATCCCCGGCGTCACGGCCGCCATGGCCGCCGCCGCCCAGATAGGTCTCGAGTACACCCTCCCCGAGGTGACCCAGACGCTCATCCTGACCCGCGTGCAGGGGCGCACCCCCATGCCACCTGGCGAGGACCTGGAGTCGCTCTGCTCCCACCGGGCCTCCCTCGCCCTGTACCTGTCCGCGGCGGAGGGGGCGGAGGTGTCCCGGATCCTCTCCGCGGCCTACGGCCCGGACAGCCCCGTGGCCCTCCTCTACCGGGCCACCTGGCCGGACGCCAGGGAGATCTGGACCACGGCGGGGGGGCTCAAGGCGACGCTGGACGCGGAGGGCCTCGACCGCCACACGATAATGCTCTGCGGGCCGGCCGTGGCGGCGCTCCGGACCGGCGCGGACGCCCCGAAGTCGAGGCTCTACGACGCCTCCTTCACCCACGGCTTCCGCGAGGGGAAACCGTGATTGGCCCGGGGCCACGCGAGGCGGCGCCCCTCACGGAGCCGCCGGGCCCGGCGGGGGCGGACCCCGGCGGGAGCTGACCGAAAGGACGGACGTGTTCGGCATGACAGACATCACGAGAGACGGCGGGCCCGGCACGGGCCCGGACGGGGCGCCCGGCAGCGGGACAGGCCCCGAGCGCGGGCCGGGGACGGGCCCCGGCCCGGAAGGCGGGACAGCGCCCCAGGCCGCCGGCACGGGAGGCGGGACATCTCCCCAGGCCGCCGGCCCGGGAGGCGGGACAGCGCCCCAGTCCGGCGGCCCGGGAGGCGGGACCCTCACGGGGGACGTCTCCGCCTTCGGCGGCTGCGGCCCGCAGGGCGCTGGCTCCGCGGCGGAGCACGGCGGCGGCCCGGCCATAGGGCCCGCCCCGGGGTCGCGGACCGCGGTCTACGCGGTCACGAGGCCGGGGCTCAAGATAGCCGGCATCATTGCGGCGGGCCTCTCGGGGGACCTGTACGCCCCGGAACGGCTCGCGTCCTCCGCGCCGCCGGGGACCTTCACCTACACATCCTTCCTGGAGCTCATAGCCGCCACCTTCCACCGCTACAAGGGCCACGTGGCGGTGGCCGCGACGGGGCTCATGGTGAGGGCCGTCGCCCCGCACCTGGTCGACAAGAAGACTGACCCCGCCGTGGTGTCGCTCGGGCAGGACGGGCGGTTCGCCGTGAGCCTCCTGTCCGGCCACCTGGGGGGCGGCAACGACCTCGCGCGGGCCGTGGCCGAGCTCACGGGCGGCACGGCGGTTGTTAACACGGCCACGGACATAGAGTCCAAGCCCTCCCTGGAGGTCCTGGCCCGGGACTGCCACCTGGCCATCGAGGACTTCGCCCGCCTCCCGCCCGTGAGCCGGGTTCTCTCGGAGGGCGGCAAGGTTCCCCTCTACGACCCGGACAACTTCCTGGCCCCGAGGCTGGTCGAGTGGAGGCGCTTCTTCCCCCCCATAGCCGAGAGCTCGGCCTTCGACCCGGAGGCCCCGGGCCATCCCAGGACCCCCTCGGTGTACGTGGACTACCGCCTGCGGCCCTTCCCCAGGGAGGCGCTGGTCATGCGGCCACCGGCCCTCGCGCTGGGCGTGGGGTGCCACCGCGACCTGGACGTCGCGGACCTCACGAGCCTCATAGACAAGGTCCTGGCGGACAGCCTCCTGTCGCCCATGTCCCTGGCCCTCATCTCCACGGCGGAGATCCGCGCCTCCGAGCCCGCGCTCCAGGAGCTCGCGAGGCGCTTCTCCAGGCCCCTGGTCGTCCAGTCCATGGAGGCCCTGGCCGCCGTGCAGACCCCCAACCCCTCTGACAAGGTCTACGAAAAGATCGGAGTGTTCTCAGTATGCGAAGCAGCAGCGCGGCTTGCCGCCCGGATGGGCCCCCTCCTGGTCCCGAAGCACAAGAACAGCAAGGCGACCTGCGCCCTGGCCCTGATGAACTACTGACGGCCCCCCGCGAGCTCCTGGTGGTTGGCCTGGGCTCCCGCGGCCCGGGCGGCGTGACCCTGGAGGCGCGGGAGGCCCTGGGCAGGGCGGACGCCGTCTTCGGGTACAGGCTCTACCTGGAGCAGGCGCGGCCGCACCTGAGGCCGGACGCGGAGATCATGGGGAGCGGCATGACCGCCGAGACCCGCCGGGCCAGGGAGGCCCTGGCCGTGTCCATGGAGGGCAGGCGCTGCGCCGTGGTCTCCGGGGGGGACGCCGGCGTCTACGCCATGGCGGGCGTGGTCTACGAGGTGGCCGCCGGCATGGGGCTCCCGCTGGGCACGGCCCCCGGCGAGCTGAAGATCACCGTGATCCCCGGCACCCCGGCGCTGTGCGCGGGGGCGGCGCTCCTGGGCGCCCCCCTCACCCACGACTTCTGCTGCGTGAGCCTCTCGGACCGCCTGACCGAGTGGGATCTCATAAGGAGGCGCCTGGAGATGGCCGCCAGGGCGGACTTCGTGATAGTCATCTACAACCCCCGGAGCCGAGGCCGGGACTGGCAGCTCGCCTCGGCCAGGGAGCTCCTCCTCACGATCCTGCCCGGAAGCACGCCCGCGGGCCTCGCCGTTCGCTGCGGCCGCGAGGGGGAGCGGGGGATCCTGACCACCCTGGCCGACCTCAACCCCGAGGACGTGGACATGCAGACCCTGGTCGTCGTCGGGAACAGCTCCACCTTCGTGTACCGCGGGGCGATGATAACCCCCCGCGGCTACGTGAGGAAGTACGGGGCCCCGGGCGGCGCGGAAGGGGGCGAGGCGGAGCCCGAGGAGGAGACGGAGACCGAGGGCTAGGCGGAGGCTGAGTGCCGGGGGGAGACGGAGGCCGGGCGGAGGCGGAACCCAGGCGGAAAGCTGCCATGAACGCCGGGCCGGGGACGGCCGTCCCCGGAGGACGGATGCTGTCGAGGGAGCCCGGGCAGGACGCTGGCCTGGCCCCACGCCTCCCTGGAACCGCGGCCCCGCGCCTGAGGTCTCCTCCCCCAGGCCTCCCTGCCGCCCTTCTCGCCTGGTGCCGCCGGAACATGACAACGTGCCCGCCCGGCTGGCCAGAAGCCAGGACCAAGGCGACCCGGTCGCCCTGCAGGCCCGGAGCCCTCTCCCCCAGGCGTCCAGACGCCCCGTGCTTCCGCAGCCGCCGGATCCCGGCTGCCTGCCCCATCGCCGGCCCTGTGACGCCGACACCTGTCGGCCTGACGCCCCGAAGGCCCGGAGACGCCAGCCCAGGGCGGCCTGCCGTTCCGGGGGCCCGGAACCCCCGTCACATGGCAACCTGCCCCCCTGCGGGCCCGGAGACGGCGACTTCAGGCGACTTTCCGCCCGAGGGCCCGGAGACGCCGACTCCAGGCGACCTGCGTCCCGAGGGCCGGAACCTCCGACACCTGCTCCCCCCTGCGGGCCCGGAGACGCCGGCCCCAGTAGAACCGCCTCCCTTCGCCACCAGAGCAACCGCCCCGTGGCGGCCGGACACTCTGTGCTTCCGGAACCGCCGTACCCAGACGGCAGACCGCCCTGCGGCCCCGGAACGACCGACCCATGGCTAATGCCCGTTTAATTAAATGTCGGAATTTTGGCTATCAGCCTATGGGTGGAAAGATTGTGAAACTAACCAGATCTGGCGTCCTCGCCACGATTCGATCTCTAAAGATGGAACAAGATTCCGGCATTTCATTAAACGGGTGATATTACCCGGGCGGATAAATGTCAGCGGTGTAAAGTGTGAGGTTTATGCTCCCATGGATAGAAGTTACAGATTTGCAGTTTTCTGAACTCCATTCAAATTTTTTTCAACTCATCCATTTATGGGTGATAAATCTGCTAGAGACTACTGGTTTAGCTACTTAAATGGCTTCAACAACACGAATACAAAATCACAGTAAAATTGAGGTTCTAGCGCATAAACTCCTTACTTTGGATAAGGATGCGAGTTGGAATTCGTGGAGACTATTTGACTAAATTCGCATTTTCGCTGGCATGTATCCGCCTGGTTAATAGTAAATAGTAGCCAACCCCGGACAGGAGTGCCGGTAACTGTTCAGGTGCCACTCTATTCAGGCCCTTTTCGGAGCAAGAGAGCCCAGATGTGGAACTCTTAAAGTTTAAGAGTCAACAACGAATACTTTATGTGGCGGAGAAATATTTCTATAGAGGGCATTTTGGTCGGACAGGCCCCCCTGTTGAACTCCCCTTGCGGGGGCAGCTGAACAGTTACGAGTGCCGATCAGTTGCGACACCGCCATGAGATGTCAGGAGCTGGCTAACAGTGTCGGGCCGAGTCGTCTTGTCGGGCAAACTCCTCCTCGCGGGGAGAGACGTGCTGGCGAGCCTGTCCATAGCCGTCTTGAGACTTCCCAGAACGCTCAGTTTTCGTGGCAGATGGCATGTGCTGCCTGCAAACGTAAGGGCGGCCAGCCGAACGGTAGCCCAATGCTTCAGAGCTACCGTTTGGATGGCCCGGCCACGGGGGCTACCTGGTCAGGAGCCGGACGGATCGTCTGGGGAGGATGCCGGGGGCTTCAGTTCGGTCGTTGGACTTGGGAGCTGTTCCGTCCGGCTGGTTGCCGAAAGGAGATTTGAATTTGCGGCCTCCCCGCTTGCGGGATTTTCCTCAGCCTGGATTACATTGTAATTAATTTTAAGGGCTTGAAATATCACTATTACAGCTAAGTCCAATCTTGCTATGTCAGCCTGCATCTTTGAAATAATTTGAGTTAGAGTGTCAAATTTAGTGTCAAATTTAGTGTCAAATTTAGTATCCAATGCATTAATTCTGTTGGATAAAAGTGTGTACATAAAGACAAAAATTGCAATACATAAGCCGACAAGTTAAATTGAAATTATCACCAAAGTGTTTGAACTTCCAAGTTTATAGGAAAGATTTTTCTGCTCGTTAGCCTGCACCTTAAGTTCAGCGGAAATATCATTCAGGACACGCGAAACCTCATCCTGTCGCTTGGTCATCTCATCCAGTCGCTTGGATATCTCGTCCAGTCGATTGAATATCTCGTCCTGTTGATTGGATGACCTGTCGTATGGCTCAGTCATTTCGGGAGTCTGGTGGCCAGCATCTGCCTGATCATTGTTCTGAGCCAGGGCAACAGCCGGGGATAACATGAGAACCAGGCCGATTATAACGATGGAGAACATATACATTGTGAGGTGAGCGTATTTCGTTTTCCACTTAGAAGTTTCCACGTGATAATCCTTGCCTGTGGCTGTCCGAACCTCGGGCTCCGTTATCCAGGGAGCCTGATTCCCTCCGGCGGCTAGGGTTCTGGAGGGGGGCGAACTTCTTTGAGGTCAAGAGCCGTCGGGCAGCTACAAATATCGCTGAGTAACATCACCCAGCCCTAGCTCTGGTTTCCGGGTGAAACATTGGGGTGACCCTCAAGGCTAACAGGAGCAGGGAGCAGCATTAAGGCTGTCCATTCCTTAAATAGGATAGTAACATAAAAATTAATTTGACGCAAAATTTCTGAAGATCGGATGAACTGTCACGAGAACAAGCGGGAGGCATGGCAGGCGTTCTAAAGTCATTGTCATCAGCTTAAGCCAGATGCCGTATTGCAACAGGATATTACCCAGTCGGATAAATGTCCGTGACGTATTACACAGAGAACTAAATGTGAGCATGGTTAAGTGTTGCAGTAATATAAATTTGAGCGCAATGCATAGTGAATATATGGCATTTATTGACATAACATTAACTAGTTACTGCTGAAAAACCTAAGTATCCGAAATCACTAGTCTTTTTTCTGCTGGCCGCTCCTCGGCTTGGGGGTCAAACAGAACAAAATTGAATTTGTTAATTATAATTTAAATTTTTATATTCATTCATATTCTCTATAATATATAGATGATTAACTTTGAAATTAAAAGTATCTGATTAATAATTCTAAAAATTTTTTTGATTGAGGGCTTTTTCCATGTTTGAATTTCATTTCGGTTCCCTTTTTGTTATTTTAAACTAAAAAACCACTTGTCACATTCCAATATCTATTATATTTCCTTACTCTGTAAGCTAAATAATCATATCAACTATATGATTTTCTATATTTCTCCTGATTTCTAGCAATTCTTAAAGAGTTTAACCAGTTCTTCCTCCAAACCTGCCATTAGCTCGGCATTCATCTTTCAGAGTTAGGCAAAGGCATCCGCTCACGGGCAGGTCGCCTTGGCCACGGAGTGAACCTGTCCTAGGGCCGGAGGATGAACTCTCTGGACCCGGAGGAAAGCCGCAGTGGGCCAAGAGGATGGCCGCTCTGGACCCAGAAGAAGGCCGGAGCCGAAGGAAGGCCGCTCAGAACATGCAAGAAGATCACTCAGGACCCGGAGGGAGGCCGCTCAGAACATGGAAGAAGGTCACTCAGGACCCGGAGGAAGGCCGTTCAGGATCCGGAGGAAGGCTGTCCTGCACCAGGAACGTGGATGATCTGGGTCGCATTGAATTTACGTATCCGTTCACGGGTAGGCCGCCCTGGGCTCGGAGATATCCTGTCCTGGAGCTGGAGGAAGGCCGC